>NZ_BAABJO010000019.1:0-155819 GCF_039543345.1 Pseudonocardia adelaidensis | reverse complement strand
ACTCGGCGCTGCTCGACTCGGCGCTGCTCGACTCGGCGCTGCTCGACTCGGCGCTGCTCGACTCGGCGCTGCTCGACTCGGCGCTGCTCGACTCGGCGCTGCTCGTCTCGGCGAGGTAGCGCCGGAACCGCCGGCGCACCACCTCGGCGATCGCCGCGACGTCACCGCCGTCGGCCCCACCCCGGATCTCGAACCGGCGGTACTCCGACTTGCGGGCGAGCCCGTCCTCGAACACCACGAGCGACGCCACGACGTTGCTGCCCTGCACGTGGCTCACGTCGACGCACTCGATGCGCAGCGGCGCGCTGTCGAGGCCGAGCGCGTCCTGGATCTCCTGCAACGCCGCGGAGCGCGCGGTGAGGTCGCCCGCGCGGCGCAGCTTGTGCTGGGTGAACGCCTCCGCGGCGTTGCGCGCGACGGTCTCGGCCAGCGCGCGCTTGTCGCCCCGCTGCGGCACCCGCAGGTGCACCCGCGATCCGCGCAGCCCGGACAGCCATTCGGCGATGGAGCCTGCGTCCGAGGGCAGTTCCGGCACGAGGATCTCGCGGGGTACGGGCTGGGTGGCGTCGTCGGCCGACCCGGCGAGCGCCGCCTGCTCGCCGTAGAACTGGGTGAGGAACCGCTCCACGAGCTGCGCGGTGTCGGTGGGCTCGACCTTGTCGATCACCCATCCGCGCTGGCCGCGCACCCGCCCGCCGCGGACGTGGAAGATCTGCACCGCGGCCTCGAGCTCGTCCTCGGCGAACGCGACGACGTCGGCGTCGGTGCCGTCGCCCAGCACCACGGCCTGCTTCTCCATGGCCCGGCGCAGCGCTCCGATGTCGTCGCGCAGCCGGGCGGCCCGCTCGAACTCCAGCTGCTCCGATGCGTCGGCCATCTTCCGCTCGAGCTGGCGGACGAGGTGGTCGGTGCGGCCGGAGAGAAAGTCGCAGAAGTCCTCGACGATGCGGCGGTGCTCGTCGGCGTCGACCCGCCCGACGCACGGCGCCGAGCACTTGTCGATGTAGCCCAGGAGGCAGGGCCGCCCGATCTGGCCGTGGCGCTTGAACACCCCGGCGCTGCACGTGCGCGCCGGGAACACCCGCAGGAGCAGGTCGAGGGTCTCCCGGATGGCCCACGCGTGCGCGTACGGCCCGAAGTAGCGCACACCCTTGCGCCGCGGGCCGCGGTAGACGTGCAGCCGCGGGAACTCCTCGTTCATCGTGACCGCGAGCACCGGGTAGGTCTTGTCGTCGCGGTACCGGACGTTGAACCGCGGGTCGAACTCCTTGATCCAGTTGTACTCGAGCTGCAGCGCCTCCACCTCGGTGGTGACGACGGTCCACTCGACCTTCGCCGCGGTGGTGACCATCTGCCGGGTGCGCGGGTGCAGGCCGGTGAGGTCGGCGAAGTAGGAGTTGAGCCGCTGCCGCAGGCTCTTCGCCTTGCCGACGTAGATCACGCGCCCGTGCGGGTCGGAGAACCGGTAGACCCCGGGCGCCTCCGGGATGGAGCCGGGCGCCGGGCGGTACCGGGAGGGGTCGTTCGAGACGGGATCGCGCATGGCTCCTCAAGGGTAGGACCGCGGCGCGACACGCCCGGGCGGGGCTGCCTGCCCGGCGCGTCGCGGGCGTGGTGTAGGCGCTCCCCGGAACTGTCACCGCCCCGTGGTTACATCTCCCCACCACGAACAGACGTTCGATCCGGGGGGATGTCATGGGTGCGGAGAAGATCGGCACGGCCGCGATCGGAACAGCGAAGCTCGCCACCGTCCGCAAGCTGCTCGCCAAGGCCGAGCGTGCGGCCACCGCGGCCGAGTCGGAGGTCTACACCGCCAAGGCCGTGGAGCTGATGGCCCGCCACGGCATCGACGCCGCCCTGCTCGCCGCCGCGCATCCCGGGAGCGACGGAATCGGCCCGCTGCGGATCGCGATGCAGGACCCCTACAGCGCCGGCAAGGCCCGCCTGCTCGGCTGGACGGCCGCCGCCCTCGGGTGCCGATGGGTGCTGCACGGCGCGTGGGGCGGCAAGGTCGCCGCCGTCACGGTGTTCGGGCACGCCTCCGACCGCGAACGGGTGGAGCTGCTCTACACGTCGTTGCTGCTGCAGGCCACCACGCAGCTCGTACGGGTCCGACCACCCCGGCCGGGTGAATCGGTGGCGGCCTACCGGAGGTCGTGGCTCGAGGGGTTCGCAGCACAGGTCCACCGCCGCCTCGCCGATGCCGAGGAGCGCGCCGCCGGCCACGCCACCACCCGCACCCCCGCGGGCCCGCACCCCGGCGTCGCCGTGGTGCTCGCCGACCGGCGCCGCCGCGTCGACGAGGAGTTCGCCTCCGCCTACCCCCGCCTCGCCACGCTGCGGCCGAGCGTCCTGTCCGGCTCCGGCCGCGCCGCAGGCGCCCTGGCCGGGCAGCGCGCGGACCTCGGCGGGGCCGGTGGGCTCGGGGTGGGGAGGCGGCGGGCGCTCGGAGCGTGAGGGCGGGCCGCCGGGACAGAGCCGGGCCGGGTCCCCCGGGGCAGGGCCCCCGGGGCAGGGCCCCCGGGGCAGGGGTGACGGGGCAGGGACCGCCCGGGCAAGGGGTGCAGGGGCAGGAGCAAAGCCGCCCGGGGCCGGTTGAGACCGGGCCGAGAGAACCGCCCGGGCACGAGCCCGGCCTGGCGGGACAGGGCCGCTGTCGGGCCGGGCTGCCATTGCCGCAGGCTTGTGATCGTCGTTTGCGGTTGTAGAGCCGCAGACAGTGATCAGGCCCTCCGCCGCCGAATCGGCGATCAACAGATCGCGCCGCGCGTCCACCCGGGCAGGCCCCGGCCTGTCCGCGAAGCTGCCCGGAGCGGCGGCACCGCACGATGCCGCACGATGCGCGGCGCCACCGGAGGCCCTCGAGGTGGGACTCCGGGACAGAGGCGCCGGAATCGGCCTGCAGGCACCTGATCAGCAGGAATGGGACATGAGCTGCAGGGATGCAGCTCACGTCCCGATCCGGCCGATCACCACGCCCGGCGCCGTCCTCGGGTTGGCGAGACCACGGCGATCAGGGCCGACCGACGCGCTCCCGGGTCAGACCGGCAGGGCGATGAGCCGGTCCACCACCGTGTCCAGCCGCTCCGCGGCCACGTGCGGGCGCTCCACCACGTCCGGCACGGCCCCCTCCAGCCGGGTGGCGAGGCCGCCGATGAGCCCGGCCCGCACGGCGCCGTGCACGTCCCAGGAGTGGGCGGCCACGAGCGCCACCTTCTCGGGCGCCAGCTCCACCCGCTGGCAGGCCCAGTGGTACACGCGCGCGGGCGGCTTGAACGAGGCGATCCGCTCCGTGGAGAACGTGTCGCGCAGGTAGGTGCGCAGGCCGGCCTTGTCGAGGGCGTCGCAGGCCACGGACTCGGTGCCGTGGGTGAACCCGAACGCCGGGATCCGGGCCCGGGCGAGCGCCATCAGGGCGGGCTCGACGTCCGGGTGGGGCGGCAGCTCGCGGAACCCGGCGAGCACGTGCTCCACGGCCTCGTCGGAGAGGGAGTGGCCGACGGTGGTGCGCAGTGCGGCGCGGGCGACGTCGCCGAAGGGGCGCACCGCGCCGGCGAGCGTGTGGGCCATCCCGTCACGGAGCGTGCGCACGAAGAAGAGCTCCCACTCGTGCTCGGGGCGCCCCACGTCCACGAACCGGGTCCGGAGGGCGTCGACCTGCAGCATGGTCTCGAACACATCGAAGAGCACGGCACGCGGCCGCCTATCGGGAGCTCGCACCCCGCCCGTGACGGCGGCGCCCGACGCGATCGTCATCGGTCCCCTTCCTGGGATTGCCCGTGGCCGGCACCCCGTTCGGGTGAAGATCGTCTCTCAGCGCGACGGGGCGTTGCGTTTCGGCAGCGGTGAGTAGCGCCGAACGGCTCGCAACACGCGCCGAACGCGCAGCGCCCGCAGCGGGGCGAGTGCGTAGCCCGGGTAGCTCGCCAACCACGTCGCGCTGCCGAGGCTCACCGCGTCGGCGCCCGCCCAGAAGTACTCGCGGCAGTCGGCCACCGTGCGGATGCCGCCGGTGGCGATGATCGGGAGCGTCACGCCGGCCTCGCGCAGCTCACTCACCACGCGCAGCGCGATCGGCTTGACCGCGCGCCCGGAGAGGCCGCCGTAGCGGTTGGCGAGCCACGGGGTGCCGGTGCGCGGGTCGAGCCGCAGCGCCTTCACCGTGTTGATCGCCGTGAGCGCGGACACCCCGGCCGCCGCGGCCTGCTGGGCGTTGCGCAGGTAGTCGTAGTCGGGCGAGAGCTTGAGGATCACCGGGTGGTTGCTGCGGGGCACGGCCTCGTCGAGGACGTCCCGCAGGATCGTCGAGAAGTCGAAGTTGACGTTGTGGCAGCTCACGTTGAACTCGACGGCGGCGATGTCGCCCGCGGGCACCGCGGCGTTCACCCGGTCCACGAGCGTCACGAACTCCTCGGCGGAGAAGCCCCCGAGGGAGATGATCGTGCGCTGGTCGCGGGTGCGGGGGTAGTAGTCGCGCAGATAGGCGTCGATGCCGATGTTGCACCAGCCGAACGCGTTGAGGAACCCGCTGTCGGTGCCGCGCAGCACGGTGCCGTACCGCTTGAGCAGGCCGGGCAGCTCCCGCAGCGTCCAGTCGTCGCGGGTGGTGAAGTGCCCCTCGCGCGGCTCGACGGTGAGCGTGCGCGTGGTGACGGCACCGAACTCCGACAGCGGCACGAACAGCGACACCGGGCTCATGCCGTACGGCAGGAGCGGCGAGTTGGCCACGCCGTACCCGAGCAGGCTCGAGGAGGTGACGAGGCGGTTGCGGAGCACGATGTCACCCAGCCGCACGCTCTCGGGCGGGTCGAGGGGACGCGTCTCGCGGGAGCGCAGCACGGCCCCGATGCTACGTGGGCTCGTCAGGTGGGCGTCAGGAGGAGGAGCGCGAGCGGGCGTGCAGGGCACGCACCCGGGTGATCGCGTCCACCGCGCGCTGCCCGTCGACGGCCTGGATGGCGAGGACGGGCAGGTACTCGTCGTCGGGCAGGTCCAGCCGGGCCCACGAGGCGCCGTCCGGGAACGCCACCCGCAGGACGAGCGACCAGGGCAGCCGCCGCGTGACGAGGATGTTGCGCACCTCGATGCCCTCGAGGTCGGCCCGGACCCGGGGGCGGGCGCACAGGAGCAGGCCGCCCGCGATGAACAGCCCGAGCAGCACCAGTGCCACCTGGTCGGCGAACCGGAAGAACACCCCGGTCTGGACCGTCCTCAGCACCACGGCGATCCCGGCGAAGAGCCCCACGATGACCACCGCGCCCACCCAGGACGCGACCAGCATCTTGCGCGGGCGCACCACGACGACGTCGTGGTCCGTGGTGCTCACGGCGCCCACCGTACCGGCCTGCGGACCGGTCACCGCCCGGTCCTCAGGTCACGCAGCACGAGCGCCGTCCGCAGCGCGGCGACACACGCCTCCTCACCCTTGTCCTCGGCGGCGCCGGGCCTGCCGGAACGGTCCAGGGCCTGCTCGCGGGTGTCGCAGGTGAGCACGCCGTTGCCCACCGGGGTGCGCTCGTCGAGCGCCACGCGGGTGAGGCCCGCGGTGACGGCGTCGCACACGTACTCGAAGTGCGGGGTGCCTCCGCGGATGACGACGCCGAGCGCCACCACGGCGTCGTGCCGCGCGGCCAGCTCCTGGCAGACCACGGGCAGCTCCACGGTGCCGGGGACGCGCACCACGGTGGGCGGTTCGGCGCCCGCCTTCGCCGCCGTGGCGACCGCCCGCTCCAGCAGCACGTCCACGATCTCCGCGTGCCACGTCGTGGCCGCGATCGCCAGGCGCAGGCCCGACGCGTCCGGCAGCGAGGCCTCCGGACGGCCCTCCCCGCTCATGTCTCCCCCTCTACGAACCCGTCCCTCTACGAACCCGTGCTGTCGGCGAGCGCCTCACCGAGATCGGGGAGATCATGCCCCATCCGGTCGCGCTTGGTGCGCAGGTACCGCAGGTTCTCGCGGTGGGCGCGGACGGGCAGCGGCACCCGACCGGTGATCGTCAGCCCGTAGCCCTCGAGCCCCGCGCGCTTGTCCGGGTTGTTGGTGAGCAGCCGCATGGACTTGATGCCGAGATCGGCGAGGATCTGCGCACCCGTGCCGTAGTCGCGGGCGTCGGCGGGCAGGCCCAGGGCGAGGTTGGCGTCGACGGTGTCGGCGCCCGCCTCCTGCAGCTGGTAGGCCTGCAGTTTGTGCAGCAGGCCGATGCCCCGGCCCTCGTGCCCGCGCATGTAGAGCACCACGCCACGGCCCTCGGCGGCGACGGCGGCGAGTGCGGCGTCGAGCTGCGGCCCGCAGTCGCAGCGCAGCGAACCCATGACGTCTCCGGTGAGGCACTCGGAGTGCACGCGCACGAGCACGTCCTCGCCGGTGCTCTCGGGGGTGGCGACGTCGCCGCGCACCATCGCGATGTGCTCGATGCCGTCCAGCAGCGAGTCGTAGCCGTACGCGATGAAGTCGCCGTGGGCGGTGGGGATGCGGGCCTGGGCCACGCGCACCACGTGCTTCTCGTAGCGGCGCCGGTAGGCGATGAGGTCGGCGATCGTGATGAGGGTGAGGTCGTGTTCCTCGGCGAAGACCTGCAGTTCGTCGGCGCGGGCCATGTCGCCCACGTCCTTCTGCGACACGATCTCGCAGAGCACGCCCGCCGGCCGGAGCCCGGCGAGGCGCGCCAGGTCGACCGCGGCCTCGGTGTGGCCGGGGCGGCGCAGGACGCCGCCCTCGCGGGCCCGCAGCGGGAGGATGTGGCCGGGGCGCACGAGATCGCCGGGGCCGGTGGACGGGTCGGCGAGCAGCCGGATCGTGTGGGCCCGGTCGGCCGCCGAGATCCCGGTGGTGACGCCCGCCTTCGCGTCGACGGTGACCGTGAACGCGGTGCGGAAGCTGTCGGCGTTGGTGTGGTGCATGGGCGGCAGGTCGAGCCGGTCGCACTCGCTCTCGGTGAGCGGCACGCAGATGTACCCGGACGTGTAGCGCACCATGAACGACACGAGCTCCGGCGTGGCCATCTCGGCCGCGAAGATCAGGTCGCCCTCGTTCTCGCGGTCCTCGTCGTCGACGACGACGATCGCCTTGCCCGCCCTCAGGTCGGCCACCGCGCGCTCGATCGACTCGAAGCCGCCCGGCGTCACCGGCCGCGCCGCCTCACCATCCACCCCTGCACTCACCGGGCCCCGGCCTCCTCAGTGTTCCGGCGGGGCGCCACCTCGTTGTTCCCGTACCCCGCCGTGAGCCGCTCGACGTACTTCGCCACCACGTCGACCTCCAGGTTCACGGTATCCCCCGGCTGCCGGAATCCGAGTGTGGTGTGTGACAAGGTCGTGGGGATGAGTGCCACGGTGAACGTGTCGGCCGACACGCCGGCCACGGTGAGCGACACCCCGTCCACCGTGATCGAGCCCTTCTCCACGACGTAGCGGGCGAGGTCGGGGGCGAGGCTGAAGCGAAGCTCGTCGGTGCGCTCGCCGGGCGAGCGGGAGAGCAGCGTGGCGACCCCGTCGACGTGGCCCTGCACGATGTGGCCGCCGAGCCTCCCGTTCACCGGTACGGCCCGCTCCAGGTTCACCCGCGTGCCGGCGACGACCGCCCCGAGGCCGGTGCGCTTGAGCGTCTCGGGCATCAGCTCGACGGTGAACGTGCCGTCGGTGCTGCCGCCCGGGTCCACCACCGTGAGGCAGACACCGTTGACGGCGATCGAGTCGCCGTGGTGGGCGTCGGAGGTGACGGTGCCCGCGCGCACGGTGAACAGCACGACGTCCGCGTCCTCCCGCACCTGCGTCACCTCGCCGATCTCCTCGACGATCCCCGTGAACATCCCCGCTGTCCCCTTTCCCACCTGGCCGCCTTCCGCACCTGCCGGTGCCAACCCGACTGGCGGGCCGATCGTTCCCGCTCAGCCCCAGCGGTGCGCGGACGCGCCGCGCACCTGCTCGCGCAGCGCCTCCACCGCGCGTGCCGGCTCGGCCGCGCCGTACACGGCGGACCCGGCCACGAAGCAGTCGACGCCCGCCTCCGCGGCCGCCTCGATCGTGTCCGCGTTGATGCCGCCGTCGATCTCGACCAGCAGCGTGAGGTGCCCGGTGTCGACGAGGCGGCGGGCGGTGCGCACCTTGTCGAGGACCTCCGGGATGAACTCCTGCCCGCCGAACCCCGGTTCGACGCTCATGACGAGCAGCGTGTCGTAGTGCCGCAACGTCTCCAGGTGCGGCTCGAGCGGCGTACCGGGCTTGATCGACAGTCCGGCGCGCGCCCCGGCGGCGCGCAGGTCCTTCGCCAGCGCGACCGGCTCGCGGGAGGCCTCCGCGTGCACCGTGACGTTGTGGGCGCCCGCCTCGGCGTAGCCGAGGGCCCACCGCTCCGGGTCCTCGATCATCAGGTGGCAGTCGAGCGGCACGTCGGTCGCCTTGCGCAGGGCCTGCACCACGGGCAGGCCCAGCGTCAGGTTCGGCACGAAGTGGGCGTCCATCACGTCGACGTGCAGCCAGTCGGCCCCGCGGCCGGGCGGTCCCGCCACCGCGGCGGCCTCGTCCGCGAGCCGGGCGAAGTCGGCCGCGAGGATGCTCGGCGCGATCATGGGGTGCACCCATGGAGGGTACGCCGGGCTCAGGTGGACGGCGGGGTCACCGCCACCAGGTACCGGGCCACCGAGGCATGCGGGTTGACGAAGCGGTGCGGGATCGTCGAGTCGAAGTGGCAGCTGTCGCCCGCGTCGAGGTCGTACACGTCCCGACCGACCTCGACGCGCAGGCGGCCGGTGAGCACCAGCACGCACTCCTCCGACGCGTGGGACCGCCGCTCGCCCGAGGACGCCGCCCCCGGTTCGATGGCCGCCTCCAGCAGCTCGAGCCTGCCGCCGGTGCGGGACACCTGCGAGTACACGATCTGCCCCTGCGGGGACGACACCCGCCGCCGCGCGTCCTTGCGGACCACCGTGACGGGCTCCGGCTCGTCCTCGCGGAACAGGTCGAACAGCGGCACGCCGAACGCGTCGGAGATGCGCCGCAGCGTCTCCAGGCTCGGGTCGGTGATGCCGCGCTCGACCTGGCTGATCATGCCGACCGACAGCCCGGTGAGGCCGGCCAGCTGGTGGAGGGTGAGCCCCTGCTGCTGCCGCAGCTCCCGGATCCGGCCGAGCGTCATGTCGTCATTGTGCCGACGGGGCCGGACGGCGGACCGGTGCCACGGCCGGGCCGAGGCCGACCGCCACCGCGTCCGCCGACGGCGGTCTCGTCAGCAGGCTGACCACGATCGCCAGCACGAGGTTGACGACGAGCGCGGGGAGCCCCACGACGGTCCCCGCGGGGAAGAGGGCCTGGGCGGGGGCGCCCAGCTGCGGGACGGCGACGATCAGCCCGCCCACGACCGCGCCCGCGGTGAGCCCGGCGGCAGTCACCCGGCGCCACAGCACGGACAGGAACAGGGCGGGCGCGAGCTGGCCGACCGCGCTGTAGACGCCGGTCATGATCGTCAGCAGCGTGTCGCTCCGCAGCGCCGTGAAGAGCACCGCGACCACGGTGAACGCGACGACCCCGACGCGGGTCGCCCCGAGCGACGACTTCAGGTCCGGCCGCGCGAGCCCCAGCACGTTGGAGGTGAACATGCTGCTCGAGGTGAGCATGAGCACCGCCGTCGGCACGAGCGCGACGAGCACCCCGGCCCCCGCGAGGAGCCCGACGACCCAGTCCGGGTAGTACTCCCGGACGAAGATCAGCAGTGAGCCGTTGGCGTCCGCGGCGGGCAGGTCCGGCATCGCGAGCAGCGCCGCCATCGCGATGATGACGATCAGCACGTAGAACAGCGAGTACAGCGGCTGGATGATCTGGTTCTTGCGGATGGTCCGGATGTCCTTCGCGCTGAAGCACACCTGGAACGCGTGCGGGAGCGCGAACGCGCCGAGCGGGGTGAGCAGCAGGAAGCTCATCCACCACCACTGGTTGGTCGCCGTTCCACCGCCGATCCCCGGCAGGGTCGCGGCGTCGGGGTGCGCCGCCCGCACGCCGTCGAACACCTCGCCGATGCCGCCGACGCCCGCGGCGCCCGCCGCCCCGGCCGCGACGACGAGGAGCATCACCACCAGCAGGACGTCCTTGACCACGGCGACGAACGCGGCGCTGCGCATCCCACCCACGAGCACGAACAGCGCCACGACGAGGCCGCCCGCCGACACGTAGGCGATCGCGGGCACGTCGAGGCCGAACAGCGTCTCGAGGATGAGCGCGAGGCCGGTGAGCTGGACCCGGCTGTAGAGCAGGAGCGCGATGACGCCGAACACCGTGAGCAGGGCGCCGAACCACGGGGCGTCGAAGCGGGCGGCGAAGAAGTCGCCCATGGTGACGAGGCCCCGCTCCTTGCCCGCCCGCCAGATCCGCGGCACGAGGAAGTAGCCGACGGATGCGGTGAGCACGACGGTGCCCAGCACGTAGAACCCTGCGGCGCCGGTGCTGAACACGCCCTGGGACGCGCCGAGCAGCGCGAACGTCGTGAACGTCTCGCCGACGAGCAGGAACCAGAACAGCCACGTGCCGAATCGCCTGCCGCCGACGGACCACTCCTGCACGTCCATCCTGGTGCCGCGCAGCGCCAGCAGGGTGCCGCCGAGTACCGCGCCGACGGCGACGACGAGCCCGATCGCCAGTGCCATCTCACACCCTCTCGACGTCGCCGTTGCGGCTGTCGATCGCGAACACGACGCCGATGGCGACGCTGCCGACGATGACGCCGGCCGTCATCCAGACCAGGAGGAACGGGACGGACCCC
This sequence comes from Pseudonocardia adelaidensis, assembly GCF_039543345.1. Classification (NCBI taxonomy): domain Bacteria; kingdom Bacillati; phylum Actinomycetota; class Actinomycetes; order Pseudonocardiales; family Pseudonocardiaceae; genus Pseudonocardia; species Pseudonocardia adelaidensis. The sequence goes on along the minus strand of NZ_BAABJO010000019.1, from coordinate 145,070 downwards.
CAGACGTAGGCCTTCTGGTTGACGAACGGGACGGCCACGATGCACCACAGGAACGGGATCGCGAGCAGCCACCAGTGGCGTCGGGGCCTGCGTGGGGCCGACGTCGTCGTCGGCTCGTCGTCCGGCATGGTCGCTCCATCCGTTTCATCAGGAGTGAAACGCCGACAGTGTGGTGCTCATGTACCCGCACGTCAACGCGTGGACAGAGTCCGCGGCCGTGCCCTACTTTCACTACAGCTGAACCAGGGAGGTGCTCGTGCTGGTCGCGATCCGCGCAGACAGGCTGGTGCCCGACAGCGCAGCCGAACCGATCGCGGACGGAGCCGTCGTCGTCGACGGCGACACGATCGTCGCCGTCGGGCCGTGGGGTGACGTCGCGGGTGCGACGGGGGATGGCGAGGTGCTCGACCTCGGGGACGTCACGCTGATGCCGGGGATGGTCGACTGCCACGTCCACCTCACGATGGATCCGGCGGCGGGCCACACGTCGGCGGCCCCCACCCTGACCGACGCGGACGCCGAGCGCCTGATGGCCGCCAACGCGAGCAGGCTCCTCGACGCGGGCGTGACCACGGCCTGCGACCTCGGCGCCCCCGGCGTCGTCGCCACGACGGTCCGCGACCGCATCGCCCGCGGCGAGGTCGAGGGCCCCCGGCTGCTCGTCGCGAACGCCCCGATCACCGTGCCCGGCGGGCACGCGCACGCCATGGGCGGCGAGGCGAGCGGCGTGGACGAGGTGCGGGCGATGGTCCGCAGGCGGGCGGCCGAGGGCGCCGACCTGATCAAGGTGATGACCACCGGTGGGTTCATGACCGCGGGCAGCCGCCCGTGGGAGGCCCGCTACTCGCTCGACGAGCTCGTGGCCGTCGTGGAGACCGCGCACGAGCTGGGGATGCGGGTCACGACGCACGCCCTCGGCGTGGAGGGCATCGAGCGTGCGGTGGCGGCGGGAGTCGACACGATCGAGCACTGCGGGTGGGTCACCCGCGACGGGTCGCGGTTCGACGAGCGGATCGCGCGCGCCATCGCCGACAAGGGGGTCGGCGTCAGCCCCACGATGAACTCGGCGTGCCTGGCGCAGGACTACTTCTGCCCGTGGGACGAGCGCGACCACGTGGTCGACAACCTGCGTGCCATGCACCGCGCGGGAATCAGGCTCGTCGCGGGTACCGATGCGGGCATCGGCCTCGTCCACTTCGAGCGCTACGCCGACGGGCTCTCCGTGTTCGCCGATGCCGGCATGTCACCGCGGGAGATCCTCGCCGCGGCCACGTCTCTCGCGGCCGAGGTCTGCCGGGTCGCCGACCGGACGGGCCGGCTGGCCCCCGGCCTCGCCGCGGACGTCGTGGCCGTGGACGGCGACCCGACCGCCGACCACCGCGCGCTGGCCCGCCCGGTGTTCGTGATGGCGAGGGGAAGGCGCCACACCATGGCGCCGATCCCCGCGCTCGGGGAGCGCGCCGCCGAGGCCCGGCGCATCCAGCAGACCCTCCGCGCGGGGGCGGAGCGCACGTCATGAGCGAGCTTGCGAGCGAATCATGTTGCAGCGCCCGCGCGAAGCGCCGGCCGAGCGCAAGCGAGGCCGAGCGATGAGCGGCACACCCGAACGGTTCCGGCAGCGCTTCCCCGCCCTGCGCGACACCGTGCACCTCGCCAGCTGCAGCCAGGGTGCGCTGTCCGACGCGCTGTCCGCCGCGCTCGCCGAGTTCCAGTCCTCGCTGCTGGAGCACGGGGCCCCGTGGGGCATCTGGATGCAGCGCTGGGAACGGGCGCGGACGGCGTTCGCGGCGTTCATCGGGGCCGAGCCGGACGAGGTCGCGATCGTGTCCTCGGCGTCGCACGGCGCCTACCAGGTGGCCTCCACGCAGCGCTTCGGCGAGGGCAGGCGGCTCGTCACGACGGACCTCGAGTTCCCCTCGGTGGCGCACGTGTGGCTCGCGCAGCGCACCCGGGGGGTCGAGGTCGTGCACGTGCCCGCCCGGGACGGCGTGGTCCGGGTCGAGGACTACGCGCGCCTGGTCGACGAGCGGGCCGCGCTCGTGTCGGTGCCGCTCGTCACCTACGCGAACGGGTCGCGGCTGCCGGCCCGCGAGGTCGTCGCGCTCGCCCGCGAACGCGGCGCGCGCACGGTGGTCGACGCCTACCAGGGTGCGGGCGTCGAGCCCGTCGACGTCCGCGAGCTGGACTGCGACTACCTGATCTGCGGGAGCCTGAAGTACCTGCTCGGCATCTCCGGCATCGCGTTCCTCTACGTGCGCGATGGGCTGCGGGACGAGGTGCCGCCCGCGCAGACCGGGTGGTTCGGGCGGGTCGACCCCTTCGGGTTCGACCCCCGCTCGATCGACTACCCGGACACGGCACGGCGGTTCGAGAGCGGCACGCCGTCCGTGCCGTCCGCGTACGGCGCGGTCGCCGGGCTCGGGATGCTCGCGCCGCTCGACCCCCATGACGTGCGGCGGCACGTCGCCGGGCTCACGGCGTCGCTCGACGCCGAGCTGCGCGCCACGGGCGAGCGGCTCGACTCACCGGCCGACCCCGCGCTGCGCGGCCCGATGGTCGCGCTGGTCGACGACGACCCGGACGCGCTCGCCGGGTTCCTCGCCACGCGCCGGATCGTCGCGAGCCCCCGCGGCCGCGCGGTGCGCCTGTCGTTCCACTACTACAACGACGACTCCGACGTGCGGCGGCTGCTGGAGGCCCTCCGGGAGTACCGCCGCGGGTGAGGGGCCGTCAGGAAGGCCGGCGCAGCAGCGCGAGGAACATCGCGTCGGTGCCGTGCCGGTGCGGCCACAGCTGCGCGGTCGGCCCGTCGCCGAGGTCGGGCACGCCGGGCAGGCACTCGCGCGCGTCGAGCTGCTCCACGTCCGGGTGCTTGCGGCGCACGGCGGACAGCACACCCGCGGTCTCGGAGATGTGCGGCGAACAGGTCACGTAGGCCACCACGCCGCCGGGCCGCACGTGCCGCAGCGCGGCCGTGAGCAGCTCCCGCTGCAGCCCCGTGGACCGCGCGACGTCCGACGGCTGCCGCCGCCACCGCGCCTCCGGGCGCCTGCGCAGCGCCCCGAGGCCGGTGCAGGGCGCGTCCACGAGCACGCGGTCGAACGCCGCATCCGGCAGCGGGGCCGCGCGCCCGTCGGCCCGGTGCACGGTGACCGGGAGCCCGTCGGTGGCCCGCCGCACCAGGCCGGCGCGGTGCTCGCTGGGCTCGACGGCGTCGAGCGTGCCGCCGTCGAGGGCGACCAGGCCGCCGAGCAGGGCGGCCTTGCCGCCGGGCCCGGAGCACAGGTCGAGCCAGCGGCCGCCGTCCTCGCCGGTGAGCGGGGCCCGGGTGAGGGCGAGGGCCACGAGCTGGCTGCCCTCGTCCTGGACGATCGCGAGCCCCTCGCCCACGGCGTCGATCTCGCCGACGTCGCCGCCGCCGGGAGCGAGGTGCACGCAGTAGGGCGAGTAGGGGGCCTCCTCGCCGCCGGTGACGAGCGCGAGCTCGGCTGCGGTGATCTCCCCGGGCCGGGCCAGCAGGTGCACGGCGGGGCGCGCGTCGTCGGCGGCGAGCGCGGCCTCCAGCTCGGCCGCGGGGTCCGCTGAGCGGCCGAGCGCGTCGGCGAACGCCTGCGCGATCCAGCGCGGGTGGGAGTGGGCGAACGCGGCGTGCCCCACCGGGTCCTCGTCGGCGGGCGGCGCGAGTGCGGCCACCCAGGCCAGCTCGTCGCGTTCGCCGACCCGGCGCAGCACGGCGTTGACGAACCCGCCCGCCCGGCTCCCGGCCTCGGCCCGCACCAGCTCCACGGTGGTGGCCACCGCGGCGTGCGGCGGGATCCGGGTGCGCAGGAGCTGGTAGGCGCCCAGGCGCAGCGCGTCGAGCACGCCGGGCTCCACGCGCGCGAGCGGCCGGTCGGTGCACTCGTCGATCACGGCGTCGAGCAGGCCCTGCGCGCGCAGGGTGCCGTAGCCCAGCTCGGTGGCGAGCCCGGCGTCGCGGTCACGCAGGCGGTACCGGCGCAGGATCGCGGGCAGGGCGAGGTTGGCGTAGGCGTCCCGGGTGCGCACGGCGGTGAGCAGCTCGAGCGCGGCCAGCCGGGCCGGGTCCGGCTCCGGCGGCCGGGGTGGGCCCTCCCGGCCGCGCGGCGGCCCCGAACGGCGCGGGCTCGGGCCGCGGTCCCGCCGCGGCCTGCCGGGTCCTTCCCGCCGCGGACCGACGCCGTTCACGCCAGCCGCTCCCCCGCGGCGATCCGCACGCCGCGGGCCCAGTCCGCGGCCGGCATGGCCCGCTTGCCCACCGGCCGCACCTCGCCCAGCTGCACGGGCGCGCCCGCGGTGCCGACGAGCACACGCCGCTTCTCCGCGCGCAGATCCCCCGGCGCGAGCTCGGGCGCATCGTCGGGACGGGTGACCGGACCGAGCCCCAGCCGTTCCTCCCGGAACGTGGTCCAGGCTCCCGGGTCCGGGGTGACGGAGCGGATCAGCCGGTCGATAGCGACGGGCGGCGCGGTCCAGTCGACGTGGGCGTCCGCGGTGGTGACCTTCGGAGCGAGCGAGACGCCCTCGGCCGGCTGCGGCCGGGCCTCGAGGGTGCCGTCCTCGATGCCGTCGAGCGTGGCCGCCAGCAGGGAGGCGCCCGAGGTGGCGAGCCTGCCCAGCAGGTCGCCCGCCGTGTCGGCGGGACGCACCTCCTCGGTGACGACGCCGAAGACCGGCCCGGTGTCGAGCCCCTCCTCCAGCCGGAACGTGGTGGCACCGGTGATCTCGTCGCCGTGCCGCAGCGCCGCCTGCACCGGTGCCGCGCCGCGCCACGCGGGCAGCAGCGAGAAGTGCAGGTTGACCCACCCGTACCGGGGGACGTCGAGGGCCTTGCGGGGCACCAGCGCGCCGTAGGCGACCACCGGGCAGCTGTCCGGGGCGAGCTCGGCGAGCCGCGCGAGGAACTCGGGCTCGGACGGCCGCGCGGGGGTGAGCACCGGGACGCCCGCCTCGTCGGCGAGCCGGCCGACGGGTGAGCGCACCAGCTTGCGGCCGCGGCCGGCGGGTGCGTCCGGCCGCGTGACGGCGGCGACGACCTCGTGCCGCGGGGAATCCAGCAGCGCCCGCAGGGACGGCACCGCCGCATCGGGGGTGCCGGCGAAGACGAGACGCACTACCTGACCTTCCCGAACAGCGGGTGCGGGCTCTCCCGCACCTCCGGCATCGACCCCTGGAACCACTCCGCGGCGCGGATCTCGGCCATCGCCTGCCGGCGGGTCTCCGGGTCGAGGCGGTCGACGAACAGCACGCCGTCGAGGTGGTCGGTCTCGTGCTGGATGCAGCGGGCGAGCAGCTCGCTGCCCTCGACGACGACGGGCTCGCCGTGCATGTTCCAGCCCCGCGCCACGACGTGCAGGTGCCGGCGGCAGTCCCAGCGCAGGCCCGGGATCGACAGGCACCCCTCCGGCCCGACCTGTTCCTCGTCGCCGACGACGTCCCAGGTGGGGTTGACCAGGTGCCCGGCGAAGCCGTCGCAGTCGTAGGTGAAGACGCGCAGCCCCACCCCGAGCTGCGGCGCGGCGAGGCCCGCCCCGCCCTCGTCGTGCATCGTGTCGGTGAGGTCGGCCACGAGCTTGCGCAGCTCGGCGTCGAACGTGGTGACCTCGGCGGCGCGGGTGCGCAGCACCGGGTCGCCGAACAGCCGGACGGGAAGGACGGACACGCAGGCTCCTCCAGGGGGCGCCGCGCGGACGATCGGTGGCGCGGGAGCGGGACGCGCGGCGGCGACCCTCGATTCTGCCACGCGTCCGGGGCGACCCTTCAGCCGATCTCCACGGGGTCGAGCCGGACGCGGACGGGGTCGGTGGCCTTGCGCGCGGTGCGCCCGGCCTGCGCGGCGTGCAACGCGGCGGCGAGGGCCCTCCCCTGGGCACGCGGCACCCGCACCAACGCGCGCTCGCGCACCTCGGAGTCCCCCTGCCGGCCGTGTTCGGGCCGGTCGGGTTCGAGCTCGACCGGCCCGAGCACCTCGGCCGTGGGCAGGTCGGCGAGCACCCCGTCGACCACCTCGGCGACGGCGGTGGAGCCACCCTCCACCGATGCCATCCGCACGGCGGGCGGGAAGCCGACCTCGGCCCGGCCGGCGAGCTCGGCGTGCGCGTGACCCGCCGGGTCCCAGCGCACGAGCGCCTGCACGACGGGCAGCTCGGCGTCGGCCATCACGATCACGCGCCCGCCCGCGCCGTGCGGCACCACGAGCCCCGCCGCGGCGAGCCACCGGCGCAGGGTCTCCTCGACGACGCGCAGGTCGGGCCGGGAGAGCAGGGCCCACCCGTCCAGCAGCAGTGCCGCGCCGAAGCCGCCGGGGACGCGGGGCTCCGCGCCGGGCGTCGCCACCACGAGCTCCGGCCGCGCCGCCACCTCGGCGAGCACCGGCGCGCCGCCGCCGGACGCGCGGACCGTGGTGCCCGGGAACGCCCGGCCGAGCTCCTCGGCCGTGCGGCCGGCACCGACGACCCCGGCCCGCAGCCGGCGCGACCCGCACGCCGGGCAGCGGAAGGCCGTCTCGGGCCGCCCGCACCAGCGGCAGTGCGGCAGCTCCGCATCGCCGGCGTCGGCGGACCTGCGGCCGGTGAAACCCAGCGGGCCCGCGCAGTGCCGGCAGCGGGCGGTCTCCCGGCAGGCGCCGCAGGCGAGCCACGGCAGGTAGCCGGAGCGCGGCACCTGCACGAGCACCGGGCGCCCGGCGGACAGCGCGGTGCGCGCCGCCTCGAACGCCACGTGCGGCAGCCGCGCCGCCCGCGCGCTCGGGTCGCGCGCGAGCTCGGCGTCGGACTCCCCCGCCGCCGCCACCCGCGGCATCGCGTCCCGGACGGCGAGCCGGTCCGCCACCACCTCGCGCGCCCAGCCGGACTCGACGAGCAGGTGCGCCTCCGCGGTACGCGCGAACCCGGCCACCAGCAGCGCGGCGCCCACCCCGTGGGCGCGCAGCACGAGCACGTCGCGGACGTGCGGGTACGGCGCGCGCGGCTCGGCGTGCAGGTCGTCGCCGTCGTCCCACACCGCGAGCAGCCCGAGCGCCTCGACCGGCGCGAACGCGGCGGACCGCGTGCCCACCACCACCCTCACCTGCCCGCGCCGGACGGCGAGCCAGCGCCGGTACCGCTCGGCGGGTCCCAGGTCCGCGGTGAGCGCGACCACCGCACCGTCGCCGAGCAGCCTCGTGCAGGCGGTGTGCAGGGCGTCGACGTCGCGCTGGTCGGGCACCACGAGCAGCGCCCCGCGCCCGGCGGCCGCGGTGGCGGCGGCGGCCTCGGCGAGCCGCTGCGGCCAGTCCTCCCCCGGCAGGGCCTGCCAGACCGCGTGGGCCGCGCGGCCCCCCGCGAGGGCGTCGAGCAGGGCGGTCCCGCGCCCGTACCGCGCCCACCCGTCCCGGGCGACCTGCGGCGACCCGGCCCGCTCCCGCTCCTCCGGTGCCTCCCCCTCGACGCGGGCGTGCCGGGGCGGGACGGCGAGGCGCAGGACGTCGGCGAGGACGCCCGCGTACCGGTCCGCCACGGCCCGGCAGAGCGTCGCCACCTCCGTGGACAGCACCGGCTCCGCCGAGACGACCTTGTCCACCCATGCCAGGCGGCCGCCGTGCGCGGACTCCGCCACCCGCTCCAGCAGGTAACCGTCCACCGCGCGCCCGGCGAACCGCACCCGCACCCGCACCCCGGGCACCGCGTCGGCGTCGAGGTGCTCGGGCACCCGGTAGTCGAACGGCCGGTCCAGGTGCGGGAGCGGGACGTCGACGGCGACCCGCGCAACCGGGAGGTGGGCGGCCTGCTGCCACTCGCCCCGGTGGGAGGTGCGGGTGCGCCCCCGCTGGCGCTGGGCCACCGTGCTCACCTCTGGCGGCCCGGGGCGGTCGTCAGGCGCCTGCCGCGGCCTTCAGCGCGGCGGCGCGGTCGGTGCTCTCCCACGGCAGCTCGACGTCGGTGCGGCCGAAGTGCCCGTACGCCGCGGTCTGGGCGTAGATCGGGCGCAGCAGGTCGAGGTCGCGGATGATCGCGGCCGGGCGCAGGTCGAAGACCTCGCTGATCGCCGACTGGATCTTCACCGGGTCGACGTGCTCGGTGCCGAACGTCTCGACGAACAGGCCCACCGGAGCTGCCTTGCCGATCGCGTACGCGACCTGCACCTCGATGCGCTCGGCGAGCCCCGCGGCCACCGCGTTCTTGGCGACCCAGCGCATCGCGTAGGCGGCGGAGCGGTCGACCTTGGACGGGTCCTTGCCGGAGAACGCCCCGCCCCCGTGCCGGGCGAAGCCGCCGTAGGTGTCGACGATGATCTTGCGGCCGGTGAGACCCGCGTCACCCATCGGGCCGCCGACGACGAACCGGCCGGTGGGGTTGACCAGCAGCCGCACGTCGGCGACGTCCAGGCCGAGCTCCGAGATCTCCGGGCCCACGACGTGCTCGCGGATGTCGGGCGCGAGCAGCGCGTCCAGGTCGATGTCGGCGGCGTGCTGGGTGGAGACGACCACCGTGTCGAGGCGCACGGCCTTGTCGCCGTCGTACTCGATGGTCACCTGGGTCTTGCCGTCGGGGCGCAGGTACGGCAGCACACCGGACTTGCGGGCCTCGGTGAGGCGGCGCGCCAGCCGGTGGGCGAGCGCGATCGGCAGCGGCAGCAGCTCCGGGGTGTCGGTGTTGGCGTAGCCGAACATCAGGCCCTGGTCGCCCGCGCCCTGCCGGGCGATCTCGTCCTCGGAGGACTCCACCCTGCTCTCGTACGCGGTGTCGACGCCCTGCGCGATGTCGGCGGACTGCGCGCCGATCGCGACGTTCACGCCGCACGACGCCCCGTCGAAGCCCTTCGCCGACGAGTCGTAGCCGATCTCGAGGACCTTCTCCCGCACGAGCGTGGGGATGTCCGCGTACGCGCTGGTGGTGACCTCGCCCGCCACGTGGACCTGCCCGGTGGTGACGAGCGTCTCCACCGCCACGCGGCTGCGTGGGTCCTGCGCCAGCAGCGCGTCGAGGATCGTGTCGCTGATGGCGTCGCACATCTTGTCCGGGTGACCCTCGGTCACCGACTCGCTGGTGAACAGCCGCCGCCCTGGTGTCGCCACGCCGTACTCCGTCCGCTCTCTCGCCGGGATCCCCGCGCACCCCATGTCCGACGGGCGAGCCTAGTCGACGCATCGAACGGGGCCGGGGGCACCAGGTCACCTCGCTCGCCGAGCACGCAACGTCACGTCGTGCACGACACGCCCCCGGCTCGTCAGTCCATCCGGTGATGTTGCGCTCGGTAGCGAATCGGTAACGGAAACGCTCGTTGGTTCCCTGCGAAGGCCCAATTCCACGGAGGAAACCTGATCATGAAGGCCCCCAAGTCGCTGTTCGACCGACCCGGCCGCGCCACCGCCGTCGTCGGTGCGGTGGTCGCGGTCAGCGCGACCGCGGCCGTCGCACTGCTCTCCGGCACCGCCGCCGCCACGCCCGAAGCAGGCAAGGACGGCAAGTGCACCAAGAACGTCAACGTCCGGGCCGAGCCGAACGCCAGCTCGCGGATCGTCGCGCTGTGCGAGGAGGGCACCGCGGTCCAGGTCGGCGAGGCCCGCGACGGGTTCCTGCGGCTCACCAACCTCGGCGGCTGGGCGGCGCAGGAGTACGTCTCGGTGAACGGCCGCGCCCCCGCACCCGCCGCACGAGCGACCAACTCGGAGGACGACGACTCCGAGGGCGCGAGCAACCGCCACTCGGGCCGATCCGGCGACGCCCACGAGAGCGGCCGGGCCGGCCACCACGGCCGGCAGGGCACGCACGGCGGCAACAGCGGCGGCGCGGGTGGGAGCAGCGCCGACGACAACGACAACGCCGACGAGAACGCCGACGAGAACGCCGACTCCTCCGACCCGGCGGACACCGACGAGTCGGAGGACTCCGAGGACTCCGCCCCCGCGCCGGCGCCGCGTTCCGGCGGCCTCGGCGGCCTCATCGGCTGAGCCGCATCGGCGGCCACCCCACTCCGCGGGGCGGGCTGCGCCGGGTACCCCCGGACCCGCAGCCGCGCCCGCTCCGCGGGCTTTCCCGATCCGGGCGACTACCCCAGGCGGGCGGCCACCGCGTCCCAGACGTGGGAGGCCAGAAGCGCCTTCGAGCCGGACTCGAGCTCCCGCTCCGTGCCGTCGGCACCCAGGAGCCACCCCGCGTTGTCCGGCACCTCGAACGCGCGCCCGTCCCCGACCGCGTTGACGACGAGCAGGTCGCAGCCCTTCCGCGCCAGCTTGGCCCGGCCGTGGTGCAGCGGGTCGCCGGACGCGTCACCGGTCTCCGCCGCGAACCCCACGACGATCTGCCCCGGCTCCCGGGCGCCGACCAGCTCCACGAGGATGTCCGGGTTCAGCGCGAGCCGCAGCGGCGGTGGTTCCGAACCGTCTTTCTTGATCTTGTGTGCCGCGAGGGTGTCGGGCCGGAAGTCGGCCACCGCGGCCGCCATCACCACCGCGTCGGCCCCCTTCGCGGCGGCGTGCATCGCGTCGCGCAGCTCGAGGGCCGACCCCACCCGCACCACGTCGACGGCGGCCGGGTCACCCAGGTCGGCGGTGTGCGCGGCCACCAGCGTGACGTGCGCGCCGCGCTGGGCCGCGACGCGCGCGAGCGCGTAGCCCTGCCGTCCCGACGAGCGGTTGCCGAGGTAGCGGACCGGGTCGAGGGCCTCCCGCGTGCCACCGGCGGACACGACGACGCGGCGGCCGGCGAGATCCCGCGGCAGCGCGTCCCCGCGCTCCAGCAGCAGCCGGGCGAGCTCCGCGATCTCGGCCGGGTCGGGCAGCCGTCCGGGGCCCGTGTCGGCGCCGGTGAGGCGCCCGGACGCGGGCTCCATCACGACGACACCACGGGACCGCAGCAGCTCGACGTTGGCCCGCGTGGCGGGGTGCTCCCACATCTCCGTGTGCATCGCCGGCGCGAACAGCACCGGACACCGGGCGGTGAGCAGCGACGCGGTGAGCAGGTCGTCGGCCCGGCCGGCGGCCGCGCGCGCCATCAGGTCGGCGGTGGCCGGTGCCACGACGACGAGCTCGGCCTCCTGGCCGAGCCGGACGTGCGGCACCTCCGGCACATCGCTGAAGACGCCGGTGTGCACCGGCCTGCCGGACAGCGCCTCGAAGGTGGCGGCCCCGACGAACTCCAGCGCCGAGGGCGTCGGCAGCACCCGCACGGAGTGGCCTGTCTCGGTGAGCCGGCGCAGCAGCTCGGCGCTCTTGTAGGCGGCGATGCCCCCGGCCACGCCCAGCAGGACGCGGGGGGACACCGGCTACTCGCCTTCGGTGTGCTCGAGCAGCCCGGCCTGGATCTCGCGCATCGCGATCGACAGCGGCTTCTCGCGCGGGCCCGGCTCGACGAGCGGGCCGACGTACTCCAGCAGGCCCTCACCGAGCTGCGAGTAGTAGTCGTTGATCTGGCGGGCCCGCTTGGCGGCGTAGATCACCAGCGCGTACTTGGAGCTGACCTGGCCGAGCAGGTCGTCGATGGGCGGGTTGGTGATGCCCTCGGGCGTGGAACCGGCGACGACACCGGTCAGCGGCATGCTCACGAAGAAGACTCCTGGGGGAAGGGCCGTGCGGCGGGATGACCCGCACCGACCAGCAAGTCTACCAACCGGGAAACGACGTCCTGCAGATCGGCATTGACGATGACCACGTCGAACTCGTCGCAGGCCGCGAGCTCCTCGCGGGCGGTCCGCAGCCTGCGCCGGAACTGCGCGTCCGACTCGGTGCCGCGCCCGCGCAGGCGCCGCTCGAGCTCCTCGAGCGACGGCGGCGCCAGGAACACCGTGACCGCCTCCGGCAGCACGGCCTTGATGGTGCGGGCCCCGGCCAGGTCGACCTCGACGAGCACCGGCTTCCCGGCGGCCAGGGCCTGCTCCACCGGCTCCCGCGGGGTGCCGGAACGCTGCAGCCCGCCGTGGATCTCGGCCCACTCGAGGAGCTCGCCGCGGGCGATGAGCTCGTCGAACCCGTCGGGGCCGACGAAGCGGTAGTGCACGCCGTCGACCTCGCCCGGTCGCGGGTCGCGCGTGGTGGCCGACACGCTGAAGAACAACTCCGGCAGCCGGCCGCGCAGCGCGTCGACCACGCTGGACTTGCCGACGCCGGAGGGGCCGGCGAGTACCACCAGCCGACCCCTCCGCACGTCACGAGACACGGTGCTCAGTCTCCCAGTGCTCGATCCCTTTGAGCCCCGGACTCCCGGCCTCAGGACTCGAAGTCGGCCAGCAGCGCCTTGCGCTGCCGGTCGCCGAGCCCGCGCAGCCGGCGCGACGGTGCGATCTCGAGCCGCTCCATGATCTGAGCGGCGCGGACCTTGCCGACACCCGGCATCGCCTCGAGCAGGGCCGAGACCTTCATCTTGCCCAGAACCTCGTCGGTATCCGACTGCTTCAGGACCTCCCCGATGGTCGTCCCGCCACGCTTGAGCCGGTCCTTCAGCTCGGCCCGGGCCCGGCGTGCCGCAGCCGCCTTCTCCAGGGCGGCAGCACGCTGTTCCTCGGTCAGCTGGGGAAGGGCCACAGTCTCCTCCGTCTTTCTCCGTGCAGCCTGCAACCAGGCGCATCCTCACCACCGTCGCGGGCCCGGCCCGCGGCTCCCACCGAACGTACTCACGCCTGCCCCGGAAGGGGAAACGGGGGTGCCACCTGCCGGTTCTCCGAGCGACCCACCCGTCCGGGTGATACCACGGGAAAGCGCCTGATCGGGGATGCGACCCGCCCGCTCGGCGCACCGGACCGACCGCCGCCTGCGCGCCGGCGGGCCGCGAACCGCCTCGAACCCGACAGACCGACCGACTCCCCCAGACGGGCGAGCCGCACCCGCCCGCGCCGACGAGTCGTGCGGGCGCGCCGAGCTGCCGGGACCCGCTGCCGGCGGAGGCCGGGACGCGATGAACGACCGTGCGCCCTGAGCGATATCGCGACACGGATGGCGCGATGCCCGAGAAGCTGGGCGGATGACGGCGAGCACGTTCAGCGGTCAGGTCGCCGAGTTCTACGCGCGGTTCCGCCCGCGGCTACCCCGATGCGGTCCTCGACCGGCTCGCCGCCGCGCTCGGCCTGCACACCGGCTCCCGGGTGCTCGACATCGGCTGCGGCACGCGACGCAGCCACGATCGGGCAAGCGCTGCACTGGATGGACGTGCCCGCGTTGTTCCGCACGCTGCGCCGGCTCGTGCGCCCCGGTGGTGGCGTCGCCGTCGTCACCAACGGGAACCGCAGTGGGCTGCTGGACACGCCGTGGTCGCGAGCCCTGAAGGCGCACCTGGAGGCGTGGCTCGGGAAGCCGCTCACGGCGCGCTGCGGCACCGGCGGGGAGGCGCAGCGCGCGACCGGGAGGGCCTCCTGGTGGGCCGCAGCGCCGCCCTCGCCGTCACTCAGTAGCACCGCGCACACCCCCTGGGTACCGCACACACCGCGGGCGTGGTGTGCGGCCCCGATCCGGTGTGTGCGGTGGCTAGGCCAGGGCGGCCAGCTCGTCGCGGAGCGACTCCGCCGCCGCCCGCAGCGCGGTGACCGTAGGGCCGGCCGCGAGCACGGAGCGGGAGGCCGCGGGCAGGACGATGCCCCGCACGCCCTCGAAGATCGCGGCGACGTCCGCGGGACCCGCACCCTGGGCACCCAGCCCGGGGGCGAGCACCGGACCGTTCAGGGCGGACAGGTCGAGCCCGTGCTCGCGGGTGGCGCCGATCACCACGCCGACGTCGCCGAGGGGCGTCGCGCCCGCGTTGCGCGCCGCCGCCCCGTCCACCATCGCCTGGGCCGTGCACCGGCGGTGGTCGACGGGCCCGAACTCCGCCAGCTGCACCTCGGCACCCTCCGGATTGGACGTCCGGGCCAGCACGAACGCCCCCCGCCCCGCGTCGGCCGCCGTGTCGAGGGCCGGGGCGAGCGACCCGAAGCCCAGGTACGGCGACAGCGTCACGGCATCGGCCCCGAGCGGCGCGCCGACGCCGAGGTACGCGTCGGCGTAGCCGTCCATGGTGGAGCCGATGTCGCCGCGCTTGACGTCCAGGAGCGTGAGCGTGGGCGAGCCGGCGAACGCCGCGAGGAGGTCCTCCAGCACCGCGATGCCGCGCGCGCCGTGCCGCTCGAAGAACGCCGACTGCGGCTTCACCACGGCCACGTGCCCGGCGAACGCGGCCGCGCACGCCTCGGCGAACCGGGCGAGCCCGGCCGCGTCGTCGGTGAGACCCCACGAGGCGAGCAGGGCCGGGTGCGGGTCGATCCCCGCGCACAGCGGCCCGCGCTCGCCGACCGCGGCGGCCAGCCGGGCCCCGAACGCGCTGCTGCCACGCCCTGCTCCAGAGGGCGTCACGACCGCGCCTTCAGCAGGCTCGCGTGGGCGTCCTGCAGCGAGCGGACGCCGATCCGGCCCGCCTTCATGGCCTCGATGCCCTGGACCGCGGCACCCGCGCCCTGCACCGTGGTGATGCACGGGACGCCCCGGGCGACGGCCGCGGAGCGGATCTCGTAGCCGTCCACCCGGGGCCCGGAGTTGCCGTACGGGGTGTTGATGATCAGGTCGACGTCGCCGGCCAGGATCCGGTCGACGATCGTCTCCCCACCCTCTGTGCTGCCGTCACTGTGCTTGCGCACCACCGTCGCGGCCACCCCGTGGCGGCGCAGCACGTCGGCGGTGCCCTCGGTCGCGAGCACCTCGAACCCGAGGTCGGCCAGGCGCAGCACCGGGAACACCATGGCCCGCTTGTCCCGGTCGGCCATCGAGACGAAGACGCGGCCGGAGGTGGGCAGCGACCCGTACGCGCCGGCCTGCGACTTGGCGAACGCCGCCCCGAACGAGGCGTCGAAGCCCATCACCTCGCCGGTGGACTTCATCTCCGGGCCGAGCAGGGGGTCGACGCCGTGGCCCTCGACGGTGCGGAACCGGTGGAACGGCAGCACCGCCTCCTTGACCGCGATCGGGGCGTCGGGCGGCAGCTCGCCGCCGTCGCCGTGGCCCGGGAGCAGCCCCTCGGCGCGCAGCTCGGCGATCGTGGCGCCGAGCATGATCCGCGCCGCCGCCTTGGCCAGCGGCACGGCCGTCGCCTTGGAGACGAAGGGGACGGTCCGCGACGCCCGCGGGTTGGCCTCCAGCACGTACAGCGTCTCGCCGTGCAGCGCGTACTGGACGTTGAGCAGGCCGCGCACCCCGACGCCGTGCGCGATGGCCTCGGTCGAGCGGCGGACCTGCTCCAGCACCGAACGGCCCAGCGTGATCGGCGGCAGCGCGCACGACGAGTCGCCGGAGTGGACTCCTGCCTCCTCGATGTGCTCCATCACGCCACCGATGAAGACCTCGCTGCCGTCGCACAGCGCGTCGACGTCGATCTCGATGGCGTCGTCGAGGAACCGGTCGACCAGCACCGGCCGGTCCTCGCTGATCGTGGTGGCGCGCGAGATGTAGCCGGCGAGCGTCTCGTCGTCGTACACGATCTCCATGCCGCGCCCGCCGAGCACGTAGGAGGGCCGCACGAGCACCGGGTAGCCGATCCGCGCTGCGATGGCGCGGGCCTCGTCGAACGAGGTGGCCATGCCGAACGCGGGCGCGGGCAGCCCCGCCTTGCGCAGCACCTCGCCGAACGCGCCGCGGTCCTCGGCGAGGTCGATCGCGGCCGCGGACGTGCCGACGACCGGAACGCCCGCCGCGGTGAGCCGCTGCGCGAGCCCGAGCGGGGTCTGCCCGCCCAGCTGCACGATGACGCCTGCGACGGTGCCGGACACCTGCTCGGCGTGCACGACCTCGAGGACGTCCTCGAAGGTGAGCGGCTCGAAGTACAGGCGGTCGGCCGTGTCGTAGTCGGTGGAGACGGTCTCCGGGTTGCAGTTGACCATCACGGTCTCGAACCCGGCCTCGCGCAGCGCCATCACCGCGTGCACGCACGAGTAGTCGAACTCGATGCCCTGCCCGATGCGGTTCGGCCCCGAACCGAGGATCAGGACCTTCGGCTTCTCGGTCTGCGGCGCGATCTCGGACTCGGCAGCGGGGTCGGTCTCGTAGGCGCTGTAGTGGTACGGCGTCCGGGCGGCGAACTCGGCCGCGCAGGTGTCCACGGTCTTGTAGACCGGGCGGATGCCGAGCCGGTGCCGCAGCGAGCGCACGCCGTCCTCGCCCGCGAACTCGGGCCGCAGCACCGCGATCTGGCGGTCCGAGAGCCCGGCCCGCTTCGCCCGCCGCAGCAGCGGTGCGTCGAGCACCGCCGCGTCCTCGATCTCCTGCCGCAGCTCGGTGAGCCCCAGGATCTGGTCGAGGAACCACGGGTCGATACCCGACTCCGCGGCAACGTCGGCCACGCTGCGGCCCATCCGCAGCGCCTGCTCGACGGCGTAGATGCGCCCCTCGCGGCTCGCGGCCACGTCCGGGTCGCCGTCCGGGTCGAGGGCGGTCCAGAACCCGACGCGCGAGGTCTCCATCGACCGCAGTGCCTTGCCGAGGGCCTCCTGGAACGACCGGCCGAGCGCCATCGCCTCACCGACGCTCTTCATCGTGGTGGTGAGCTCGGGGTCGGCGCCGGGGAACTTCTCGAACGCGAACCGCGGGATCTTCACGACCACGTAGTCGAGCGTGGGCTCGAACGCGGCCGGGGTCTCGCCGGTGATGTCGTTGCGGATCTCGTCGAGCGTGTAACCGATCGCCAGCCGCGCGGCGATCTTCGCGATCGGGAAGCCGGTGGCCTTGGAGGCGAGCGCCGACGACCGCGAGACGCGCGGGTTCATCTCGATGACGACGAGCCGTCCCGTGCCCGGGTGCACCGCGAACTGGATGTTGCAACCGCCGGTGTCGACCCCCACCGCGCGCAGCACCGCGATGCCGACGTCCCGCATGCGCTGGTACTCGCGGTCGGTCAGCGTCATCGCCGGGGCCACGGTGATCGAGTCACCGGTGTGCACGCCCATCGGGTCGAGGTTCTCGATCGAGCAGACGACGACCACGTTGTCGTGCTTGTCGCGCATCAGCTCGAGCTCGTACTCCTTCCACCCGAGCACGGACTCCTCGATCAGCACCTCGGTGACCGGGGACGCGGCGAGCCCGGTGCTCGCCAGCCGCTCCAGGTCCTCCGGGGTGTGCGCCATGCCGGAGCCGAGGCCGCCCATCGTGAACGAGGGCCGGATCACCACGGGAAGGCCCAGGTCGGCGGCCGCGGCCCGTACCTCGTCCATCGAGTGGCAGACGGCGCTGCGCGGCACGTCGCCGCCGACCGACTGCACGATCTCCTTGAACTTGAGCCGGTCCTCGCCGCGCTGGATGGCGTCGATGTCGGCGCCGATCAGCTCCACGCCGTAGCGCTCCAGCACGCCGCTCTCGTGCAGGGCGACCGCGGCGTTCAGCGCCGTCTGCCCGCCCAGCGTCGGCAGGATCGCGTCCGGCCGCTCGGCGGCGATCACCTGCTCCAGGAACTCGGGCGTGACCGGCTCGACGTAGGTGGCGTCGGCGAACTCGGGGTCGGTCATGATCGTGGCCGGGTTCGAGTTCACCAGCGAGACCCGCAGGCCCTCGGCCCGCAGCACGCGGCAGGCCTGCGTGCCGGAGTAGTCGAACTCGGCGGCCTGGCCGATGACGATCGGGCCGGAGCCGATCACCATCACGTGCCGGATGTCATCGCGCCTCGGCATCAGCCCTTGCTCCCGTCCATGAGCTCGACGAACCGGTCGAACAGGTCCGCCGCGTCGTGCGGGCCCGCTGCCGCCTCGGGGTGGTACTGCACGCTGAACGCCGGCACGTCGATCGCCCGCAGGCCTTCGACGCACCCGTCGTTCGGGCAGGTGTGGCTGATCTCGGCGGCGCCGAACGGGGTGTCGAACCGCTCCCCCGCCTCGCCCTCGACGGCGAACCCGTGGTTCTGCGAGGTGATCGAGACGCGGCCGGTGGCGTGCTCGATCACGGGGATGTTGATGCCGCGGTGGCCGTAGCGCAGCTTGTACGTGCCGCGCCCGAGCGCACGGGCGAGGATCTGGTTGCCGAAGCAGATCCCGAACGTCGGGATCCGGCGCTCCAGCACCTGGCGGGTCAGCGCGACGGGCGCGTCGGCCGTGGCCGGGTCGCCGGGACCGTTGGCCACGAAGAACCCGTCCGGTGCCAGCTCGTCGATCTGCTCCATCGGCGTGCCCGCCGGCAGCACGTGCACCTCGATGCCGCGGGCCGCCATCATGCGCGGCGTGTTGAACTTGATCCCGACGTCCAGCGCCGCCACCCGGAACCGGCGCTCGCCGTCGGCGGGCACGACGTAGGGCTCGCGCGTGGTGACCGCGCCGTAGAGGTCGGCGCCCTCCATCTGCGGGCTTCCGAGCACCCGTGCCACGAGCTCGTCGTCGGGCCCGAGCGCGTCGCCGGAGAAGACCCCGGCGCGCATTGCGCCGCGCTCGCGCAGGTGGCGCACCAGTGCCCGGGTGTCGATCCCGGAGATCCCGACGATCCCCTGCTCCCGCAGCGCGTCCTCCAGGGAGCGGCGGGAGCGCCAGTTCGACGGCGTGCGCGCGGGGTCGCGCACCGCGTACCCGGCCACCTGGATGCCGCGCGACTCGTCGTCCTCGTCGTTCCAGCCGGTGTTGCCGATCTGCGGCGCGGTCTGCACCACGATCTGGCGGTGGTAGGACGGGTCGGTGAGCGTCTCCTGGTAGCCGGTCATCCCCGTGGTGAACACGGCCTCGCCGAGGCCCTCGCCGCGGGCGCCGTACGCCTCGCCGCGGAAGATCCGCCCGTCCTCGAGCACGAGCAGTGCCGTCTCCAGCAGCGCCGTCATGCTTGCGCCTTCCCTTCGGCTACCGATCCGTTCCGCGAGGTCACCCGACCCCGAAGCACCGTGGCAGCCACCGTCGCCGGCAGCCGCATCCCCTCGAAGGGGGTGTTGGACGCCCTGCTGGCCAGGGCCGCGCCCCGCACCGTCCAGGCGCCGTCCGGGTCGACCAGCGCGAACGTGGCGGGCTCGCCCACCGCGACCGGCCGGCCCTGGTCGGGCAGCCCCGCGATCTCCGCCGGCCGCTCCGAGAGCACGCGGGCGACCCCGCGCCAGTCCAGCAGGCCGGGCTCGACCATGGTGTGCACCACCACTGACAGCGCGGTCTCCAGGCCCAGCATTCCGGGACGTGCCGCGGCCCACTCCGTGTCCTTGTACTGCGCGGCGTGCGGCGCGTGGTCCGTGCCGACGACGTCGATCACGCCCTCGGCCAGCGCCGCCCGCATCGCCTTCGTGTCCTCGCCGGTGCGCAGCGGCGGGTTGACCTTGTTGACCGGGTCGTAGCCCGTGAGCGCCGCGTCCGTGAGCAGCAGGTGGTGCGGGGTGACCTCGGCCGACACCCGCACGCCCTGCGCCTTCGCCGCGCGCAGCACCTCGATCGTGCGCAGCGACGAGACGTGGCAGACGTGCAGCGCCGCGCCCGCCTCGCGCGCCAGCGCGCAGTCGCGGGCCACGATCGTCTCCTCCGCGGTGGCGGGCCATCCGGTGAGCCCGAGCTGCGAGGCCACCACGCCCTCGTGCGCCTGGGCGCCGGTGGTGAGCCGGTGGTCCTCGGCGTGCTGCGCGATCACGACGTCCAGGGCCGACGCGTATTCGAGGGCCCGCCGCATGATCACCGGGTCATGCACGCAGCGGCCGTCGTCGGAGAACATCCGCACCCGGGCGCGTGAGCGCGCCATCGTGCCGAGCTCGGCCATCTTGGCACCCTCGAGCCCGACCGTGACCGCGCCGACCGGGTGGACGTCGACCAGCCCGACCTCCTCGCCGCGGCGGCGCACGTGCTCCACGACCACCGCGGTGTCGGCCACCGGGTCGGTGTTGGGCATCGCGAAGACGGCCGTGTACCCGCCGCGGGCGGCCGCGCGGGAGCCGGTCTCGATCGTCTCGGACTCCTCGCCGCCCGGCTCGCGCAGGTGGGTGTGCAGGTCGACGAAGCCCGGAAGCAGCACGGCGCCCTCGGCGTCGAGCACCTCGACGTCCGCCGGCCGGTCCAGGCCCGCGCCGATGTCGGTCACCACGCCGTCGCGCACGAGCAGGTCGACCGCGTCCTCGCCGTACGGCCGCGCGTTCGTGATCAGCAGGTCGGTCCCGCTGCGGTCGGTCATTCGGGAGCTCCCGCGAGGAGGTGGTAGAGGACGGCCATCCGGACGTGCACGCCGTTGGAGACCTGCGCGAGGATCGCGGACGACGGGCTGTCGGCCACCGCGGGCGCGATCTCCATGCCCCGCACCATCGGGCCGGGGTGCATCACCACCGCGTGCCCGGGCAGCAGCCGCGCGCGCTCGTCGGACAGGCCGTAGCCGATCGCGTACTCGCGCGCCGACGGGAAGAACGCCCCGTGCATCCGCTCGGCCTGCACGCGCAGCATCATCACCGCGTCCAGCGCGGGCAGCTCGGCGTCCAGGTCGGGGCTCACGCGGCAGGGCCACTGCTCGATGCCCACCGGCAGCAAGGTCGGCGGTGCCACCACCACCACCTCGGCGCCGAGCGTGGCCAGCAGGAAGACGTTGGAGCGCGCCACGCGGCTGTGCAGCACGTCGCCGACGATCCCGATCCGGCGCCCGGCGACCCCGCCGAGCCGGTCGCGCAGCGTGGCCGCGTCCAGGAGGGCCTGGGTGGGGTGCTCGTGCGTGCCGTCGCCGGCGTTGACGATCGAGGTGTGCGTGCCGGTCTTCTCGGCGTCCCGGTCGATCCAGCCCGCCAGCCGGTGCGCGGCCCCGGACGCCGGGTGGCGCACCACCACGCAGTCGGCGCCGACGGCCGACAGGGTGAGCGCCGTGTCGCGCAGCGACTCGCCCTTCCCCACCGACGAGCCCGACGCGCTGACGTTGATGGTGTCGGCGCTCATCCACTTGCCCGCGGCCTCGAACGACACCCGGGTGCGGGTGGAGTTCTCGTAGAACATCGTGATCACGGTGCGGCCGCGCAGCGTGGGCAGCTTGCGCACCTCGCGGCCCAGGAGCGCCTGCTTGAGCCGGTCGGCCGTGTCGAGCAGGCCGGTGGCGGCCGCGGCGTCCAGGTCGGTGACCGAGAGCAGGTGCTTCACGACCCCGCCCTCCGCAGCCGGACGCCGTCCACCCCGTCGGTCTCCGCCAGCAGCACGAGCACCTGCTCGTCCCGCGCGGTGGGTACGTTCTTGCCGACGTAGTCGGCGCGGATCGGCAGCTCGCGGTGCCCGCGGTCGACGAGCACTGCCAGCTGCACCGCACGCGGCCGCCCGTGGTCGGAGAGCGCGTCGAGCGCGGCGCGCACGGTGCGGCCCGACATCAGCACGTCGTCGACGAGCACGACGAGCGCGTCGTCGAGCCCGCCCTCGGGGACCGCCGTGTCCTCGAGGGCGCGGGCCGGCCTGCGGCGCAGGTCGTCGCGGTACAGGGTGGGGTCGACGGAACCGACCCGCACGTCGGTGTCCTCGAACTCGCTGATCGCCGCCGCGAGTCGGCGGGCGAGGACGGCCCCGCGGGTGGGGATGCCGATCAGCACGACGTCGGCCATGCCGCCGTCGCCCGTCGCGGTCTTCTCGATGATCTGGTGCGCGATGCGCGCGATGGTGCGGGCGACGTCGGCGGCTCCGAGCAGCTCCCGGGTGGGAGCGCCCTCGCCTGCCGGGCCCCCGCGGCGGTGCTCCGCCACAGAGATTCTCCTTCCCCGCCTCACGGGACGGGCCTTAAAGGAACCGGTCGCCCGGACGCTACCAGCGCGCTGCCCGCCGGCCCGTGTTCGCGCGCCGTGACATCGCGGATGTCACAGGCCGTACGCTCCCGCGCCACCCACACATACCCCACCCGTCACGGCGTGATGGTGCGACTGAGACCATCACCCCGGCCATGCCTGCGTCGTGGGCGACGTAACGCCTGGCGGGGGACGCTCGATCAGCCGTTCGAGTGGTCTCGGTCCACTGTGGTACCGGGAGGGGGGACGACAACTTGACCGATTGTCGGGGCGCGCGCATGATTACTCTCCGTATCTAGACATTGCTCC
Source organism: Pseudonocardia adelaidensis (assembly GCF_039543345.1). Lineage (NCBI taxonomy): Bacteria > Bacillati > Actinomycetota > Actinomycetes > Pseudonocardiales > Pseudonocardiaceae > Pseudonocardia > Pseudonocardia adelaidensis. The sequence goes on along the minus strand of NZ_BAABJO010000019.1, from coordinate 123,138 downwards.
CTGGGTGGCCGCGGTAGCGGGGGGTCCACCCGGGGCGCGAGGACCGGCGCCGAGGGCGCCGGGACCGCAGCACCACCGGAACAGCTCGGTCCCGCGGCCGGGCGAGCAGCAAGTGAGGAGGTCGCCAGATGGGCGACTACGCCAAGGCGCTCGGCGGGAAGCTCCGCGCCATCCGGCAGCAGCAGGGGTTGTCGCTGCACGGCGTCGAGCAGAAGTCCGGCGGTCGCTGGAAGGCCGTCGTGGTGGGCTCCTACGAGCGCGGCGACCGCGCCGTCACCGTGCAGAAGCTGGCCGAGCTGGCAGACTTCTACGGCGTTCCCGTCGCCGAACTGCTCCCCGAGGGCCGCGTCCCGTCCGGATCGGAGCCCGCCACCAAGATCGTGATCAACCTCGAGCGGCTCCAGCAGCTCCCCGCCGACAAGGTGGGCCCGCTCGCCCGCTACGCGGCGGCGATCCAGAGCCAGCGCGGGGACTACAACGGCAAGGTGCTGTCGATCCGCTCCGAGGACCTGCGGTCGCTGTCGATCATCTACGACATGACGCCCGGCGAGCTCACCGACCAGCTGATCGACTGGGGCGTGCTGCCGCCCGAGGCCCGTCCCAGCGCCTGATCACGAGGCGCCTGATCACGAGGCGCCTGATCTCGACGCCTGATACGCCTGATCTCGACGCCTGATCTCGGGCGCCTGCCCCCGGCAGCGCCTCGTGCACCGGGCGGCGCACCCGCCGTCGACGGGTGGCGCCGCGCCGCGGGGTCGCCGTTCACGCGGCGTCCACCCGGATCACGAGTTTCATCACGTCGCCGGGGCGGCGCAGCGCGTTCTCCACGGCCGCCGGGGCCTCCGGCAGCGGTACCTGGTGCGTCACGAGCCGCTCGACCTGCGCCCGGTGCCGCCCGACCAGCTGCACGGCCTCGGCGAAGTCGGCGCGGGTGCACACGGTCGAGCCGAGCAGGTCGAGCTCCTTGCGCGTGAACGCGTTGACCGGCAGCGCCACCTCGTCGTGCGAGATGCCGACGACGACCACGCGTCCGGCGGGCGACACCATCGTCACCGCGTCGGCGATCGCGGACGGCTGCCCGGTGCAGTCGACGACCACCGCGGGTCCCTCGTCGCCCGCCCAGTCGCGCGCCGCCGCCACGACGTCCGCCTCGTCGGCGCGGAGCACGTCCGCCCCCGCCGCCGCGGCCGGTGCCAGCCGGTCCGCCACCACGTCGGTGATCAGTACCCGGGCGCCGCGATCGAGCGCGCCGATCGTGACCGCCTGGCCGATCGGCCCGGCACCGAGCACGACCACCGGGTCGCCGCCGGCGACGGCGCCCCGCACCAGCGCCCGCACCGCGATCGACATCGGCTCGCAGAACGCCCCGAGGACCGGCGGCAGGTCACCGACGTCGAAGACCTGCCCGGCCGCCACCGTGACGCGCTCGGCGAGCGCGCCGTCGACGTGCACCCCGACCAGCCGGAAGTACGGGCACGCGTTCGGCCGCCCGATCCGGCACGCCCGGCACCGCCCGCACGACGAGAGCGGGTGCACGGCCACCCGCTGACCCACCGCGAGCCCCGGTGGGCCACCGGGGCCCAGCGCCTCGACGACCCCGGCGAACTCGTGGCCCTGCACCCGCGGGTACTGCGAGCCGAACGCGGGCGGCGTCGCCAGCTCCCCGGTGAAGAAGTGCAGGTCGGACCCGCAGATCCCGACCGCCTCCGGCCGCACCAGCACCTGGCCGGGCCCGGGCTCCCCGGGGTCGGCCACCTCGCCGACCTCCATGGTCCCGGCCCCACTCGTCACCACTGCCCGCATACCGCCGCACGCTAGTGAGAACGCCGGGGGGAGGCGGACGGCCGCCGGGACCTGTGCGCGGGGGCGCGGGAACGGTGCGCGCAGGCGCGGTTCCCGGTGATCCTTCCACGAGGCGGCACCGCGCCTTGACACCGCGCGGACGCGGCAACTGTGATTGGCCCGGGGTCAGGCGACCGCGAGGAGGCGGATCGACGATGGCCGTCCTCGTCGACACGCGCGGCGTCCCGCCCGGCGAACGGTTCGCGTGCTGGCACGAGGCCGCATCGAAGATCTTCTTCCCGCTGGAGATATCACTGCGGACATCACTGGGCACCGAGCGGGAACGGCCGAAGCCCTTCTTCGGGCGGGTGCTCGGGCACCGGCTCGGCCCGATCCAGGCGTTCCGGGTGACCGGCGACCCGAACACCTGCACCCGCACGCCGCGCGGGATCCGGGCGGGCGACCCGGAGGAGCTGCAGCTGCACCTCGTCCGCCGGGGTAACTGCCGGGTCAGCCAGCAGGACCGGGCGAGCGCGCTCGTGCCCGGCGACCTGGCCGTCCAGGACACCTCCCGGCCCTACACCATCGACGTCGTCGACGGTACGGGCGACGAGCCGTTCGAGCTGATCGTCCTCAACTTCCCGAAGTACCTCCTCGGCCCGCACGGCGACCGCATCACGGCCCGCTCGGCCGTGCGCGTCGCGGGCGACTCCGGCCTCGCGGCACCCGTCGGGTCGTTCCTCACCGGGCTGCTCGACGGGCTCGACGAGGGGTCCGTCGCCGAGACCGACGGGCTGACCGACAGCATGGTCGGCCTGCTCCGCTCGCTCTTCGGCACCGGCCGGGCGGCCGCGCCGGGCGATCCGGCCGCGCTCCTGCTGCGCCGCATCCACGCCTACATCGAGCGGCACCTGGCCGAACCGGGCCTCGGCCCGGAGCAGATCGCCCGTGCGCACTTCATCTCCGTGCGCTACCTGCACAAGCTCTTCCAGCGCCAGGGCGCATCGGTCTCCAAGCTCGTGCAGCGGCGCAGGCTGGAACGCTGCCGGCGCGACCTGGCCGACCCGGCGCTCGCCGGGCACACCATCGAGTCCATCTGCCGGGCGTGGGGCATGCCGAACCCCGACCACTTCGGCCGCGTGTTCCGGGCCGCGTACGGCTGTCCGCCCCGGCAGTGGCGCGCACGCGCGATGGGAACGCGCTGACCGCCGCTCCCCTGCGGTGGTCCGCCGTACGATCCCGCTGTGCATGAGGCCGGCAGGCTGCGTTCCTGGGCGTACGCGCTGCGCACCACCAACCCGCCCCCGGGCAGCGTCGAGGCCGGCCGGGTGGGCGTGGTCACCCGCTGGATCGTGGTGAGCCGCGCGGCCGTGCTGCCGATGACCCTGGTCTCGGGGCTGGTGGCCGCACTGCTGGCCGTCGGCGAGCCGGGGCTGGACGGGCGGTGGCTCACGCTCGCCGTGGCCGGGATCGTGCTCGCGCACATCGCGAACAACCTCATGAACGACCTGTACGACACGCAGGCCGGCAGCGACACGGCGAGCTACCCCCGCGCCCTCTACGCGCCGCACCCGGTGCTCTCCGGGCTGGTGTCGCGGCGGGCGCTCGTCGTCGCGATCGTGCTGGTCAACCTCGCCGACCTGGCGATCCTCGCGGTGCTGGCGCTCGCGCGCGGCGGGCTGGTGGTGGCGTTCGCCGTGGCCGGGTTCGTGCTGAGCGTCGCCTACACCGCGCCCCCGCTGCGGCTGAAGAAGCGCGGGCTCGGCGAAGCGGACGTGCTCGTGGTGTGGGGCCCGCTGATGGTCGGCGGCACCTTCTACGCGGCCACCGGCACGATCACCTGGGCGGTGCTGCTCGCGTCGCTGCCCTACGGCCTGCTCTGCACCACTGTGCTGATGGGCAAGCACACCGACAAGATCCCCTTCGACGCGCCGCTCGGGATCAGGACGCTGCCGGTGCTCCTCGGCGAGCGCCGCGCCCGGGCCGGGACGCTCGCGCTGATGGCCGGCTTCTACGTGCTGGTGGGCCTGTGCGTTCTGGTGGGTGCGATGCCGTGGCCCGCGCTCCTCGTGCTGCTCGCGCTGCCGCGGCTGTGGCAGGTGTGGCCGCGGTTCCGCCGCCCGCCCCCGGACGAGCCGCCGCCGGGCTTCCCGGTGTGGCCGCTCTGGTACGCGGCACTGGCCTGGGTGCACGTCCGGACGGCCGGCGCGCTCCTGGTGATCGGCCTCGCGGTGGGTGCGGCGTGGTAGGAGCCGGCTAGCGGGTGGCGCGCAGGTGCTCGGCGATGTCGGCGATGCGGCCGAGCACCCCGTTGAGGAAGCGCGGGCTGTCGTCGGTGGAGAGGGCGCGCGCCAGCTCGACCGCCTCGGTGATCGCCACCGGGTCGTCGATCTCGTCGACCCACAGCAGCTCGAACACGCCGATCCGCAGCAGGGTGCGGTCGACCGCGGGCATGCGCGCCACCGTCCAGCCCTCGGCGTGCTCGGCGAGGAGCTGGTCGATGCGCTCGCGGTGGGCCACGACGCCCTCGACGAGCATCGCGGCGTAGTCCGACACCGGCGGGGCGTCGTCGGTCTCGCGCCGGTGCGCCAGGACGGCCAGCGGGTCGTCGCCCCTGGCCTCGGACTCGAAGAGGATGTCGAGGGCCCGTTTGCGCGCCCTCGTGCGGGCCCGCTGCAGCCGCTCGGGCATCAGCCGGATACGCGGCCGAGGTAACGCCCGTCGCGGGTGTCCACCTTGACCTTCTCGCCGGTGGTGACGAAGAGCGGCACCTGGATCTCGGCGCCGGTCTCCAGTGTGGCCGGCTTGGTGCCGCCGGTGGACCGGTCGCCCTGCAGGCCCGGGTCAGTGTGGGAGATCACCAGCTCCACCGACGTGGGCAGCTCGACGTAGAGCGCGGTGCCCTCGTGGAAGGCCACCATCGCGGTCTGGTTCTCGAGCATGAAGTTGGCGGCGTCACCGACCGTGCCCTCCGGCACCGGGATCTGGTCGTACGTGTCGCCGTCCATGAAGACGAAGTCGGCGCCGTCCCGGTACAGGAAGGTCATGTCGCGGCGGTCGACGGTGGCGGTGTCGACCTTGGTGCCGGCGTTGAAGGTCTTGTCGACCACCTTGCCGGTGAGCACGTTCTTCAGCGTGGTGCGCACGAAGGCGCCGCCCTTGCCGGGCTTCACGTGCTGGAACGCCGTGACCGACCACAGCTGGCCGTCCAGGTTCAGCACCAGACCGTTCTTGAGGTCGTTCGTCGTGGCCACGTGCGCCTGACTCCTTGCGTCGTTGACGGGCGCGCAGGGTCGATCGCTCTCGTCACGCGCCGGGGGTTGCTCCATGAAGCGGCGCGCTGCAGCGGCGCCGTCGTCCGCGCTCCAGTTTACCGTCAGACCTCGAGCAGCTCGCGCGTGGTGTGGGTGAGCAGCTCGGGGCCGGAGTCCCGCACCGCGAGCGTGTCCTCGATACGCACGCCGCCACGGCCAGCGAGGTAGACCCCGGGCTCCACCGTCACCACCATTCCGGCGGCGAGCGCCCCGGTGCCGGTCTTGCCGACGTACGGCGCCTCGTGGATCTGCAGGCCCACACCGTGGCCCAGCCCGTGCACGAACTCCTCGCCGCGCCCCGCCCGCTCGACCACGCCCCGGGCGGCGGCGTCGACCGCCGTGACCTCGGCGCCGGGCGCCAGCGCCGCCCGGCCCGCCGCCTGCGCCTCGGCGACGAGCGCGTGCAGCTCGCGTTGCCAAGCGGCGGCCCGGCCGAGTACGACGGTGCGGGTCATGTCGGAGTGGTAGCCGTCGACGAGGGCGCCGAAGTCGAGCTTCACCAGGTCGCCCGGCCGCAGCTCGGCCGCCGTCGGCCGGTGGTGCGGCACCGCCGAGTGCGACCCGGCGGCCAGGATCGTCTCGAACGCGGGGCCGGTGGCCCCGTGGGCCCGCATCCGGTCCTCCAGGTCGAGCGCCACCTCCCGCTCGGTGCGCCCCGGGCGCAGCCCGCCCGCGGCGAGCAGGTCGGCCAGCGCGGCGTCGCCCACCGCGCACGCCCGCCGCAACGCCTCGACCTCGTCGGCGTCCTTCACCGCCCGCAGCCCCTGCACGAGCCCGGGCGCCCGGAGCAACGGCACCCCGGCGGCGGCCTCGACCAGCGCCTCGTGCGCGTCGACGGGGACCGAGTCGGACTCGAAGCCCAACCGCTCGACCGAGAGCGCCGACGCCCGCTTGGCCAGCTCCGGCGCGCAGGCCCGGTCGACCACCGCCTCCAGGTCCGGGACCTCGTCCGCGGCCTGCGCGCGGTAGCGGCCGTCCGTGCAGAAGCGGCTCGCGCCGTCGCCGTCCACATGCACGAGCAGCGCCGCGTTGGAGCCGGTGAAACCGGTCAGGTAGCGGACGTTGACCAGGTCGGTGACGAGCAGGGCGTCGACGCCCGCGCCGGGCAGCAGCGCACGCAGGGCCGACCGCCGGGCCGGGAAGGACATGACCCCACCCTATGTGTCTTCCCGGCCCGACCCGGGTAGGTCTCGGCATGAGAATCGGTACGAGCATCGGGCTGATCGCGCTCGGCCTGATCCTCGCCCTCGCCGTGCGAATCGACCTGGGCGGGATCGACCTCGAGCTCATCGGCTGGATCCTGACCATCGTCGGCGTCATCGGGCTGGTCGCGAGCGTCGTGCTGGCCCGCCAGGCCCGGCCCGTCGTGCGGCGGGAGGCCGAGTACCCGCCGCCGCACACCCACCCGCCGGACCCGCGCTACCCGGACCCGCGCTACTAGACCTGCGCTGCTAGACCTCGGCCTGGGTGTGGGCGGCGATCCACCGCAACGCGAGCGGGTAGCCGTCCACACCGAGCCCGACGATCACGCCGGTGGCCACCCCGGAGATGTAGGAGTGGTGGCGGAACTCCTCCCGCCGGTGCACGTTCGTGATGTGCACCTCGATCAGGGGCGCGGTGAGCTGGGCGCACGCGTCGCGCACCGCCACCGAGGTGTGCGTCCACGCGGCGGCGTTGAGCACAACGGGCGCGCCGGCGTCGGCGGCCTCGTGCAGCCAGCCCAGCAGCTCGCCCTCGTGGTCGGTCTGGCGCACCGAGACCTGCAGGCCCAGCTCGGCACCGCTGCGCTTGCACAGCGTCACCAGGTCGGCGTACGTGGTGCGGCCGTAGACGGCGGGCTCGCGGGTGCCGAGCCGGCCAAGGTTCGGCCCGTTGAGGACGAGAACCGTGGTCATACCGGCGCTCCCGTCGACACCGCCGCGTACGCGCGCTCCAGGAGCTCCGGCTCCGGGCCCTCCAGCCGGCCGGGCTTCGCCAGCCCGTCCAGCACCACGAACCGCAACGTGCCCGCCCTCGCCTTCTTGTCCCCGCGCATCGACTCGACCAGCTCGGGCAGCACGCCCGCCACGTAGCCGACGGGCAGCCCGAGCGAGGAGAGCACGGCCCGGTGCCGGTCGGCCGTCGCGTCGTCCAGCCTGCCCGCGGCCCGCGCCAGCTCGGCCGCGAACACGAGACCCACGCTCACCGCGGCCCCGTGGCGCCAGCGGTACTCCTCGCGCCGCTCGATGGCGTGCCCGAGGGTGTGGCCGTAGTTGAGGATCTCCCGCAGGTGCGACTCGCGCAGGTCGGCGGCCACGACGTCGGCCTTCACCCGGATCGAGCGCTCCACCAGCTCCGGGAGCACCGGGCCCGCCGGGTCGAGCGCCGCCGCCGGGTCCGCCTCGATGCGCTCCAGGATCACCGGGTCGGCGATGAACCCGGTCTTGACGATCTCCGCGCTCCCGGCGACCAGCTCCGGCGCCGGCAGCGTGTCCAGCACCGCGAGGTCGACGAGCACCGCGGACGGCTCGTGGAACGCCCCCACGAGGTTCTTGCCCGCCGCGGTGTTGATGCCGGTCTTCCCGCCGACCGCCGCGTCGACCATCGACAGCAGCGTGGTGGGCACGTGCACCACCCGCACACCACGCATCCAGGTGGCCGCGACGAAGCCGGCGAGGTCGGTGACCGCGCCACCGCCGAGCGACACCACGACGTCGGCGCGCGTCAGCCCGATCCGCCCGCAGACCTCCCAGCAGAAGCCGGCGACGGCCAGAGCCTTGCCGTCCTCCGCGTCGGGGACCTCCACGCGGTGCGCGTCGACGCCCGCGCCCTCGAGCTCTGCCCGGACCGCTTCCGCCACGTCGGCCAGCGCGGGCTGGTGCACGATCAGCGCGGCCGCGGCGCCCAGCCCGGTGACGGTGGCCGCCAGCTCCGCGCGGACCCCGCGGCCCACGAGCACCGGGTAGGGCCGCTCGGTGGCCACATCGATCCGCACGGTCGCGCTCACGGCGATCACCCTACTGACGGCCGCCGCGCCGACCGGCGGACGGGTCAGAGGCGGACGGTGGGGTCCGGCAACGCCGCGCCGCCCCGCGGGGTGGGCCGGTCGAGCGGGTCGTCCGGGTCGAGCGGATCCGGCGGCGCCGAGGCGGGGATCTCCCCGAGCGCCTCCAGCACCGCCCGCGCCACCTGGTTGGGGCTGCGCCGGTCGGTGGCCACCTCCACGGTGGCGACCTCCCGGTACAGCGGCGCCCGCGCGTCGAGGAGCGCCTTGAACGTGGCGCGCGGGTTGACGCCCGCCAGCAGCGGCCGTGCCGTGGACATGCCGGTGCGCCGCAGGCCGTCGGCGAGCCCGACGGAGAGGTGCACGACCCGGTGTGCGCGCAACAGCGCGCGGGTCTCGGCGGCGAGCACGGCGCCGCCCCCGAGCGCGAGCACCCCGTCGTGGCTCGCCAGCGCTTCCGCGACGACCTCGCGCTCGATGCTCCGGAACCCGTCCTCGCCGTCCTGGAGGAACAGGTCGGCGATCGGCTTGCCGGTGCGCTCCACGATCATCGCGTCGACGTCGGCGAACGCGACGCCGAGCCGCCGCGCCAGCACCCGACCGACCGTGGTCTTCCCGGCCCCCGGCGGGCCGACGACGACCAGCGTGGGGCGACTCTCGACAGGCACCCGCCCAGCGTAGTGACCGGGGCAGCGGGCCGGCGCAGGCACGTACGGGTGGTCCGCACCCGCTCCCGTCGGCGGCCCGATCGGAGATCAGATATCGTGCGCACGGACCGCGATTCCGCACGATCGGAGCAGCCGTGACCCACCGCGAGAGCGAGCGGCGCAGCGAGGGCGATCGGTGACCCACCCCGACGACATGCCCCTGCCGCCGGACGGGCCCACGCCCGCCCGCGAGCAGCTCCCGCTCCCCCGCCGCCGGCGTCAGTCGCACCTCGAACCGCAGCTGCGCACCCCGGGCGGCACCGGGGCCGGCACGCCGTTCACCGCGTTCGTCGCCGACGGCGACGCCGAGCCCACCGCGACCATCCCGTCCGATCGCCGCGAACGCGGCAGGCCGTCCGGCCGCGCCGCCGCCTTCCACGCGGGAGCCCACCGCGGCCGCGGCACCGCACCCGGCCACGCCGAACCCTGACCGCCGCGCCGGGCGGAGCGCGCATGGCGCCCCGCCGGCTCGGCCTTCGCCGTCTCAGTTCGCGGTGTCGCCCGCGGTGTCGAGGTAGCCGCGCAGGTTGCGACGGGTCTCGGCGAGCGAGTCGCCGCCGAACTTCTCCAGCGCGGCATCGGCCAGCACCAGCGCGACCATCGCCTCCGCCACCACGCCGGCCGCAGGCACGGCGCAGACGTCCGAACGCTGGTGGATCGCCTGGGCGGCCTCGCCGGTGGCGACGTCGACGGTGCGCAGCGCCCGCGGGACCGTGGAGATCGGCTTCATCGCCACCCGGACCCGCACCGGCTCACCGTTGGTCATGCCGCCCTCGATGCCGCCTGCCCGGTTGGACAGGCGCTGCACCGGCTCGCCGGGCACCATCTCGTCGTGCGCCGCGCTGCCCCGTCGCCTGGCCGTGCGGAAGCCGTCGCCGATCTCGACACCCTTCATCGCCTGGATGCCCATGAGCGCGCCGGCGAGCCGCGCGTCGAGCCTGCGGTCGCTCTGCACGTACGAGCCGATGCCCACGGGGAGGCCGTAGGCGATGACCTCGACCACGCCGCCGAGCGTGTCGCCGTCCTTCTGGGCGGCGTCGATCTCCGCGACCATCGCGGCGGTGGCCGCGTCCGTCCAGGCCCGCACCGGGCTCGCGTCGACCCGCTCCAGGTCGCCAGGGCCGGGAACCTCGTCCTCGGGCGCCTCCGCGGCGCCGAGGGCGACCACGTGCGACACGATCGCGACGTCGAAGGCCTGGGCGAGGAACGCCTTCGCCACGGTGCCCAGCACGACCCTCGCCGCGGTCTCGCGGGCGCTGGCGCGCTCCAGGACCGGCCGTGCGTCGTCGAAGCCGTACTTCGTCATGCCGGCGAGGTCAGCGTGACCGGGACGGGGCCGGGTGAGCGGCGCGTTGCGGGCCCGGCCGGCGATCAGCTCGGTATCGACCGGATCGGCCGCCATCACCGTCTCCCACTTCGGCCACTCGGTGTTGCCGATGCGGACCGCGACCGGCCCGCCCTGGGTGACGCCGTGCCGGATCCCGCCGATGACCTCGAGCTCGTCGGCCTCGAACTTCATCCGCGCGCCCCGGCCGTGGCCCAGGCGGCGGCGGGCCAGCTCGGCGGCGAGCTCCTTGGTGGTGATCCCGACCCCGGCGACCATGCCCTCCAGCACGGCGACCAGTGCAGGACCGTGGGACTCCCCGGCGGTGATCCAGCGCAGCACGAGCGCGATTCTCTCACCTCCCCGGACCGCCCGGCCCGACGCCCAGGGCCAGCAGCACGACCGTGACCAGCCAGGTGGCCAGCAGCATCGACGGCCCGTGCGGCACCGCCCGCCCCGTGCGGCGCCACCGCCCCGGCGGTCCGGGCCCTGCGGGGCCCGGACCCGCCCCGGCACGCGCCCGTGCGCACGGGGCGACCGCGGCGAGCACGGTGGTCACCGCGGCGGCCGACGCGGCGTACGCCGCGGTGAACGACGCGGCCGCCACCGCCGCCAGCACGAGTGCGGGCCACGCCACCGCCGCCAGCACCGCGCCCAGCGGGGCGGAGAGCTTCACGTCGCCCGCACCGACCGCCCGGCGGTCGACGAGGTGGAGCGCGACGAGCACCGCGGCGGCCACCGCCGCACCGACCGCGCCACGGACGACCGCTGCCGGGCCCACCGGTAGCAGGAGCAGCAGCGCGACCGGGAACGCGGGCACCGTGAGCGCGTTCGGCAACCGCCGGTGCCGCAGGTCGACCGCTCCGGCCGCGACCGCGAGCCACCCCAGCCCGAGGACGGCGGGCACCCACTCCCCCGGCAAGCCGCCGGCGGCCCACACCGCTCCCGTGGCCGCCCACAGCGCCGCCACCGCGAGCTCGCACCACGGCGGCGGGATCCGCGTACCCCGGCGCAGCCGGCGCAACAACACCCGGGCACCGGCGCCCGCCCACACCCCGGCCCCGGCGGACATCACCACCGGCAACGCGACACCCACCGGCGCCCTACCCGGCAGCGCCTCCTGCAGCAGCGCCTCCTGCAGCAGCGCCTCCTGCAGCACCGCCGCCACCTGCACCGTCGCCTGCACCATCCCGTCCCGCCCTTCCGCGTCCGCTGCCTGCCGTCGATGCTCGGCGTCCGGGCGGCCGCGGCCAAGCGGCGCCGCGGATCTGTGGACGGCCCGACCGCGAGGTGGACAACCGGTGCGCCGCGTGGGCAGGACCGTCGGACCGATGTGCATCCCGCCGGAAGGCAGCGCAGGCGGCGGCAGGGCAGGATCGGGGGGTGCAACGGCGGGAGCTGCGGATGGCGCGGGCGGTCGTCACCGCCGAGGTGGATCACGGCAGGGCCGAGCTCATCGGCGACCCGGACCGGCCCCAGGGCTGGACCCTGCTGCTCGACGGCACGGCGCAGTCGCACGTCGACCTCGACGACCCGACGCACCTCGAGTTCGAGTACGTCCGGCGGCTCGCCCACGTCGCCGACCTCGCGGCCCCGCCCACCGCGCCGCTCCGCACGCTGCACCTCGGTGGCGGTGCGTGGACGCTCGCCCGTTACGTCGCCGCCACCCGCCCCCGGTCTCCCCAGCGGGTGGTCGAGCTGGACGCGGGCCTCGTCGAGCTCGTCTCCTCCCGGCTGCCCGCGGACGACACCGGCATCGAGATCACCGTCGGCGACGCGAGGGCCGCGCTCGCCGGCATGCCCACGGGGTCGGTCGACCTGCTGGTGCTGGACGTGTTCGCCGGCGCTCGCACCCCGGCGCACCTCACCTCGGTGGAGTTCGTGCGCACAGCCGCCGCGGCACTCGCCGGGGGCGGGGTCTACGCCGCGAACGTCGCCGACGGCGGGTCGCTCTCGTTCGCCCGCACGCAGGTCGCGGCGGCCGCCGCGGTGTTCGCCGACGTCGCCGTGCTGGCGGTGCCGCAGCTGCTGCACGGGCGCAGGTTCGGCAACATCGTCCTCGTCGCGTCCGCGAGGCCGTTACCGGTGGGCGAGCTCGCCCGCCGGGCCGCGGGCGACCCGTTCCCGGCCCGGGTGCTCGCGGGCCCCGAGCTGCGCCGGTTCGCGCGCGGGGCCGCCGTGCCCGTGGACGCGGCCGCGACGCCGTCGCCGCTCCCCCCGCCCGGCTTCTTCGGCAGGCCGGCGGACTGAGGCCCCCCGGAACCGGGCGCCTCACACCGAGCGCCTCAGAAGGCGCCGTTCTGCCGCGCCGCCCGCACGTTGGCGTTGTGCTCCTCGATCGTCGCCCCGAAGCACGACGTGCCGTCGGTCTGGCAGCGCACGAAGTACAGCCACGGCCCGGGGGTGGGTTCCAGCGCCGCGGCGATCGCCTCCTTGCCGGGCGCGGCGATCGGCGTGGGCGGGAGGCCTGCGATCGTGTAGCTGTTGTACGGGCCCGGCCGCGCCCGATCGTCCGCCGTGGTGCGCAGCGCCTGCAGGTCCAGCGGGTAGTTGACCATCGAGTCCAGCTCGAGCCGCCGCCCGGCGCCGAGCCGGTTGTAGATCACCCGGGCCACCTTCGGCATGTCCGGGTTGATCGCCTCCTTCTCCACCAGCGAGGCGATCGTGAGCACCTGGTAAGGGCTGGTGCCGATGCTCTGCGCGCCGACGACGAGGCCTGCCGCCTCGAGCCGCGCCCCGGACGTGGCGAGCAGCCCGCGCAGGACGTCGACGGCGGTCTCGCCCGGCGCAACGTCGTACCGCCCGGGCACGAGCAGGCCTTCCAGCCTGCGCCGGGGCTCCGCGGCCGACACGCCCTCCAGCGCCCATTCGGGCACGCCCAGGTCGGCCGGGTCGGTGTCGGTCATGGCCGCGCGCAGCTCGTCCACCGAGACGCACCGCTCCTCGCCGTCCAGTCGGGCGCAGGTGGCCTTCGAGATGAGGCTCAGCACGCCCGGCGCGATCGAGCCGTCGGGCGCCCGCGTGTCGTCGAGCTGCACACCGCCGCGGATGTCCAGCTCGCCGACGCGGGCGGCCGGGTCCAGCAGCATCGCCACGGCCGCTGCCCCCGACATCTGCCGGTGCATCTGGTAGAAGCCCGGCTGCACGGAGCGGATGCGGTCCTCGTCCTCGGCGGCCCGGATGAACGACTCGGGGGCGGCCACCACGCCGTTCTGGGCGAGAACGGCGCCGATCTGCCTGGTGGAGTCGCCGTCCTCCACCTCGATCACGAGGTCGCCCGTGCCGTTCCCCTCGAAGTCGGGCACGGCGAACCAGGTGACGAACGAGTACACGCCGGCTGCCGCGACGCCACCGAGCAGGAGCACCGCGAGCAGGAGCACCGTGGTGCGCCGGCGCTTCTTCCGCCGCGGCTTCGGGGGCGACGTCGGGGGCGCGTCGTCCTGCTCGGGTGCGCGGGGCTCGGGTACGGCCTCGGGGCGCGGGCCGGGCGGGGGCACCTCCCGGCGGGCCGCCCGCGGGCGCTGGGCGGCGTCCGGGGGCCCGGGCGGGCGCAGGCTGCGCGGCCCGACCACCGGCACCGGCTCGGTGGTGGGGCCGGAGTCGTCGACCGCGGCGGGGCGCATCGCCGGGTCCGAACCGTTCCGCGGCATCGGCGGCATCGGCGGCCCTGCCTGCGGCCGCGCCGGCGGGACGGGTCGATGCCCGCGCCGCTCGCCGGTACCCGGGGGGCGGGGCGGCCGTCGGTGGTCCCATCCGTCCGGGTTCACGACACCGGAGAGTAGCCATGGGTCGTCCGGTCGGGCGTCACGGCCCCCGGGCCGCCCCGTGGTCAGCCGCGCGGGTGCGCGTCCAGCCAGCCCTGCAGGATCGCGACGGCGGCGGCCTGGTCCACCACGGCCCGCTGTTTGCGGCCCTTCACGCCCCGCTCGCGCAGCTGCCGGGTGGCCACGACGGTGGTGAACCGCTCGTCGGACAGCTCGACGGGCACGTCCAGCACGCCGCTGAGCGCATCGGCGAAGGCACGAGCGGCCTCCGCGGCCGGCCCGTCGCGCCCGGCGAGGGTGCGGGGCAGCCCGACGACGACCCCGACGGCCTCGTGCTCGGCCACGAGCCCGGCGATCGCCCGCAGGTCGGAGCCGCCGTCGACGTCCCGCGGGACCGTGACGAGCGGGGTGGCCAGCACGCCGTCCGGGTCGCAGACGGCGACCCCGACCCGGACGGCGCCGACGTCGATACCGAGACGGCGTCCGCGGTTCACCTGCGCAGCGCGCGGCGCAGCGCCGTCACGGCCTCGGGGATGCCCGCGGCGTTCGTCCCGCCGCCCTGGGCGAGGTCCGGCTTGCCGCCGCCACGCCCGCCCACGGCGGGGGCGAACGCCGGGATCAGCTTCCCGGCGGCGAGGCCCCGGTCGCGGGCCGCGGCCGTGGTGGCGACCACGAACGACACCTTGCCCCCGTCGGCCGAGAAGAGCGCCACGACGCCGGGGCGGGAGCCCAGCCGACCGCGGACGTCGGAGGCGAGCGCGCGCAGGTCGTTGCCGCCCACGCCGTCCGGGGCGGCGACCGCCACGAGCGCGACCCCGTCGACCTCCTCGGCGCCGTCGGCGAGCGCGCCGGCCGAGGCGAGCACCGCGTCGGCGCGGACCTTCTCCAGCTCCCGTTCGGCCTGCCGCAGCCGCTCGACGACCCCGCCGATGCGCTCGGGCAGCTCCTCCGGCCGGGCCTTGAACTGCTCGGCCAGCTGGGAGACGAGCACGTGCTCCTTGGCGAGGAACCGGAACGCATCGAGTCCGACGAGGGCCTCCACGCGCCGCACCCCGGACCCGATCGAGGCCTCGGACAGCAGCTTGACCAGGCCGAGCTGGCCGGAGCGGTGCACGTGCGTGCCGCCGCAGAGCTCGCGGGAGTAGTCGCCGATCTCGACGATGCGCACCCGGTCGCCGTACTTCTCGCCGAACAGCGCGAGCGCCCCGAGCTTGCGGGCCTCGTCCTGGGAGGTCACGAACCAGCGGACCTCCTCGTCGTTCTGCAGGACGGCGTTCACCTCGTCCTCGACGTCGGTGAGCACGGACGCCGGCACGGCCCCGCCGGGCGAGGTGAAGTCGAAGCGCAGCCGACCGGGCGCGTTGAGCGAACCGGCCTGGGCGGCGGCGTCGCCGAGGTGCTTGCGCATCCCCGCGTGCACGAGGTGCGTGGCCGAGTGCGACCGCGACACCGCGCCGCGACGGGTGGTGTCGACCTCGGCCTGCACGGTCGCGTCGACGCGGGCCTCACCCGCGGTGACGGTGCCCCGGTGCACGATCAGGCCGGTGACCGGCGACTGCACGTCGTCGACGTCGACGGTGAACCCGTCGCCGCGGATCCAGCCGGTGTCGGCCAGCTGCCCGCCGCCCTCGGCGTAGAACGGCGTGCGGTCGAGCACCACCTCCACCTTCGTGCCCGCGCCCGCGGCGGGAACGCCCACCCCGTCGACGACGAGCCCGACGACGCGGGCCTCGGAGGTGAGGTCGGTGTAGCCGAGGAACTCGCTGCCGCCCGCGGCGTCGAGCACGGCCCGGTAGACCGAGGCGTCACCGTGCCCCACCTTGTGCTTGGCGGCGTCGGCCTTGGCGCGGGCGCGCTGCTCCTCCATGAGCGTGCGGAAGCCCTGCTCGTCGACGGCCAGCCCGGCCTCGGAGGCCATCTCGAGCGTGAGGTCGATCGGGAAGCCGTACGTGTCGTGCAGCTGGAACGCCTTGTCGCCGGGCAGCTGGGCGCCCCCGGCCTGCTTCGTGGCGGCCACCGCGGTGTCGAAGATCCGCGAGCCGGCCGTGAGCGTGGCGAGGAAGGCCTCCTCCTCGGCGCGGACCACCGCGGAGATCCGCTCGAAGTCGGTGACCAGCTCCGGGTAGGCCGGGGCCATCGCGTCGCGGACCACCTCGGCGAACGACTGCAGCACGGGCTCGTGCACGCCCAGCAGCCGGGCCGAGCGCACGATGCGGCGCAGCAGGCGCCGCAGCACGTAGCCGCGGCCCTCGTTGGACGGGGTGACCCCGTCCCCGATGATCATCACGCCGGATCGGGCGTGGTCGGCGATCACCCGGAACCGGACGTCGTCGGTGTGGTCGGCGCCGTAGCGGCGGCCCGAGAACTCCTCGGCGCGCGCGATCACCGGCCGGACGAGGTCGGTCTCGTAGACGTTGTCGACGCCCTGCAGCAGGTAGGCGACCCGCTCGACGCCCATACCGGTGTCGATGTTCTTCTTCGGAAGGCTGCCGATCGGCGGGTGCCCCTTCTTCGGGGAGAGCTCACCGCGCTCGTCCTGCATGAAGACGAGGTTCCAGATCTCCAGGTAGCGGTCCTCGTCGGCGACCGGGCCACCCTCGCGCCCGTGCCCGGGCCCGCGATCGAAGTAGATCTCCGAGCACGGGCCACCGGGACCGGGCACTCCCATGTCCCAGTAGTTGTCCTCGCCGCCGCGGCGCTGGATCCGCTCCTCCGGCAGCCCGGCGATGCGGCGCCACAGCGCGATCGCCTCGTCGTCGTCCTGGTAGACGGTGACCCAGATCCGGTCCGGGTCGAAGCCGTAGCCGCCGGCGTCCTGGCTGCCCGTGACCAGGTTCCAGGCGTGCTCGATCGCGCCTTCCTTGAAGTAGTCGCCGAAGGAGAAGTTCCCGGCCATCTGGAAGAACGTGTTGTGGCGGGTGGTCTTGCCGACCTCGTCGATGTCCCCGGTGCGCACGCACTTCTGGATCGACGTGGCTCGCGGGTAGGGCGGCGGTACCTGCCCGAGGAAGTACGGCTTGAACTGCACCATCCCCGCGTTGACGAAGAGCAGGTTGGGGTCGTCGAGGATCAGCGAGGCGCTGGGCACGCGGGTGTGCCCGGCGTCGACGAAGTGGTCGGTGAACCGACGGGTGATCTCGTGGGTCTGCACGGTTGGCTTCCAAGGGTCGAACGGGAGACGGGCGTCCTTGAGGCGGCGCGGCCCAGTCTCCCGCAGCGAACGGGACGCGGAACGGCAGGGGGACGGCGCGCGGTGCGCGGTCAGGCCCCTGCCCTCCGCGCTCGCGCGCGGGGGGACGGCCGGTGCCCGGGCGCCGGCTCCACGAACGCGTCGGCCACCGCCGGCAGCGGGGCTCCGGTGCGGCGTTCCACGAGGTCGGTGAGCTCCCGCTCCCGCTCCGTCATCCCGGCGCGCACCTCCGCACCGAACGCCCCCAGCCCGGCGCCCAGCTCCCGCAGACCGTCGGCGAGGTTGGCGCCGACGCCGGCCGGGGTGAGCGCATGGGCGGCCTCCGACGCCCGCCGCGTGGCGTACACGCCGACGGCGAGCCCCACCCCGAGCCAGAAGAGGCGCTTCACTTCCTCCGCCCCCTCCGGCGGCCGGCGCGGGAGTGGGCACCGGCGTCGCGCCCGGCGCGCCGGGCCTTGATCGCCTTGTTCAGGCCGTAGCTGAACGCCGCGGCCCGGACCAGCGGGCCGCCGAGGGTGGCGGTGAACAGGGACGTGAGCACCGAGACGTTGCTCGACACGGTGCGCGCGCTGGACGTGATGCCGTCGACCCGCTCCAGCTGCGTGTTCACCTGGTGCAGCGTGGTCTGGGCGTCCCGCAGCAGCGGGTCGCCGCCCTCGTGCGCCTTGCGGATGGCGATGGTGGCCTCGTCGAGGGTGCGGCCGAGCTTCAGCAGCGGAACGGCCAGCAGCAGCACGAGGACCACGAAGGCCCCCGCGGCGACGAGCGCCGCGATCTGGCCAGCCGACACGAAGCCTCCCCGGATCCCGCACGGCGCGTCCGTGAGCGCCGCTCTTGATCTCCTCAGGTTACTCCCCGCCCGCAGGCCGTCACCGTCAGGGCTCGCCGGCGCATCCGGTCGGTGACCCGGTGTTTTCTTACTCGTCGTCCGCCTCGGCGCCGTCGTCGACGGCGGCCGCGACGAGCTTGCGCCGCAGCCGGTTGAGCGCCCGGTGCTGGGTGACGCGCACCGCGCCCGGCGTGGAACCGACCGCCAGCGCGGTCTCCTCGGCCGAGAGCCCGACCGCGATGCGCAGCACGAGCACCTCCCGCTGCCGCGGGGTGAGCAGGTGCAGCAGGTCCCCGAGCCGCTCGGTGAGCTCGACCTGCAGCAGGTGGTGCTCCGGCCCGTCGAGGACGAGCGGGGTGTCCGGGATGTCGGCCACGGGCTCGGACCGGTTGCGGCCGATCGCCCGGAACGCGTCGGTGACCTTGTGCGCGGCGATCCCGTAGACGAACGCGCGGAACGACAGCCCGCGCAGCGTGTAAGCGGGCAGCGCGTTGACGACGGCGAGGCAGACCTCCTGCGCGACGTCGTCGGCCGAGCCCATCAGGGTCTCCTGGCGCCCCAGCCGGGCCCGGCAGTAGCGCAGCACGAGCGGGTGGATCTCGGCGAGCAGCCGCTCACGGGCCCGCGGCTCGCCCGCGACGGCGGCCCGGAGCAGGCCCTCCAGCAGCGGCGGGTCGGACTCCGCCACGGTGCCGAGCACCCGCACGGCGAGGTCCGGCAGCGGCGGCGCGACCGGGTCGGCTGCCCGGCCGACCTGCTCGACGGCCACCACGACGTCCGGGACCACGACGTCCGGCACCACGACGTCCGAGGACTCCACGTCGGCGGACACCAGGTCGGCGGCCACCACGCCGGAGGACACCGCGGGGGCGCTCATCGCCCGACTGCCGTGACGAGCGAGGTGGTGCCGGACGTTGCCCCGCGCCGCCGGCGGAAACGGTCGAACAACGGATCGAACGCGTTCATCGGGTTCCCCTCCCCTGCACCTGCGGTCACACCGCGGGCGACGTGCACACCCCCGGTCCACCGGGCGGCGCTACTGCCTTCGTGCGGAGTCGTACTCGGTGTTACTGATCAGCTGCGGCGCTGACCTGCGGTGCTACTGATCTGTGGTGCCCGTGCTGGAGGAGCGGCCGGGGCGGCCGGTGATACCTGCGTCATCCCCCGACTGCAGGCGCCTGCCCGTTCCGGTCCCCTCCGTCCGACCACCGCCGTGCCCTGCGGTGATCGGGTCGTTCGACGTTCAAGCACGGAGTTTGGGTCCAACCCAAGTTGGAGTCAAGAGCAATTCGACCCGAAAGCGGTTACGCTGCGCTCAATGGCAGCCTCCATCGCCGCTGAACCGGACGATCCGCGCGCCCGGGCGGCCCAGACCAAGCGCGACCGCACGCGACGGGCGCTGCTCGATGCCGCCGACGCCACGTTCGGCAGCCGGGGATGGGCGGACACCCGCATGGAGGACATCGCGGCCGCCGCCGGGGTGAGCGCCGCGACGGCCTACAACCACTTCCCGTCGAAGCACGTGCTCGTGGGCTGCGTGTACGAACCGCTGGTGCGTCCGCTGCTCTCCGAGGCCGAGCACGACATCGCCACCGGCCGCCCCGTGGTGGACGCGCTCACCGACCAGATCAGGGCCCTCGCCCGGATCAGCCAGCGGAACCGCAGGCTCACGGCCGCCTTCTGGTCGGCCGTGGAGGAGTACACGATCAAGGTGTCCGGCCCGCCGGACCCGGCCGACGACGTCGACCCGCGCACGCTCGCGCCCGTGCCGACCCCGCTGCGCAAGCTGATCGAGCACGGCCAGCGCACGGGCGAGCTGCGGCCCTTCCCGAGCGCGCTCGACGTGAGCGGGATGATCGTCAACCTGCTGCTGCTGCGCAGCATCAACCGGCAGGACGAGCCCGCGGAGCTCACGGCCGAGCTGCTGCTGACCGCGCTCTTCGGGATGCTGCGCCCCGAACTGCTCGCGGACGCCGGTACCGACGGGCGCCCGTTCCGCCGGTAGAGATCAGGCGCGGTTGCGCTTGCGCCCGGTGATCTGGTTGTAGGCGACCAGCACGATCACCGCACCGATGATCGACCCGATCCACCCGGAGGGCTCGAAGCCGCGCAGCCCACCCGTCAGCAGCCCGAAGATCAGCCCACCGACGACCGACCCGAGGCAGCCGAGGATGATCGTGCGGAGGATCCCGATGTCGTCCTTGCCGGGCACGATGGCGCGCGCGATGAAGCCCGCGATCAACCCGAACACGATCCAGCCCACGATCGTCCAGAACATCCCGGTGCTCCCCTCTCGGCCGTTGCGCCGCCGAGACTACCCGTGAAGATCAGCGGGCGGCGAGCTCGGCCAGTGACTCGGCCAGCGCGCCCACCGCGAAGGCGATCTCCTCCTCGGTCACCACGAGCGGCGGGGACAACCGGACCGTCGAACCGTGGGTGTCCTTCACCAGCACGCCCCGGCGGGCCAGCGCCTCGCTCACGTCCCGGCCGGTGCCCAGGCGCGGGTCGACGTCGACGCCCGCCCAGAGGCCCGCGCAGCGCACCGCCACGACGCCGCGGCCCACGAGGTCGGTCGACCGGGCCTGCAGCACCGCCCCCAGCCGCCGCGCGGCCGCCACCATGCCCTGCGGCCCGTCGTCGGCGAGCAGACGCAGCACCGCACGGCCGACGGCGCACGCGAGGGGATTGCCGCCGAACGTGCTGCCGTGCTGGCCGGGCCGCAGCACCCCGAGCACCTCGTCGTCGGCCACCACCGCCGAGAGCGGCAGGATCCCGCCGCCGAGCGCCTTGCCCAGCAGGTACACGTCCGCGTCGGTCCCCGCACCGCGCGTCGCGAGGACGTGGCCGGTGCGGCCCAGCCCGGACTGCACCTCGTCGGCCACGAACAGCACGCGGGCGGAGTCGCAGATCGCCCGGACGCCTGCCAGGTAGCCCTCGGGCGGCACGACCACGCCCGCCTCCCCCTGCACTGGCTCGAGCAGCACCGCCACGGTGTCGGGGGTGACGGCCGCAGCGAGCGCGTCCAGGTCGCCGTGGGGCACGACGTCGAAGCCGGGGGTGAACGGCCCGAACCCGCCGCGGGCCTCCGGGTCGGTGGAGAAGCCGACGATGCTGATCGTGCGGCCGTGGAAGCCGCCCGCCGCCACGATGATCCGCGCCCGGTCCTCCCGCACGCCCTTGACCTCGTAGCCCCACTTGCGAGCGACCTTGAGCCCGCTCTCGACGGCCTCCGCGCCGGTGTTCATCGGCAGCACCCGCTGCTTGCCGACCAGTGCCGCGAGCTCCGCGCAGAACGGGCCGAGCTGGTCGTTGCCGAACGCGCGGCTGGTGAGCGTGAGGCGGTCGAGCTGGCGGTGCGCCGCCGCGACGAGGTCGGGGTGGCGGTGGCCGAAGTTGAGCGCGGAGTAGCCGGCGAGGCAGTCGAGGTAGTGGCGGCCCTCGACGTCGGTGACCCAGGCGCCGCTGCCCTCGGCCACCACGACGGGCAGCGGGTGGTAGTTGTGCGCGGAGTGCTCGTGGACGAGCTCCTCGTGCACGACCGTCGCCGACTGCATGAGCGTCATGGGCGCACCTCCAACGTGCAGCACTTCGGTCCGCCGCCCCCTCTGAGCAGCTCGGACAGGTCGACGGGCACGGGTGTGTACCCGCGCTCGGACAGCGCGGCGGCGAGGCCCGTGGCCTGCGCCGGGAGCACGACGTGCCGGCCGTCGCTCACGGCGTTGAGGCCGAGCACCGCGGCGTCGGCCGGGTGGGCGACCACCGCGTCCGGGAAGCGCGCCCGCAGCACGTCCTGCGACGCGGCGTCGAAGGCGGCGGGCAGCCAGGCGATGGTCGCGTCGTCGAGCACGGCGACGGCGGTGTCGAGGTGGTAGAAGCGCGGGTCGACCAGCCTGAGCGGAACGACCTCGCGGCCGAGCACGGCGGCGACCTCGGCGTGGGCGCGCGGGTCGGTGCGGAACCCGTACCCCGCCAGCAGGACGTCCCCGACGACGAGGAGGTCGCCCTCCCCCTCGTTCACGAACTCCGGCTCGACGACCGGGTAGCCGGCCGCGGTGAACCAGGCGCCGTACTCGGCCGCCTCCGCCCGGCGCTCGGCGTGGCGGAACCGGGCTCCCAGCACCGTGCCGCCGACGACCGTGGCGCCGTTGGCGGCGTACACCATGTCGGGCAGGCCGGGGACGGGGTCGATCAGGTCGACGCGGTGGCCAAGGTCCAGGTAGGTCTGCCGCAGCGCCTCCCACTGGGCGAGGGCGCGCCCGCGGTCGACGGGCTCGCCGGGGCGCATCCACGGGTTGATGGCGTAGCGGACCTCGAAGTGCGCAGGCCGGCACATCAGGTAGTGCCGGGGACGGGCGACGGGTTCGGGGGCCGCAGCCGGCCGCGGCAGGACGCTGGTCACGTTGATCACGGTAGGAAGCGGCCGGGCGCCCGACAATCGCGAAGTACTGCCCTGTCACGCACGATCGTTGCGTGTTCGGCCCGTCTCCCGCTCGATCCGAGCGCAGTACGCCGAGCGAGGGATCAGGGCAGCGCCGCCGTGCACCCCACGCCGCCGTCGGCGCTGCTCACGAACCGGCCGGCCGGAACCGGCGGGCGCCGTCCCCGCGGACCGTGCCGTCCCAGCGGTAGCGCAGCAGCGTGAACGTCTCCCCGACCAGCCCCGCTGCGGGCGGCGCGGCGGTATCCGGCAGGGCCAGCACGCCCGAGGTCGCGATCGGGTCGTCGTCCGGCACGCGGAACTCGCGGCCGTCCTCGGCCCCACCGACCAGTACGACCAGGACGCTCACGACCCGAGCGTCCCACGCCCGGCCCGCGGTCAGTGCGGCGCCGTCGGGGACGCGCGGCGCAGCAGCGGCGAGAGCACCAGCACCGACTTCGTCCTCGCCACGAACGGCTGGGCCCCGATCTGCTCGAGCACCTGCTCGAAGTGGCGCATGTCGGTGGCGAGGATCCGCAGCACGGCGTCCGCCTCGCCGGAGACGGTGCTGGCGTCGACGACCTCGGGGAAGCGGTCCACGGCCGACCGGATCACGCCCGGGGCGGTGCTGTTGCGGCAGTACAGCTCGACGTAGCCCTCGACCGCCCAGCCCAGCGCGCCGGGGTCGAGCCGCACGGTGAACCCGGTGATCGCGCCGCCCGCCCGCAGCCGGTCGACCCGCCGCTTCACCGCCGACGCGGACAGGCCGACCCGTGCGCCCAGCTCGGCGTAGCTGCGGCGGGCGTCCTCGACCAGCAGCGCGATGATGTCGGAGTCCAGGCGGTCCAGCTGCACGGCGCCCATCGTCCCCCCAGGGTGGCGCCCCGACGCGGCAGGATGGCGGCCATGTACCGCGTGGACTCCGAGGTGGGCGTGCTGCGTCAGGTGATCCTGCACCGGCCTGGCCTGGAGCTGAAACGGCTCACGCCGGGCAACAAGGACCGCCTGCTCTTCGACGACGTGCTGTGGGTGGCGCGAGCGCAGGAGGAGCACGACCACTTCGCGGCGCTGCTGCGGGAGCGGGGCGTCACCGTGCACCTGTTCGGCGAGCTCCTGCGCACCACGCTGGACATCCCGGAGGCGCGCAAGTACGTGCTGGACCGGATCTTCGACGACCGGGTGTACGGGCCGCTCGCCATCGACGCGCTGCGCAACTGCTTCGATGCGATGGACCCCGACACGCTCACCGACCACCTGGTCGGGGGGATCACCAAGCGGGAGGTGCTCGACCGGATCCCGGAGCCGCGCTCGATCGCCTTCCACGTGCTCGAACCCGACGACTTCGTGCTCGAGCCGCTCCCCAACCACCTCTACACCCGCGACACGTCGGCGTGGATCTACGGCGGCGTCGCGGTCAACAGCATGCGCAAGAAGGCCCGCATGCGCGAGACCGTGCACTACGAGGCCGTCTACCGCTGGCACCCGCTGTTCGCGGGCGCGGGCTACGCGGTCTGGTCCGCCGGCGCGGCGAACGGGCCTGCCACCACCGAGGGCGGCGACATGCTCGTTCTCGGCGAGGGAGCGGTGCTGATCGGCCTGTCCGAGCGCACCACCCCGCAGGGGGTGGAGCGGCTCGCGCGGCGCCTGTTCGCCGGCGGCGAGGTGGACCGCATCGTGGCGCTGCGGATGCCGCAGGCACGGGCGTTCATGCACCTCGACACGGTGCTCACGATGGTGGACCCGGAGACCTTCACGCAGTACGCGGGGCTCGGGATGCTGCCCGCGTACACGATCCGGCCCGGCGACACCGAGAAGGAGCTGGACCTGGTCGACCACCCGCCCGAGGACATGCACCGCGCGATCGCCGACGTGCTCGGGCTCCCGGCGATCCGCGTGCTCACCCCGGTGCAGGACGTGCACTCCGCGGAACGCGAGCAGTGGGACGACGGGTGCAACACGCTCGCCGTCGCCCCCGGGATCGTGGTCACCTACGAGCGCACCGTCACCACGAACCGCTTCCTGCGCCGGGCCGGCATCGAGGTGGTCGACATCCCCGGGGGAGAGCTCGGCCGTGGCCGCGGCGGGCCCCGGTGCATGAGCTGCCCGGTCCTGCGGGATCCCGCGTGACACCCTGACGGGTGATCATCCACCACCCGGGCGCGGCACGGACCGGCCGAACCGGCGCGGACGCGCGCCGTGTCGCGCAGGATGCGGAGCGTGATCTCCTGGTGTGCAGCCGCCCTCGCCGCGTTCGTCGCCACGTCGATCCCCACCGTGGCGGGTCCCGTCGCACCCGCGGCCTCGACCGCGCAGGCCGACGGGCCCGGGCGGATCGCCCTGGCGGCCGACGGGAACCAGCACGACGAGGACGACTGGGCGTCGTCGGCGATGACCCTGGCGATCATCGCCCAGCGGGGGCTGCAGAAGAACGTCGTGAACTACATCTACGACAACCACATCTGGGACTCCGACCCCGAGCACCGCGAGAACATGACCGAGAGCGTCCTCGGCGCGGGTGAGCGGTTCGGCTTCGACACCTCCCGCTTCTACGACGGCGCCGACCCGGAGGGGCTGGCCAGGGGCGTCGCCGCCCTGACCGCCGAGATCAACGCCTCCGGCCCCGGCAACGAGCTGACGATCGTGCTCGCCGGGCCGATGGAGACCACGTGGATGGCCCTCGACAAGGCGTCGCCGCAGGCCCGGCGGCACGTCAGGTGCGTGTCCCACGGCAAGGGGAGCTTCAACCAGACCCACGGCAAGTCCGACCACGGCGGCCACGACTACGACGACGTGATCGGCCTGGGCTGCCAGCGCGTCCAGATCCCCGACCAGAACGGCAACCTCGGTCCCACCGACCTGTCCGACTGGGACTACCTGAAGAAGCTCGGCCCGGACATGCAGTGGCTGTACTCCCGGCTCGAGCTGGCGGAGAAGGGGGACGTGTCCGACGCGGGCATGGCCTACTTCGTGATCACCGGGGAGAAGCAGGTCTCGCGGTCGGAGCTGCGGAAGTTCCTCTCGACCCCGCGCGTCCCCTCCGGAGCCGTGGCGGTGTAGCAAGCGGGGCATGGTCGCAGAAGCCGCCGCCCTGCCCGACGACGTCCCGGAGCTCGACGGCTCCCTCCACGTCGACCCCGAGACCCGGCGGCGGTACGCCGTCGACGCCGGCCGGATCGGCTCCGGGCTGCCGGCCGCCGTGCTGCGGCCCGGCTCGGCGGCGGACGTGGCGCGCGTGGTCCGGTACTGCCGGCGCCACGGCGTCCCGGTCGCGGCCCGCGGCCTGGGCAACACCACGGGCGGTCAGTCGCTCGTGGCCGGTGGTGTCGTCGTCGACGCGACGGCGCTGACCGGCATCCGCATCGGCACGGACCGGGCCACGGTCGGGGCCGGGACCACCTGGCTCGAGCTGGCCCGCGCCGCCGCGACGCACGGCCTAGCGATCCCGGCCGCCACCGGCTACCTCGGCCTCACCGTCGGCGGCACGCTGTCGGTGGGCGGCATCCCGCCCGCCGTCGCGGCCGGCGCCCAGGTCGACCACGTCCACGAGCTGGAGGTCGTCACCGGCGAGGGCGAGCTGCGCCGCTGCTCACCGGCGGCGGACCGCGAGCTGTTCGACGCCGTGCTCGCCGGGCTGGGCCAGTTGGGGATCATCACGGAGGCCACGGTCGGGCTCGTGCCCGCGCCGGCGGCGGTGCACGGCTGGTCGCTGCCGTACACCGATCCGGCTGCCTTCTTCGCCGGCCTGCGCGCGCTCGTACGCGGCGGCGAGGCGACCGAGGTGTTCGGCGACTGGTGGCGACCGGGCGAGGCGGGCGAGCTGCACCACATCAACGCCTTCGCGTTCGACCGCCGCCTCGCCCCTCCCCCGGGCGCCGAGGTGTACGAGGCCGGCTACCTGGAGCACGTCACCCGCATCGACGAGGCCGTGGCCGACCTGCGGACCGCGATCGGCTGGGACGCGCTGCCCAAGCCGTGGCTCACGGTGTGGCTGCCCGACTCGCGGGTCGAGGAGGTCGTCGGCGCGACGCTCGCCGAGCTGACGCCCGCGGACGTCGGCGTCGGCGGGTTCGTGCTGCTCTACACCCACCACCGGGCGGCCCTCACGCGTCCCTCGCTGCGGCTGCCCGCCCCGGACGGCAGCGACCTGGTGCACCTGTTCACCCTCATGACCGCGGGACCGCCGGATCCGGGCCCCGGTTTCGGCGCCGCGATGCTCCGGCGCAACCGCCGCCTCCTCGACCGCGTCCTCGCCGCGGGCGGCGTGCGCTACCCGATCGGCACCGTGGCGAGCACCCCCGCCGACTGGCGCGTCCACTACGGCGACCGCTGGCCCCACCTCCTCGAGCTGAGACGCCGGTACGACCCGGCGGGGATCCTGACCCCGGGTCATCCGGTCTTCCGCGGGTGAAAATCACGGCGGCACCGCGTCCAGCCAGCTATCGTCACCCGGTGACTTCCGTCGCGGAACAAATTCCGCCCGCCGCCGACTGGAGCGCGCTCGACGGCAGCCACCAGCGCGTCGCCGTCGAGGTCCTGCGGTTCGGCCCGCTCCCACGGGCGCGGCTCGCCCACCGGCTCGGTCTCTCCCCCGGCTCGCTCACCCGCCTCACCCGCCCGCTGGTGGACTCGGGCCTGCTCGTCGAGAGCAGTTCCGAACACGAGGCGCGCACCGGCCGGCCGTCGCTCCCGCTGGACGTGGGGCCGTCGACGCGCCGGTTCCTCGGCATGAAGATCACCGGCGACACGCTGTTCGCCGTCGTCACCGACCTGCGCGCGCAGGTGCTCGCCGAGCACACCCGCCCGCTGCCCGGCACGGACCCGGCCGCCGTGGCCGGGGCGGTCGCGGAGGTCACCGGGCTGCTGCGGGCCGACCACGCGGACGTCGCCGGGCTCGGGGTCGGGATCGGCGGCCTCGTGGTCGAGCGCCGCGACGTCGCCCGCGCCCACTTCCTGGGCTGGCACGAGCCCGTCCCGCTCGCCGACATGCTGCAGGAGGCCACCGGGCTGCCCGCCGTCGTCGACAACGACGTCCGCGCGCTCACCGCCGCCGAGCACTGGTTCGGGGCAGGCCGCGGGCTGGCGTCGCTGCTCGTGATCACCATCGGGGCCGGCGTCGGGTGCGGGATCGTGGCCCACGACCGCGTGATCGAGGGCGCGCACGGCGGCGGCGGGTCGATCGGGCACCGGCCGGTCGTGAGCTCGGTGGTGTGCGAGGACGGCCACCGCGGCTGCGCGCAGGGCCTCGTCTCGTCCCGCGCGATCACCGGGGCCGTGGCGCAGGCGCTCGGCAGGCCCGTGGACTACGCCGAGGCGCTGCGCCTCGCGGCGGAGGGACACCCGGCGGCCCGCCGGGTGGTCGACGAGGCGGCAGGCGCGCTGGGTGTGCTCGTGGCCGACATCGCCAACCTGATCGACCCCGAGCTCGTGATCCTCACCGGCGACGGCATCGGCCTCGCCGACGTCGCCCGGCCCGCGCTGGACGCGGCGCTGGAGGAGAACCGGAAGGCCCCGCTCGCCCCGGTGCGGCTCGACGTGCGGCCGTTCCCGTTCACGGAGTGGGCGCGCGGCGCCGCGGCGGTGGCGGTGCAGGCCCACGTGCTCGGCCGACGGCCGAGGCGCTGACACACCAACTCCGGTGCCGGCACACCAACTGCAGTTCGTGTGTGAGCACCGAAGTTGGTGTGCGAGCGTCCGGGGCGTGCCGCTCACCCCTGCGTGAACAGGGCGTTGACCTCCTGGTTGGCCGCGGTGAACGAGGACGGGTCGGCGCTGCCGGACATCACCCGCTCCATCGCCGTCTCCATGATCGAGTCGACGTCGGCGGCGTGCTGGGCGGCCGGGTACGGGAACGCCGTGCCCTCGTGCAGCTGGCGGGTGAACGGCGTGATGTCGAGGCCCTGGGCGCCGATGGCCCCCTCGGCGGTGGCGACCACCGACGAGACCGCGGGGACCACCACCCCACCCTGCGCCACCACCGACTGGCACTCCGGCGAGGCCAGGTACCGCACCCACTTCCAGGCGGCGCCCTTGTTCGGCGAGGCGGCCGCGATCGAGTCGGCGAGCGAGTTGGTCATCGTGGCTCGCGTGCCCCGCGGCCCGATCGGCGTGGGGGCGGTGGCCATCTCCACGCCGCCGAGCTTCGCGAACGTGCTGATGTTCCAGGAACCCTCGGTGACCACCGCGATCCGGCCGGCCTGCATGAGCTGCGACGGCTTGTTGCCGACCGCCAGCTCCAGCGGGGGCATGTAGCCCTTGTCGACCAGGCTGCGCCACCAGGCGATCGTCGCCTGGAAGCGGGGATCGTCGTAGTTGAAGTGCGTGCCCCACAGCGGCTTCTCGGTGTGGCTCCACCCCAGCGTTCCGCTGAGGAACGACCACTGGGTCTGACCCGAACCGCCGCCCGGGGGGTAGGCGATCCCCAGCCCGTAGGTGGCGACGTGGTGCGGGTCGAAGCCGGGCTCGTCGCCGCGGACCCCGTTGACGTCGACGGACAGGCGGGCGAGCACCTTCTCGTAGGTGCCGCCGTCCTGCGGGTTCCAGGTGAGGTTCTGCATCTGCTCCGGCGTGATCCCGGCGTCCCGGGCCATCGTCGCGTTGTAGAACAGGCCGATGGCGTCGAAGTCCTTCGGCAGGCCGTAGCGCCTGCCGTCGTCGCCGACCCACAGGTCGGGCGTTCCCTCCACGAACTGCGACAGGTCGGGCCCGTCGCGCGCGATCAGGTCGTCGAGCGGATCGATCAGCCCGCGCGAGGTGTAGTCGCCGTACTTGGACGTGTGGTCCACGAACACGTCCGGTGCCGCGTTCGCGACGAACGCCGCGAACAGCCGTCCCCAGTAGTAGTCCCAGCCGACCTGCTCGATCGCGATGTCGATGTCCGGGTTGCGGGCCTCGAAGTCGTCCGCGCACTCCTGGTAGGCGGGCAGCTGGTTGGCGTCCCACATCCAGTAGGTGACCTCGCCGGTGTCGTTCCACCCACCCGACTCGGCGGGCGGGCGCTCGGCGGCGCAGGCCGGGACCGCCGCGATGACGACGGCGCTGGCGAGGGCGGCGAGCAGGCGGGTGCGCATCACTTGATCCCCGAGAAGCCGATGGAGTCGACGATCCGGCGCCCGAAGGCGATGAACAGCAGGAGCACCGGGAGCGCGGCGATCAGCGTGGCCGCCATCAGCCCGGGCCAGTCCGGGTTGCCCTGAGGGGTCTGCGCGCGGAACACGCCGAGCGCGACGGTCAGGGTGCGCACGCTGCGCTCGCTGCCCACGAGCAGGGGCCAGAAGTACTCGTTCCACGCCTGCACGTACTGCAGCAGGGCGAGCGTGGTGATCGGCCCCCAGCTCATCGGCACGATGATCCGGAAGAACGTCCGGACGTGGCCCGCGCCGTCCAGCCGGGCCGCCTCCTCGATCTCGCGGGAGATGCCGAGGAAGAACTGGCGGAGGAAGAACACCGCGAACGGCGTCATGAAGAAGAACGGCAGCACGAGCGCCGCGTAGGTGTTGACGAGCCCGAGGTCGCGCATCAGCAGGAAGTTCGGCAGCTGCGTGAAGATCGGCGGCACCATCAGGGCGGTGAGCAGCACGAAGAACACCGCGTCGCGTCCCGGCCACCGCATGCGGGCGAACGCGTACGCGGCGAGCGCCCCGAAGAACACCTGCCCGGCCGTGATCAGCGCCGCCACCAGCACCGAGTTGCGCAGGTAGACCCAGAAGTCGACGGCGGAGCCGGTGCCGCCCTCGGCCTGCGCCTCCTCCAGCGTGGCGAGCCCGAGTACGCGCCGGAACGCGCCCCACGTGAAGTCGACCGGGAGCCACGAGCTGCCGGCCGTGGCGAGCGTGGTGCCGTTGGACAGCGCCGTGCGCAGCATCCAGTAGAACGGGAACAGGGTGATCAGGATGATCACGACGAGGCAGGCCCACGCCACGATCCGGCCGGGCGTCGCGCGACCGGCCTCCCGGGCGGGAATGCGGCCGGCCGGGGCGGCGACATCGACGGTGACCATCGTCAGCTCCTCACGCGAGGTCCGACTCGTCCGCCCGCATCAGCCGCAGCTGCACGAAGGCGATGACGGACAGGATCACGAGCAGCACGACCGACACGGCCGAGGCGTAGCCGTAGTCCAGGCGCTCGAAGGCGAGGTCGTAGATGTAGTACTGGATCACGCGGGAGGCGTCGGCCGGTCCGCCCATCGTGGTGACCGCCACCGTGTCGAACACCTGGAACGAGCCGACCACGGTGATCACCAGCACGAGCGCGAGCACCGGGCGCAGCAGCGGCAGGGTGATCCGCCGGAACATCTGCCACTCGCTCGCGCCGTCCACGCGCCCGGCCTCGTAGAGCGTCCGCGGGATCATCACCAGCCCCGCGAAGATCAGCAGCGCGGTGTAGCCGAGGTGGCGCCACGTGTTGACGAACGCGATCGTCGGGATCGCCCACGACTCGCTGCCGAAGAACGAGATCGGGCCGAGCCCGAACCAGGACAGGACCTGGTTCACGATCCCGATCTGCGCGTCGAGCATCCAGAACCACAGCAGCGCGACCACGACGTTGGCCACCAGGTAGGGCAGCAGCACGAGGCCGCGGACCACGACCGAGCGGGTGAGCCGGTGCAGCAGCACCGCGAGCAGGACGGCCAGCACGGTCTGGAAGCCGATGTTGAGCACGACGTACTCGACCGTCACGAGCATCGCGTTCCAGAACGTCTCGTCACCGAGGAGGCGCTGGTAGTTGGCGAGCCCGACGAACGACGTCTCGGAGAAGAACTGGTAGTCGGTGAGGCTGAGGCCCAGCCCGCGCAGCGACGGCCACAGGTAGAACACGACGAACCCGAAGGCCGTCGGCAGGACGAACCCGATGGCCACCCAGGTCTCGCGCCGGTTCCGGCGGGTGCGCCGGGCCAGGGCGGGCGCGCGCACCGCGGGCACGGCCACCGTGGACGTCACGACGCCACCTCCGTCGCCCGCAGGAGCAGCAGCTGCTCGGGGTTCAGCGCCGGTGCGCGCAGCCCGGCGCCGGCGAGGACGCGGCCGGGCAGCTCGACCCCGCGCGTGAGCCAGCCCGGGGCCTGTCGCTGGCGCAGCACGGGGCGGTCCCCCGGCGGCTGGGTGGTGACGCGGTAGCGGCGGTCCGGGTCGAGACCGGGCAGGCGCAGCTGCCCCGGCACCGACGTGAGCGGCGTCGCCAGCTGCACCAGCGCGTAGAGGGCGTCGGAACGGTCCGGGGCGACGGCGCCGTGCAGCGCGAACGACGGGTCGTGCTGGTCGGCCCGGACCACCGTGCCGGTGTGGATCAGCCCGCGCACGTCCTTGTAGAGCTGCACCCAGGCCGCGAGCTCCTTGCGCTCCCCCGGCCCGGTGGTCGTGACGTCCCACTCGATGCCGAACGAGCCGAAGAGCGCGGTGCCGGCGCGGAACGACAGGTCGTGGGTGCGCGCGGTCGAGTGGGAGCGCGGGGCGGCGACGTGGGAACCGACCAGCTCCGGCGGGAGCAGCTGCGTGGTCCAGCGCTGGATCTGCTGGCGCTCGAGCGGGTCGGTCATGTCGCTGCCCCAGATCCGGTCGGTGCGCTCCAGGATCTCCAGGTCGACGCGCAGCCCGCCGGACGAGCAGGACTCGATCTCGACGCCGGGGTGGCGGGCGCGCAGCTCGTCGATCAGGCGGTAGACGGCGAGGGTCTGGGCGTGCACGCCGGGCACGCCCTCGGGGCCGTGGCCCGCATCGACGAGGTCGCGGTTGTGGTCCCACTTGAGATAGCTGATCGGGTACTCGCCGAGCAGCGCGTCGAGCCGTTCCAGGATGAACGCGTAGGCGTCCGGGTGGGCGAGGTCGAGCACCTGCTGGTGCCGGGACGGGATCGGCAGCCGGCCGCCGGTGCGCAGGATCCAGTCGGGGTGGGCGCGGGCGAGGTCGGAGTCGGGGTTCACCATCTCCGGCTCCACCCACAGCCCGAACTCCATGCCCCGCCGCCGCACCTCGCGGACCAGCGGGTGCAGGCCATCGGGCCAGACCTCCTCGTCGACGTACCAGTCGCCCAGGCCTGCGGTGTCGTCACGGCGGTGGCGGAACCAGCCGTCGTCGAGCACGTAGCGCTCGACGCCGACGTCGGCCCCGACCCGGGCGAGCTCGACGAGCCGGTCGAGGTCGTGGTCGAAGTAGACGGCCTCCCACGTGTTCAGCACGACGGGGCGCGGCTGCGCGGGGTGGTGCGGGCGGGAGCGCAGCATCCTGTGGAACCGGGCGGCGATGCCGTCCAGGCCGTCGGTGGCGTGGGCCGCGTAGACCCAGGGGCCGGTGTAGGACTCACCCGGCCGCAGGCGCACCTCGCCGGGCAGCAGCAGCTCGCCGCCGCCCAGCACGGCGGCGCCGGTCGAGAGGCGCTCGGCGTACGTCACGTGGTTGCCGCTCCAGGCGACGTGGACCGCCCAGACCTCGCCGGAGGAGTTGCCGAAACCGGGCGAGCCGGCGGCGAGGATCAGCGGGGCGTCCGGGCCGGTGCGGCCGCGGCGGTTCTCCCGCGAGTGGATGCCGACGACGAACGGCGCCCGCTGCGGCGCGCGCTCGCGTCCCCAGCGGCCGGCCAGGTCGAACAGCTCGGTGGCGACCGGGGGCACCGCCAACGTCAGTACGAGCCCGTCGACGACGAACGGCTCCGCATCCGCCTCGGCCGGAACCGCGACGGTGGCCCGCTGGCGCAGCACGCCCGACGGGAGCAACTCCAGCTCCAGCCGCACGTCGAGGCCGGCCTCGGCGTCCCGGCCGGTCGCCCGCACGCGGCCCCCGCCGTCCGCGGAGTGCTCGACGGCGAGGTCGGCGAGCGTGAAGAGCGGCGACCACGCCCGGCCCGCGCGCTGCCCCGCGAGCCCCGGCCTGCCGTTCCAGCCCGCGGCGTGCTCGGCGAGGATCCCGGCGCGGGTGACCTGGTCGAGGTCGTTCGGGACGGTGGCGGGCTCGCCGGCGCCGGCGAGCTCGGTGAGATCCGCCGCGGTCAGCTCGCCGAGGTCGGCGCCCCAGTGCAGCACCGCGGGCAACCGACCGCCGTCGGCCACGAGGACCACGCTCACCCCGGCCGCCCGCAGGTGGATCGGCTCCGCGGCGGGCTGGGGCTGGGTCATCGGCGCGCTCCGTTCACGTCGTCCCGTTCACGTCGTCGTGGCGGGCTAAGTTCTACGGCAGAACTTATCCGGCGTCAACGGCGGATCTCAACGCTCCCGAACCGCGTCCGCGAGCCGTTCGAGCACGGCGACGAAGGTGGTGCGTTCGCCCGGATCGAGGTCGCCGAGGAACTCCGCCTCCATCTCCCGGATGGCCGCCCGGCACGACCCGACCAGCTCCCGGCCCTCCGGGGTGAGCGCGACGACCCGGTTGCGCCGATCGGCGGGGTCGGGGGTGCGCCGGACCAGTCCGCGGGCCTCGAGGCGGTCGAGGATCGGGATGAGCCGCGTCTTGTCCCGGCCCGACGCCGCAGCGAGCTCCGACTGGGTCGGCGCCGGCCCCCGCTCGAGCGTCGCGAGCACGGCGTAGTCCCACATCTCGACGTCGTGCGCGCGCAGGAGCGGCTCCTCCGCCTTGATCAGCGCACGGGCGAGCCAGAAGAAGGCCGCGCCGAGGTCGTGCCGCCGCTCGCTCACGATTCGACGGTATCCCTTGACCAATCGTCTACGGCGGTAGACCATCTACTCATGGATAACATCGTCGAGCTGCACCGGCGGGCCGTCGCCGGCATCCGCCCCGTCCTCGCCCGGGTCACACCCGCCGACCTCGGTCGCCCCACCCCCTGCGCGGCCTGGGACCTGCGCGCCCTCCTGGAACACATGACGGGCCAGGACCGGGGGTTCGCCGCGGCCGTCCGGGCGGCGCGTGCGGGCGACGAGGTGGGCGTGTCGGCGTTCGAACCGCACCCGCTCGGCCCGTCCCCCACCACCACCCTCGTGGCGGGGCTCGACGAGGTGGTCGCCGCGTTCGCCGCCGGGGCCGACGGCCCCGTCCTGCTGGCCGAGTTCGACCGCAGGCTGCCGCTGGAGGTCGTCGCCCAGATGCACCTGATCGACACGCTCGTGCACGGCTGGGACGTCGCCGCGACGCTCGGCGTGCAGGACGGCTACGTCGCCGAGCTGGACGCCGAGGTCGTCGGCGCGGCGCTCGCCATGTGCGAGCAGATCCCCGACGACGTGTCGCGGGAGACGATCGGCGCGTCGTTCGCCCCGTCCCTCCCGGCGCCGGCCGACGCGGACCCCTGGACCCGCGTCCTCACCTTGCTGGGACGTGACCCGGCGTGGCAGCCGCGCCCGGTGCGCGCCTGACGCCCCCTTGCCGGCGGGCGCGGCCGGTCGACGGGTCGCGCCGGGGAGACGGGTCGCGCGGACCGGAGGGGTGTGCGCGCGTCCCGTTCCGCCCGCGCTACCCGTTACCGCTCACGCGCCCGGTCGACTGGCGGCGCCGGCAGCGAACGGGAGCGTCAGCGCAGGCGGGGTGCGTGGGCGACGGTCAGGGCTCGCCGCGCACGGCGCGGCGCAGCTTCGGCACGCGGTCGGCCAGCACCCGCTCGGCGCCGCGGGTGGTGGGGCGGTAGTAGTCGCGGCCGACGAGCCCGTCGGGCGGGTACTGCTGCGCCAGCACGCCGTCGGGGGTGTTGTGCGGGTAGCGGTAGCCCACCGCGTTGCCCAGCTTCTGCGCACCGGCGTAGTGGCCGTCGCGCAGGTGCGGGGGCACCGCGCCGGTGGCCCCGGCCCGCACGTCGCCCATCGCCTCGTCGATGCCGGTGATCACGGCGTTGGACTTGGGTGCCGTGGCGAGGTGGACCGTGGCCTGGGCGAGGGCGAGCCGGCACTCCGGCAGCCCCACCAGCTGCACGACCTGCGCCGCGGCCACGGCGGCCTGCAGGGCGGTGGGGTCGGCGAGGCCGACATCCTCGCTCGCGTGCACCATCAGGCGCCGGGCGATGAAGCGCGGGTCCTCCCCCGCCACCAGCATGCGGGCGAGGTAGTGCAGCGCGGCGTCCGGGTCGGAGCCGCGGATCGACTTGATGAACGCGCTGATCACGTCGTAGTGCTGGTCGCCCTGGCGGTCGTAGCGCACGGTGGCCTCGGTGACCGCGCGCTCGACCGCGGGGACGTCGACCTCGGTGTCACCCGTTCCCGCGACGCCGTCGGCGGCCGCCTCCAGCGCCGTGAGCGCGCGCCGGGCGTCCCCTCCCGCCAACCGGACCAGTGCGTCCTCGGCGTCCGGGGTGAGTGCGACGGCGCCGTCGAGCCCGCGCGGGTCGGCGACGGCGCGGCGCAGCAGCGAGCGCACGTCGTCGTCGGTGAGCGACTGCAGCTGCAGCACCAGCGACCGCGACAGCAGCGGTGACACCACCGAGAACGACGGGTTCTCCGTGGTGGCCGCGACGAGCAGCACGAGCCGGTCCTCGACGGCGCCCAGCAGCGCGTCCTGCTGGGTCTTGGAGAACCGGTGCACCTCGTCGATGAACAGCACCGTCTGCTGGTCGAGCCGGTCGCGCCGGCGCCGGGCGTCGTCGATGACGGCGCGCAGCTCCTTCACCCCGGACGACAGCGCCGACAGCGCGACGAAGTGCCTGCTGCCCACGCCCGCCAGCAACCGCGCGATCGTGGTCTTCCCCGTGCCGGGCGGGCCGTAGAGCAGCACCGACGCCGCAGCGCCGCCCTCGACCAGGCGGCGCAGCGGGGCGCCGGGGCGCAGCAGGTGGGCCTGCCCGACCACCTCGTCGAGCGTGCGCGGGCGCATCCGGACGGCGAGCGGCGCCGTGGCCCGCGCCCCGGCCTCGTCGACCGGCGGCAGCGAGTCCGGCTCGTCCAGCTCGAACAGCCCGTCCGCGTCGGTACTCATCCCCTCCAGCCTGCCACTCGGGTCCGACAGTCCCCACACGTGCCCGCGGCGCTCGCCCTCGACCCGCAGCCCTCGCTCCGCCATCGGTACAGCCGTCGACCACTGCTGCCTATCGTTCCGGTGTGCGGAAACCGGAGCGGGGGGCGATCAGCTCGGCGGCCGCCGTCCTCGCGCTCGTCCGGCTGCTCGCGCGGCGCGGCTCGGTGACGGTCACCGAGGTGTCGCGCGAGCTGGACGTGGCCGTCTCCACCGCGCACCGGCTGCTCGCCACCTGCGTGCGCGAGGGGTTCGCGCGGCAGGACCACGCGGGCGGGCCCTACACCGTCGGACCGGCACTGCACGAGCTCACCCTCGTCGTCGGGTCCAACGCCGTCTCGCTGCGCGACGCGGGCGCCGAGGTGCTCGCCGGGCTGCGGGAAGAGCTCGGCGAGACCGTCAGCCTGGCGATCCTCGAGGGCCGCCACAGCCGCTTCGTGCAGTCCCTCGAAGGTCCGCGGTCGGTCCGGGTGAGCTCGCGGCTCGGGCTCCTGCTCCCGGCGCACAGCACCTCCGGCGGCAAGGCGATGCTGGCTGCCCTCACCCCCGCCACCCTGCGGGAGCGCTACCCGAGCCACCACCTGGAGGCCACGACCGACCGCTCGATCGCCGACTGGGACGGTCTGCAGCGCGAGCTCGCCCGGACCCGCAGGCGCGGGTGGGCCACGAACCTCGGCGAGACCGACCCCTCCGTCGCGGCGTTGGCGGCCGCGGTGCTGCTCGGCACCGGCGAACCGGTGGCGGCCGTGTGCGTCGCCGCGCCGATGTCGCGGCTCGGCACCGCCGCGCGGCTGCGCGCGCTCGCACCCGCGGTGATCGCCGCCGCGTCGCTGATCCAGCAACGGATGCGCGGGAGCGGACGGCCGCAGTAGGAGGGCCACCAGGACCGGGTCCGGTGATCGGGAGCGACCGTGATCGCCGCTGTCGGACCGGTCCGCGCGGGGGCGTCCCGCGAGCGCAGGGTCTTCCACATCGAGGAAAGGTCGTCGCGCGGGCTTGTCGGCGTCGCGTAGACCCGGCTGTGGTGGGGTCACCGCACCACGAGGGGGTCGACGATGACGAGGTTCCCGCAGCGGGAGGGTGCGCCGGCGTTCGAGGCACCGATGCGCGTGGAGGCCGACATCGCCGGCCTCGAGGTGGTGCAGGGCGAGGTGCCCGAGCACCTGTCCGGCACCTACTACCGCGTGGTCACCGACCGGCAGTGGCCGCCGGCCGTGCTCCCGGACGTGCCGACGTTCAACGACGACGGCATGGCGATGTACTTCCGCTTCCACGGCGGCCGGGTCGACTTCCGCAGCCGCTACGTGCGCACGCCGCGCTACGAGGCGGAGGCGAAGGCCGGGCGGGCGCTCTTCGGGGCCTACCGCAACCCGCTGACCGACGACCCGTCCGTCGCCGGCATCTCCCGCGGACTGGGCAACACCAACGTCTTCTACCACGGCGGGAAGCTGTACGCGTCCAAGGAGGACAGCGCTCCCGTCCTGCTCGACCCGATGACCCTCGAGACGATCGGCGAGTACACCTTCGAGGGCACGCTCACCTCGCAGACCTGCACGGCGCACCCGAAGATGGACCCGCGCACCGGCGAGATGGTGTTCTTCGGCTACGCCGCCAAGGGCGAGACGACCCCGGACATCGCCTACTACGAGGCCGACCCGGACGGCCGGATCACCCACGAGGCCTGGATCCGCGCGCCGTACTCGAGCATGGTGCACGACTGGGCCGTCACCCAGAACTTCGTGGTCTTCCCGATCATCCCGATGCGCAGCGAGTGGGAGTGGCTCGAGAAGCGGCAGCCGCATTTCCAGTGGGACCCGGACCGCGAGGTGTACCTCGGCGTCCTGCCGCGCAAGGGCAGCGCGGACCAGGTGCGCTGGCTGCGCGGGTCCAACCGGTTCGCCAGCCACGTCCTCGGCGCGTGGGACGACGGGCGCCGCATCCACATCGAGACCCCCGTCGGGCAGAGCAACTTCTTCCCGTTCTTCCCCGACGTCACCGGCGCGCCGTACGACCCGGTGCGGGCCCGCGGCCACCTGTCCCGCTGGACGATCGACATGGGATCCGACGCCGCGACGTTCACCGAGCAGCGGCTCACCGAGGTCGCGGGCGAGTTCCCCCGCATGGACGACCGGTTCGAGACGCTGCCCTACCGGCGTGGCTTCCTCGCCCTCAACCACGTGCCCGGCGAGCAACGGCCGGGCGCCGGCTTCCGGTGGGTCGGGGCCTTCGACACCTCCGGTGCGACGGCGCCCCAGATCTACTACCCCGGCGACGACTGCTCGGTCGCCGAGCCGCTGTTCGTCCCCGGGAACGACGACGCGCCCGAGGGCCAGGGGTACGTGTTCGTGGTGGTCGGGCGCCACCAGGAGATGCGCAGCGACCTGGTGATCCTCGACGCCCAGCGCCTCGACGCCCCGCCCGTCGCGACGGTGGCGCTGCCCATCCGCATCCGCCGTGGCCTGCACGGCAACTGGGTGAGCAGCGCCGAGCTCGCCGCCCGCACTACCTGAGAACGAAGGAGTTCCCGAAGGATGTCCACCACCGAAGCATCGACCGACCTGGAAGAGCTGCGGCGCACCGTCGACGACCTCGAGCGCCGCCTCGCCGTCGCCGAGGCGCGCCACGAGGTCCGCACGCTGCACCACAAGTACGGCTACTACCTCGACAAGTGCCTCTACCAGGAGGTCGTGGACCTGTTCTCCCGCGACGGCGA
The DNA here is from genome assembly GCF_039543345.1 of Pseudonocardia adelaidensis. Lineage (NCBI taxonomy): Bacteria > Bacillati > Actinomycetota > Actinomycetes > Pseudonocardiales > Pseudonocardiaceae > Pseudonocardia > Pseudonocardia adelaidensis. The sequence goes on along the minus strand of NZ_BAABJO010000019.1, from coordinate 84,241 downwards.
GGTCGTGTTCATCGGTGGGCGCTACCGCGGACGCGCCGGGGTGGAGCGGCTCTACCTGCAGCGCTTCCGGGAGCGCTTCACCCGCGGGCACAACGGCCCGCTCCCCGGGTTCCTCCTCGACCACCCGATGATGCAGGACGTCGTGACGGTGGCACCGGACGCGCGGTCGGCCAAGGCCCGGATCCGTGCGCTCATGCAGGCCGGCGTGCACCACTCGGTACCCGAGCTGGCCGGGCGCACCTCGTTCGAGCAGTGGTGGGAGGGCGGCGTCTACGAGAACAGCTACGTCGTCGAGGACGGCGTCTGGAAGATCCGGGAGCTGCACTACACCCCGTTCTGGCACGCCGACTACGACAAGGGCTGGGCGCGCACCGAGCCGATGAGCCACCTGATCCCGACGACCACGTTCCCGGACGACCCCGCCGGCCCCGACGAGCTGCTACCCGACTTCGCGTTCTTCCCGGCCACGGACGTGGTCCCGTTCCACTACCCGCACCCGGTGACGGGGCAGGCGTGGGAATGACCTACCGGCGGATCGCCACCGAGGAGGCCTTCGCCCCGCCCGAGCTGCTGGAGCTCTACCGCGGGCTGCTGCACGACGGGGAGGGCGACAAGGGGTTCCAGAGCCTCTGGGGCTTCTACCTCGGTAGTGCGGCGGAGCGGCCGCGCGCCGTCATCCGCAGGCTGGCCGACCTGGGCGCCGAACGCATCGCCGACATGGACGCCGCGGGCATCGACCACCAGGTGCTCGCGCTCACCGCGCCCGGCACGAACGTCCTCGACACCGCGACCGCCCGCACGATGGCGACGCTCGCCAACGACGTGGCCGCGCAGGCCGTGCGCGACCACCCGGACCGGTTCACGGCGCTCGCCGCCGTCGCGTGGCAGGACCCGGACGCGGCCGTCGCCGAGCTGGAGCGCGCCGTCAGCCGCCTCGGGATGTGCGGGGTCATCGCCAACTCGCACGTACGGGGCGACTACCTGGACGACCAGCGGTTCTGGCCGGTGCTGGAGGCCGCGGAGCGCCTCGACGTGCCCGTCTACCTGCACCCCAACACCCCGAACGACCGGATGGTCGACCCGCTCTACGAGGCCGGCCTCGACGGGGCGATCTACGGGTTCGCCGTGGAGACCGGGATGCACCTGCTGCGGATCGTCACCTCGGGGGTGTTCGACCGGTTCCCGCGGCTGCGGCTCGTGGTGGGGCACCTCGGCGAGGCCCTGCCGTTCTGGCTGCCGCGCATCGACCACTTCCACGCCGCGCAGGTCGCGTCCGGCCGCTACCCGGCGATGAAGGCGCTGCAGCTGCGCCCGAGCGAGTACCTGCGCCGCAACGTCTGGTACACGACGAGCGGGATGGCCTGGCAGCCGGGGATCATGTTCGTCCGCGACGTCATGGGGCCCGACCGCGTGCTCTACGCGATGGACTACCCCTACCAGTACGTGGCGGACGAGGTCCGCCACCAGGACGAGCTCCCGCTCGACGCGGTCGCGCTCCGTGAGTTCTTCGAGGGCATCGCCACCCGCCTCTTCCACCTGACCGTCTGAGCCGATTCCCCAGCAGCGGGCCGGCGCGCGCCGGCCCGCCGACCCGTCGTGGAGCCAGCCATGAGCACTGCCGAGACGGGCGCGCCGGCGTCGAGCGCCCCCGAGGAGCCCGGCCTGCGGCCGTTGGCGCTGGTCGCGTTCGTCGTGGCCAACCTGTGCGCGTGGTCGGCGATCCTCACGCCGGCCGCGATCACCCTCGCACTGCGCGTGCGCGAGATCGACCCGGCCGGCGCGAGCGCCACGCTCTCGCTGGTCGCCGCGGTCGGCGCGGTGTTCGGGATCATCGGGAACCCGCTGTTCGGGCGCCTGTCCGACCGCACCCGCTCCCGGTTCGGCATGCGCAGGCCGTGGATGCTCGGCGGGGTCGCGGCGGGAGCGCTGGGGCTGTCCGTGGTGGCCCTCGCGCCGTCGGTGCCGGTGCTCGTGCTCGGGTGGGCGATGACGCAGCTGGGCATCCAGGCCCTGCTGGCCGCGATCACCGCGGTGCTGCCCGACCAGGTGCCGAACCGGCTGCGGGGGCGGATCGGCGGCCTCATCGGCATGGGTCAGAGCGCCGCGACGACGCTCGGGACCGGCCTGCTCACGCTGAACGTGACCTCCCTGACGTGGGGCCTGCTCGCCCCGGTGTGCCTCGCCGCGATCACCGTCGGGTTGCTGTGCCTCGTGCTGCCCGACCGCGTGCACGACGGCGGCCCGCTCCCGCCGCTGTCGGTGCGCGAGGTCGCGTCGAGCTTCTGGTCCAGCCCGCGCCGCTACCCCGACTTCGCCTGGACCTGGGTGAGCAGGCTGCTGGTCTTCATGGGCATCACGATCCTGATCGTCTACCAGACCTACTTCCTGCTGGCCCGCATCGGCGTGCCGCCCGCGTCGATCGCCGCGGTGATGTTCGGCGTGCTGCTGCTCGAGAACGGGGTGAGCATCGCGGCGAACCTGGTCTCGGGCCACCTGTCCGACCGGGCAAGCCGCCGCAAGGTCTTCGTCGCCACCGCGGCGGGCCTCGGGGCGCTCGGCTTCGCCGTGGCGGGCATGTCGCAGACGCTGCCGGTGTTCCTGGTGGGCGTCGCGCTCCTCGGCGCGGCCAAGGGCGTCTACGTCGCCGTCGACCTCGCGATGGCCACCGACCTGCTCCCGGCAGGCCGCGCCGAGGCGGCCAAGAACATGGGCCTCTTCACGATCGCGAGCCTGTTCCCCAACCTCCTCGCCCCGATGCTCGCCCCGCTCGTACTCGGGATCGGCGCGGGCGCCGTCACCCCGGGCGCGCCGAGCGGGAACTACCCACTGCTGTTCCTCACTGGTGGGATGTTCATGTTGGTCGGCGCGCTGGCGGTGCGGCCGATCCGGGGAGTGCGCTAGTCGGGAAGTTGCGCCGGCGCACCCGGTGTCGCCCGTCGCGAACGTGCGACGGGCCGCGGGGGCGGAAAGGGGGTGCGCGAGCGGACGCCACGGCGGGCTGGTCGTTGCGGGCAGTACCTCACGGTTGCCGGGTCCGCCCTGAGGTACCGCTCGTGGCGATCAACCGGGATTGATCGATCTGCGCAGCACGCCGGCGCGGCATGCACCGCGCCGTCGTGCACCTACCGGTGCCGCCGTCGGACCTCCGGACCTACCGCTCGACGCATCTCCCAGCGCCAGGGTCGTAGACGAACCCGTCGTCACACTTCGATTGCGTGCCGGCTCGTCCGGCACCCTTCCTGGCCCGCTCCCGCTCGGCCTGCGCAGCCTCCCGCTTCCGCTCGGCCTGCGCAGCCGCCTTCTTCCGCTCGGCTTCTTTCCTCAGCTTGGCCTGCTCGGCTTCTTCCTTACGCTCAGCCTCGGCAGCCGCCTTCTCCCGCTCGGCTTCCTTCTTCCGCTCGGCCTCCGCAGCTGCCTTCTCCCGCTCGGCCGCCTTCTCCCGCTCGGCCTCCGCAGCTGCCTTCTCCCGCTCGGCCTCCGCAGCTGCCTTCTCCCGCTCCGCCTCCGCAGCTGCCTTCTCCCGCTCGGCCTCCGCAGCTGCCTTCTCCCGCTCCGCCTCCGCGGCCGCCTTCTCCCGCTCGGCCGCCTTCTCCCGCTCGGCCTCCGCAGCCGCCTTCTCCCGCTCCGCCTCCGCAGCTGCCTTCTCCCGCTCCGCCTCCGCAGCTGCCTTCTCCCGCTCCGCCTCCGCAGCCGCCTTCTCCCGCTCGGCCGCCTTCTCCCGCTCGGCCTCCGCAGCCGCCTTCTCCCGCTCGGCCGCCTTCTCCCGCTCGGCCTGCTCGGCGTCCTTCTCCTCGGCCTGCTCGGCCTCCCGCTTCCGCTCAGCCTCGGCAGCCGCCTTCTCCCGCTCGGCCGCTGCGGCCGCCTTCTCCCGCTCGGCCTGCTCGGCATCCCTCTTCCGCCCGGCCTCCGCGGCCACCTTCTCCCGCTCCGCCTGCGCGGTCTCCTGTTTCCACTCAGCCTGGGCAACATCAGGCGCTGCGCAGCCGCTGTACGGCCCGTTCGACAGAGCGACTCGGACCATGCCCGAAGGGCAGGAATCCGGGTTGCTCTCCCCCACGCTCGAACCGTTCGGAAGCCGCGGCTCAGCCGCCGCTGCGACCGGGGGCGGGACGAGGCCCGGCCCGGGGCGCGGGGCCGCTACGGAGGAGGCGATCACCGCACCGCTGCTGCTGGCGACGGCGACGCCAACGAGAGTGGCGATGACCCTCCGACCGGCCTTCGTGCCGTGCCCCGTGGTCCAGCTCGGCCGGTACTCGGTGCCTCGGTCCTGGTACCACCGCGGCGGTATCTGCATCACGCCCCCCAAAGTCATGCTGGTCGACGGCACGACCGGAAGTCGGCGAGCGGCCGACCGGCGGGCACCGATCTCACGAGAGGCGAGCAGCGCTCCTCCCGCACGACGCGACCGCAAGCGCCGAACGCGCCGGCCGAGGACCGGCCGTCCAGCAACCGTTCGCCGACGCGATCCGCGCCGCCGTTCCCAGTGTGCTGCAGGTCCCGCACGAATGTCACCCGTTGGAGCGAGCCGCGGGCTCGGGGGCTGCGCGGCGGAGTGGTCCGCGCCGTGCGAGCCCGGGCCGCCTTCGACGCAGCGAGGTAGATCGTGCACGGCCAGGCCAAGAAGCCCTGCTGGCCGCCGACTGTGCAGGTCCGGCAATGACCCCGGCCGTCATCGACATGCTGGACCAGTAGCCGACCGATCGCCGTCGGCTGATCCGTCCTCCTGCCGGCCGGACGCCCGCGGGCCGCAGTCCCCACCGAGCCCGTAGACCCGGCCCGGCCCGGACCACGGCGTGCGCGCGTCAGTCGAAACGGACGTGCCGCAGGCTGACGGCGTAGCGGCGCAGCCGCCGCCGCACCGGGCCGTCGAGGTTCGGCTCGATCGCCAGCCCCGCGACGTGGGCGATGCGGGTCGCGACGTCGGGGACGGGGAGGTGGTCGGTGCGGATGTGCTCGGCGAACTCCGGCGCCCGGAGGCGGTCCAGGCACTCGTCGAGCTTCGCCACGGCAAAGCTGTCCCACCGCACCCCGCGCCCCCACCCGCGCTCGCGCAGCCTCCCCAGCACCGTGGCGCGCTCGGCGAGCAGCGCGAAGTGCCGCACCTCGTGCCCGTCCTCGCGCAGCCGCCCGACCACCTCGTCGAAGTAGCCGGCGTTCACCAGCGTCATCGGCGCGATCACCGGGCCGCCGTGCTTGCGGAGCACCAGGTCGAGCACCTCCCGCACCCCGTGCCGCCACGCCGCGAGGTCCTGGAAATCGCCGCGCAGCGGGCGGGGGGTCATGCGGTGCAGCCCGAAGCCGACGTGCTCCGGGTCGCACACGACGCTCCCCGGCAGTCGCCGGTGCAGCTCGTACGCGGTCTGGGTCTTCCCGCCGCCGAACGGTCCGTTGATCCACACCAGCACCGGGCGGAGCCTAGGGGATCTCAAAATCCGGGATTCTGTTCCGCATCCCAGGATCCTTGAGGCATCCTCTGCGTGCGGGCGCCACCCGGCCCGCCACCCCGCTCGCCCTGCCGACCCAGGACGACCGTCCCTCCTGGATCGACGACGCGAAGGCCACCGGCATGTCCCTCACCCTCTCCACCCGGCTGCGCGACGTGCGCGGCTCGGCCATCCGCGACCTGCTCGCGCTGACCGCCCGGCCCGAGGTCGTCTCGCTCGCCGGCGGCCTGCCCGGCATCGACCTGCTCCCCCGCGAGCGGATCGCCGCCGCCCTCGGCGCGGCCGTCGCCGACCCGGCCGCCGTGCAGTACGGCGAGACCGCGGGCCTGCGGCCGCTGCGCTCGGTACTGGCGGCGCACGAGTCCGAGCGGATCGGGCGCTCCGTCGCCCCCGCCGACGTCGTCGTGACCAGCGGCTCGCAACAGGCCCTCGACCTCGTCGCGCGCGCTCCTCGACCCCGGCGACCCGGTGGTCGTCGAGGACCCCGTGTACGTCGGCGCCCTGCAGGTCTTCCAGGCCGCGGGCGCGGCGCTGCACCCGGTGCCCGTCGACGCCGACGGGATGGCGGTCGACGTGCTCGCCGACCGGCTGGCCGCCGGCCTGCGCCCGCGACTCGTGCACACCGTGTCGAACTTCCACAACCCGCGCGGCGCCACGCTCAGCGCGCAGCGCCGGGTGCTCCTCGCAGAGCTCGCCGAGCGGTACGGCTTCCTCGTGGTCGAGGACGACCCGTACGGGCTCCTCGTGTTCGACGGCCCGCCGCCCGTGCCGGTGGCCGCGCACGGCGAGCGGGTGGTGCGGCTCGGCAGCGCGTCGAAGGTGCTCGCCCCGGCGCTGCGGGTCGGCTGGCTGACCGGACCAGCGCCGCTCTGCGCCGCCGTCGAGCGGCTCAAGCAGAGCACCGACCTGTGCACGTCCAGCCTCACCCAGCTCGTCACGCCCGAACTGCTGGCCGATCGGGCCTGGTTCGCCGGGCACCTCGACCGGCTCCGCACGGCCCTGCGCGAGCGGGCCGCCGCCCTCACCGGCGCGGTCGCCGCCGTCTTCGGCGACGCCGTCACCCGCTCGGTCCCCACCGGTGGCATGTTCTGCTGGCTGGAGTTCGCCGACGGCACCCGTCCGGCCGACCTGTTGCCCGCGGCCCTCGAGTACGGCGTCGGGTACGTGCCGGGCACGGCGTTCGCCGTCGGGCAGGACCTCTCGGCCGCGGCGCGGCTCTGCTTCGCGTCCAACCCGCCCGCGGAGCTCCACACGGCCGTGGAACGGCTCGGCGCCGCCTGGCGGGCTCGCGCGACGTAGGGTTTCCCGGGTGCGCGAGATCCTCGAACTGCTGGAGCGCGACGCCCAGCTCTCCCACGACACGATCGCGACGATGACCGGCCTCCCGGTCGCCGAGGTCAGCGAGGCGATCGCGACGTGGGAGGCATCCGGGGCGATCCGCCGCTACAAGGCCGTGATCGACTGGGACGCCGTCGACGAGGACCCGACCAGGGAGACCGTCACGGCGTTCATCGACGTCTCCCTCGCACCGGCCCGCGGCGTCGGGTTCGACGACGTCGCGGCCCGGATCGCGCGGTTCGACGAGGTCCGCAGCGTGTACCTCGTCTCGGGCAGCCACGACCTGCGCTGCACGGTGATCGCCCGCACGATCCGCGCGGTCTCGGACTTCGTGTCCCAGAAGCTGTCGACGATCGAGCGGGTGCAGTCGACGACCACGCACTTCGTGCTGAAGACCTACAAGCGCGACGGCGACGCGTTCACACCGCCGGAAGCCGACCACCGACTGCCGGTCACGCCGTGAGGCCGCTCAACAGCGTGATCGCCGCGTGCCCCCCGTCGGGCATCCGGCGCTTCTTCGACATCGCCGCGGAGATGGACGACGTGATCTCCCTCGGCGTCGGCGAGCCCGACTTCGTGACGCCGTGGCGGGTGCGCGAGGCCGGCATCTACGCCCTCGAGCAGGGCTACACGACCTACACGTCCAACGCGGGCCTGCCGCGGCTGCGCGAGCTGATCTGCGCCGATCTCGCGAAGCGCTACGGCGCCGGCTACGACCCCGGCACCGAGTGCCTGATCACCACCGGCGTCTCGGAGGGCCTCGACCTCGCGCTGCGGGTGCTGCTCAACCCGGGCGACGAGGTGATCGTCCCCGAGCCCTGCTACGTGGCCTACGAGCCCTGCGTCGCGTTCGCGGGCGGCACCACGGTGCGGGTCCCGACGCGGTGGGAGGACGGGTTCGCCGTCGACGCCGAGGCCGTCGCGGCCGCGATCACGCCGCGCACGAAGGCGATCCTCATCGGGTCCCCCGCCAACCCGACCGGCGCGGTGCAGCCGCGTGCCGCGCTGGAGGCCCTCGTCGCGCTCGCCGAGCAGCACGACCTCTACCTGGTCTCCGACGAGATCTACGACCGGCTCACCTACACCGGCTGCCACACCTGCCTCGGCACCCTGCCCGGCGCCCGTGACCGGACGGTGCTGCTCGGCGGCTTCTCGAAGGCGCACGCGATGACGGGGTGGCGGGTCGGCTGGATCTGCGCGCCCGCCCCGGTCGCGGAGCTCGCGGTGCGGGTGCACCAGTACACGATGCTCTGCGCGCCGCACGTCTCCCAGCTCGCGGCCGTGGAGGCGCTCTCGGCGCCGGACGACGAGGTCGACGCCATGGTCGCCGACTACGACCGGCGCAGGCGCGTGTTCGTGAAGGGCCTGCGCGAGACCGGCCTCGACTGCCCCGAGCCCGGGGGCGCCTTCTACGCGTTCCCGTCGATCCGCTCGTCCGGGCTGGACTCGGAGACGTTCGCGGAACGCCTGCTGCACGCCGAGCACGTGGCCGTGGTGCCCGGCAGCGTCTTCGGCCCGTCCGGCGAGGGGCACGTCCGCTGCTCGTACGCCACGGCGCTGCCCCTCCTGGAGGAGGCGCTGGTGCGCATCGACCGCTTCCTGCGCGGCAGCCGGCGAAACGCCCCGCGCTGATCACGCGGCGGCGCCCTCGTCGTCCTCCGCGCGCGGGAAGAACGGCAGCTCGACGCGCACCCGGTCGGCGGCGGCGAGGATCGCGTCGGCGTCGTCGACCGGCGGGTGGATCGCCAGGTTGATCCGCCTCTTGATCTCCCCGCCGTCGGCGCCGGACGCCATCACCCTCCGGTCCCAGCCCCGCGTGAAGATCCCGCCCGCCCCCCCGAGGTCCAGGCAGGTGACGTACGGGCCCGGGGTGAACTCGCGCGGCACGATCCCGAGCAGGTCGGCCGCCGCGTTGTACCCGGCGACCTTGCCGAGCGGCGTGGCGTGCTGGCAGGCCTGCATGACGGTGTGCTCGGCGTCGAGGGCCGCCGCGGCCGTGTCCCCGGCGACGAACACCTCGGGCCGGGCACGCAGGTGGCGATCCACCGGCACCCGGCCGAGGTGGTCAAGCTCGTCGGCGATCTGCCGGGTGAGGTCGCTGGCCCGCAGCCCCACGGACCACACGACGGCGTCCGCGTCCACCCTGCTGCCGTCGGACAGCACGGCGTAGCCGTCGCCGACCTCCGTCACGGTCGTCCCGAGCCGGCGTTCGATGCCCAGCTCGTCCAGCGCCGACTCGATCTCCGCGCGCGGGCCGGGACCGAGCTGGTGCCCGACCACGTCCGCCCGGTCCACCAGCAGGACCCGGCCCCGATCCGCCAGCGCGGTCGCCGCCTCCAGGCCGACGAACCCGGCGCCGGCGACCACGACCGAGTAGCCCTCGCGACCGCGCAGGTGCTCGGTGAGCCGGCGGGCCCCGTCCAGGGTGTCGATGTCGAAGAGCCGCTCGGCGCCGGGCAGGCCCTCGGGCCGGACGAGCCTGCTGCCCGCGGCCAGCACGAGGCGGTCGTAGCCGATCTCCCTGCCGTCCGCCACCACCACGCGGTGCTCGGTGTCGATGGTGCTCACGGTGGCCCGCACGTGCTCGACGCCGATCGGCTCGAGGATCCTGCGCAGCTCGACCGTGGCCAGGTCCGGCTCCGGCTCGTACAGGCGCGGCCGCAGCACCAGGTGCTCGTTCGGCGCGACGAGCGTGATGCGCAGGTCCGCGTCCCCGCGGGCCAGCGCCGCACCCGCCGCGCTCCACACGCCCGCGAAACCGCCTCCGATGATCACAATGCGCGGCATCGTGTCGTCCTCCCATGCTCGGCCCCCGCCGTCCCGGGGGTGTCGGCAGGGAGTCAAGACAGCGCGCTCATGTGTGACCGAGGCGCGCGAGCTTCTCGGGGTTGGCCAGCCTCCGGAACGCCGTGATCCGCCCGTCGGCGACGTCGACGGTGTCGAGCCAGACCAGCGCGCCGCCGCGGTACGTCGCCAGGGCCGGGTGGCCGTTGACCTCGACGATCCGCAGCGCGTGCGGGCGCCGGATCGCGATCTGCCGGGACACCAGCAGGGCGATCCGCGCGGCGCCGAGGACCGGCACGCGCGCGGCCGGGACCTTGCCGCCGCCGTCGCCGACGTACACGGCCTCGGGGTCGAGCAGCTCGACCAGCCCGGCCATGTCCCCCGCCTCGGCGGCCGCCTTGAACGCCCTGAGCACGCGTTCGGTCTCGGCCCTGGACGCCCGCGGGCGCTCCTGGACCGCGGCCACCCGCGCCCGCGCCCGGGACGCGAGCTTGCGGCTGGCGGCGGGCGTGGTGCCGAGCACCTCGGCGATCTCGCCGAACGGGAGGTCGAACACGTCGTGCAGCACCAGCGCGACACGTTCGGCGGGGCCGAGCGTCTCCATCACGACGAGCATCGCGGTGCTCACCGACTCGTCCACGAGCACCTGGGCGCCGGCGTCCGGCCCCGTGAGCAGGGGTTCGGGCAGCCACGGCCCCACGTAGGACTCGCGCCGGACGCGCGCGGACTTGAGCACGTTGTAGGACGTCCGCGCGGCGACGGTCACCAGCCAGGCCCGCAGGTCCCGCACCTCGGACAGGTCGGCGGCCGCGGCGCGCAGCCAGACCTCCTGGGTCACGTCCTCGGCCTCGGCCACGCTGCCGAGGATCCGGTAGGCCGCCCCGAAGACCGCGGCGCGATGCGCCTCCCACTCGGCCTCGGCAAGCGTGCCGCTCCGCCCCACCCTCGAGCCCCCTCGTCGTCGCCCTGCCGGACAGGGCCATACTGCCCCGGTAGACGAGCGAGGACCTCCAGTAGTCGGACATCCACGCAGCGTAACCTTTATCCTCGGTTCACCGGACCGCAATGCGGGCCCGGGAGGCTCGGGTGTCATGAACAGAACCGCATGCCCGCTCTGCGCCCTGGAGCGCACCCCGGCCGACGCCGCCGGGCTCGCCTGGAGCAGCCAGCACGAGCCGGACGGGTCGATCACCTGGATCTGTCCCACCTGCACCCGGGCCCAGCTGTGGCGGATCGAGGCGCTGCTCGCGATCGCCACGCCCACCGCGCCCGCGGCTCCGGTGCCGGCGCGCCGGGCCGCCTGACAAGTCGGCGGCCCCTCCACGCCGCGCGAAGCTCGCCCGCGAGCCCCTGCACGATCACCGGGCCGAGGTCCCGGCCGCGCCGCACCAGCCACGGCACGCCCTTGAACACCAGCCACGCGGCCCGGTGCAGGACCGTCACCTCCCGTCCGCCGCCGCACCGCAGGCTCACCGGGCCCGGCACCGCGAAACCGGCATCGGCGACGAGCGTGGCGAGCCCGGCGGCGAGGATCCGGTGCCCCAGCTCGGAGGGGTGCAGCCGGTCGATCGCCCACGCCGCGGGCTCGTACCCGCCGGGCAGCGCGTCCAGGTCCAGGACGCCGATCCCGCCGCCCGCGGCGACCACCCCGTCGGCCGCCCCGTCGACCGCCCCGTCGACCACTGCGTCGACGGCCGCGTTGAGCGCCACCACCCGCCGCCACAGGGCGCGCCGCAGCGGCGCCGGCAGCGGGAAGACCCGCGTGTGGTCGTGGTAGCGCATCAGCACGACGTGCGCTCCGGCCGACCGCAGGGCACCCACCGTCGCCGCGAGGTCGGCCCGCATCCGGGCCGGGTCGAAGTCCGAGCGCAGGGTGTCGTTCATGCCGACGAAGACCACCGCGACGTCCGGCTCCGCGGCGAGCGCCACCGGCAGCTGGTCGCGCCGGACGTCGGCCACACGGGCCCCGGTGACCGCGGGGTTCACCAGCCGCGCACCGAGCGCCTCGGCCAGCAGCACCGGGAAGCCGCGCCACCCGCCTCCCGGCATCGGGTCGCCGAGCCCGGCGGCCGTGGAGTCGCCGAGCGTCACCAGGGTGTGGACGCGCGGCGCGACGAGGGAGAGTCGGGGCCGGTGGGGTTCGGGCGGTGGCACGATCGCCGGCTGCACGCTCACACCGACACGATCATCGACGTCGGCTCACCCGGGGTGTGCGCGGGATGACGCGCCGAGGGCAGGTGGGCGAACGCTCGGCGCGCCGCGGTCCGACGTTGCTCGCACACCACGCTCGTCGCTCGCACAGCAACTGCAGTCGGTGTGCCGGCGCCGGAGTCGGTGTGGGATCAGGCGACCGAGCGGAACGCGGGGTAGACCGGCAGCGTGCCGGGCGCATCCGGGAACCGCTTGCCGAGCGCATCGGCCACCGCGTCGCCGAGCTCGGCGGTCGCCGGCAGGCCGCCGGTCTCGGCGGCCCTGGCCATCTGGCGCCAGTAGTGCCCGAGCGCGCTGCTGATCCGGGGAGAGCGGGTGGCGTCGGGGCCGATCGGGCGGTCCCGTTCCCGGATCCGGGGCAGGAGCCACCACGTGGTGAGCCACACCCACAACAGCTGCGCGTGCAGCAGCCTCCGTTCGAGCACTGCCGGTTCGTCGAGGTCCGGCCAGACCGCGGCGATCTCGTTGCGCCAGGCCTCCAGCATCGTGTCGGACAGGCCGGGCGGCAGCGCGAAGCTCGCCTCGCAGCCGGGGAACGGCACGCGGAGGTACGCGGCGTCGAGGGCGACGTCGCGGAAGCACCCCCACTCGAAGTCCACGAACCGCACGCCCCTGCTGGTGACGAGGTTGTTGTCCGGGCAGGTGTCGGACGGGCTGAACGCCCGGTACCGGGTGCCGCCGAGCAGGCGGGCGGTCTCGTGCGCCTCCAGCACCGCGGCGGACGATGCGTCGACCCCCAGCTCCCGGGCCAGCAGGGCCGGCCCCTTGGCGAGCGCCACGCGCGCGTCCTCGGCCACCGGATCACGCCATGCCCGCTCCCCCAGCCTGCGCAGCAGCGCGCCGAAGTCGCCCTCGCGCCCCGCCGTCGCGGCCTGCATCCGGCCCAGCGCCCGCGCCCAGCTGAGCATGTTGCGCCGTGCGGCGGCCGGGTCGGGCCCGAAGAGCTTGTCGGCCAGCGTGGAGCTGCGCCCCAGGTCCTCCAGCACCAGCAGCCGGGTCTGCGGGTCGTGCGCGATCAGCACGGGGCTGGGGCGGGCATCGGCCGGGAGCGCGGTGAACAGCTGGCAGCTGGCCACCTCGTAGTGGAACGGGTCCGGCCGGTCCGGATCGGGCTCGCCGAGGTAGTGCTTGACGACGATCGTGCGCGGCAGCGAGAACGGGTTGCGCGCCAGCCGGGCCCGCGCCACCACCGACCGCTCGCTCCCCCCGAGGTCCTCGGGATCGGCGAGCACGACACCGGCGCCGGACCGGCGGGTGAGCAGTCGCTCGGCGGCAGCCAGCGCGGCCAGCACCGGCCTGGGGAAGCCGCCCAGGTCGCGAACCATTGGTCAGACCCTACCCCGCGGACAGCTTCCGGCTGCCCCGCTGCGAACGGCTGCGGGCGAGCAGGAGAACGGCGGCGGCCGCGACGACGATACCGATCAGGTTGATCGCCAGCTGCAACCCGGACTGCATCGCCTGCGTGTAGCGGCCCTCGACGAGCGCCACCGAGGCGAACGCGGCGGCCGGCACCGTGGTGACCGAGATGAACACCCCCACCAGCGACCCCGACTTCGCCGACGTCAGCGCGAGCATCCCGGCGGCGCCTGCGAGCAGGGCGACGATCAGCGAGAACGGTCCGACCTCGAAGATGAACGCCACCTGGCTGAGGTCGGCCAGTGCGGCCGTGGACAGCAGCCCCGTCGCGTCGAGCACCACGGACCCGAGCGCCGTCACGGCCATCGCCAGCGGGAACCCGGCGGCCAGCGCCAACGCCCCGCGGCGCAGCAGGTCACCGCGGCGCAGGGCGAGCCCCACGGCCACGGCCGCGAGCGGGCCGAACTCCGGCCCCAGCACCATCGCCCCGACCACCGTGACCGGCGAATCGGTGATCGCGCCGATCGCGGCCAGCAGGCACGCGATGGTCAGGAAGGCCTGGAAGCTCAGTGAGAACCGGGACTCCTCGCCCGTGCGCGCCACCACCTCGTCCCAGATGACCGCGTCCTGCGGATCACCGGGGGCGGCCTCCTCGGCGGCGTCGGCCGCGTCGGAGAGGCTGGTGTCGATCAGCTCGAGCGTCACGCCGCCCGACCGGTCGATGCCCAGCGCGCAGAGCTGCCCGAGCAGCCCGTCGGTGGCCTCGCGGGCGACGTCGGCCTCGACCACGTCCCCGGCCGGCTGCACGGCGGCGCCCGGGAGCACCGTGACGTGGGTGGCGCCCGGCTCGGCCACGAGCAGATCCCGCACCGCGTCCGAGCGGTCCGCCGGCGCGATCACCCTCATGTGCAGCACGGGGCGCTCACTCCCGCGGCTGCACCGCTCACAGCTTCGTCGGCGGCTCGTCGGCTGCCGGCGACGCCGCTGCAGGCGCAGGCGGCGGCACCGCGTCCACGCCCGCCTCCTTGCGCTGCTCGGCCGTGATCGGCGCGGGCGCGGCGGTGAGCGGGTCGTAGCCGCCACCGGTCTTCGGGAACGCGATCACGTCGCGGATCGAGTCGCCGCCCGCGAGCAGCATGCAGGTGCGGTCCCAGCCGAACGCGATGCCGCCGTGCGGCGGCGGCCCGTAGGCGAACGCGTCGAGCAGGAAGCCGAACTTCTCCCGCTGCTCGGCCTCGTCCATGCCGAGCAGGGCGAACACCCGCTCCTGCACGTCCGAGCGGTGGATACGGATGGACCCGCCACCGATCTCGTTGCCGTTGCAGACGATGTCGTAGGCGTAGGCCAGCGCCTGGTCCGGCGCCTCCTCGAAGCGGTCGGTCCAGTCCGGGTTGGGTGAGGTGAACGGGTGGTGGACGGCGGTCCAGCCCAGCTCGTTGCCCTTGTCGTCCCGGACCCGCTCGAACAGCGGCGCGTCCACCACCCACACGAACGACCACGCGCTCTCGTCGACCAGCCCGCAGCGGCGGGCGACCTCGCCGCGGGCGGCACCGAGGAGGTCGCGGGCGTCGGACGGGTGGCCGGCGGCGAAGAAGATCGCGTCGCCCGGCGCGGCGCCGACGGCCTTCGGCAGGCCCTCCCGCTCCGCCTCGGACAGGTTCTTCACCACCGGGCCGCGGTCGCTGACCGCGCCGTCGTCGTCGACGAGCACGTAGGCGAGGCCACGGGCCCCACGCTGCTTGGCCCACTCCTGCCAGGCGTCGAGCTGCTTGCGCGGCTGCGAGGCCCCGCCGGGCATCACGACGGCCCCGACGTAGGGCGCCTGGAACACCCGGAACGACGTGTCGGAGAAGTACTCGGTGAGGTCGGTGAGCTCCACGCCGAAGCGCAGGTCCGGCTTGTCCGAGCCGTAGCGGGCCATGGCATCGGCGTAGGTGAGGCGCGGGATCGGGCGTGGGATCTCGTAGCCCGCGAGCTCCGACCACAGCGCCGCGACGATCGCCTCGCCGAGCTCGATCACGTCGTCCTGGTCGACGAAGCTCATCTCGATGTCGAGCTGCGTGAACTCGGGC
Organism: Pseudonocardia adelaidensis; assembly: GCF_039543345.1. NCBI lineage: Bacteria > Bacillati > Actinomycetota > Actinomycetes > Pseudonocardiales > Pseudonocardiaceae > Pseudonocardia > Pseudonocardia adelaidensis. Next base: position 69,036 of record NZ_BAABJO010000019.1, on the reverse strand, counting down.
TGCCGGTCGGCGCGGAAGTCCTCGTCGCGGTAGCAGCGCGCGATCTGGTAATAGCGCTCGGTGCCGGCCACCATCAGCAACTGCTTGAACAGCTGCGGGCTCTGCGGCAGCGCGTACCAGGACCCGGGACGCAGCCGGGCGGGCACGAGGAAGTCGCGGGCACCCTCGGGCGTGGACCGCGTGAGCGTGGGCGTCTCGACCTCGACGAACTGCCGCTCGTGCAGCACGGTGCGCGCGATCCGGTTGGCCTCGCTGCGCAGCCGCAGCGCCGCGGCGGGCCCGCTGCGACGCAGGTCGAGGTAGCGGTGCTTGAGCCGGATCTCCTCGTTCGCGTCACCGTGCTCGTCGACCGGGAACGGCAGCGGCGCCGACTCCGAGAGCACCGTGAGCCCGGTGGCGGTGAGCTCGATCTCGCCGGTGGCGAGATCGGGGTTCTCGTTGCCCGCCGGGCGGCGCACGACCTCGCCGGTGACCTGCACGCAGAACTCGGCGCGCAGCCGGTGGGCGCGCTCGGCCATCTCACCCTCGCGGAACACGACCTGCGCCGAGCCGGACGCGTCCCGGAGGTCGATGAAGATCACACCGCCGTGATCCCGGCGGCGCGCCACCCACCCGGCGAGGGTCACGGACTGTCCGGCGTGGTCGGCACGGAGCGTGCCGGCGGGGTGGCTGCGCATCACGACGAAAGAGGCTATCCGGCGAAGGTGGAAGGGCTACCTGCACCCCACGCCCGACTCCGCACACCCAGCGCGCACTTCGCACAGCGCCCGCCTTGTGTGACGTGCCTACTCGATGTGCGAAGTGCGGCTACAGGAGCGTCAGCTGCTCGGCGGGGGGCGTGCTCGGGGCCTCCTGAGCTCGACCGCGGGGCATCCCCACGCCGCGGTCCAGGCCGTGCTCGCGCAGCAGCGGGCGGACGCGCTCCGCCAAAGCGCGCCGGTAGTCCGCGTCGACGTAGGAGCCGCGTCGGTAGAGCCGGGCATAGGGCTCGACGAGGCGCGGATACTCGCGGGCGAGCCAGCCCCGGAACCACTCGCGGGCGCCCGGACGCAGGTGCAGGGCGATGACGCTGGCACCGACCGCACCCGCCGCCCTGATCTGCGCGAAGAGGGCATCGAGGGCATCGGTGGAATCGGTGAGCAGTGGCAGCACCGGCGCCACCATCACGCCGCAGTCGAAACCCGCATCGGTGATGCGGCGAACCAGATCCAGGCGGGCCGCGGGCGACGGCGTGCCCGGCTCGAGGCGGGACTGCAGCGACCGGTCCACGAGGGCTATGGACACTCCGAGCGACACCGGCACGTCGGCGGCCGCCGCGGCGAGCTGCGGCAGGTCGCGGGCGAGCACCGTGCCCTTCGTGAGCACCGAGAACGGGGTGCCCGAGCGCGCCAGCGCCCCCACGATCCCCGGCATCAGCCGGTAGCGGCCCTCCGCGCGTTGGTAGGGGTCGGTGTTGGTGCCCATCGCCACCGGCTCCCGCTGCCACCGTGGCGACCGCAGCTCGCGCTCCAGCACCCGCGCCACGTTGACCTTGACGACGATCTGGCTGTCGAAGTCGGCACCCGCGTCGAAGTCGAGGTAGGTGTGCGTATTGCGAGCGAAGCAGTAGGAGCACCCGTGGGTGCATCCCCGGTACGGGTTGACCGTCCAGGTGAACGGCATCCGCGAGGCGCCCGGGACGCGGTTCAGCGCCGACTTCGCCTCCACCTCGTGGAACACCGTGCCCGCGAACTCCGGGGTGCGCACCGATCGGAGCAGCCCGCGCATCCCCGGCAGCGCGGCCGCGGCCCCGACCGCCTCGTCGAGCACCTGCTGCCCGCTCCACCGGAACTCGGAAGCCATACCGGTATCGAACACGCGTTCGAGTCGATGTGCAAGCGCATTGCCCGCCGATGCGCGAAGCTGCCACCATGACCGACACCTCGACGACCAACACCACGACGACTCACACCGTGGTGGTGATGGGCGTGTCCGGGGTCGGGAAGTCCTCGGTCGCCGCCGAGATCGTCGGGCGCACCGGATGGTCCTTCGTCGAGGGCGACGACCTGCACCCCGAGGCCAACCGGGCGAAGATGGCGGCCGGCACCCCGCTCGACGACGCCGACCGCTGGCCGTGGCTGCGCCGCATCGCGGCCTGGATCGGCGAGCAGGAGGCCGCGGGCCGCGACGCCGTGGTCACGTGCTCCGCGCTCAAGCGCAGCTACCGCGACGTACTGCGCGACGGGCACCCCTCGGTGCGCTTCGTGCACCTCCTCGCCACGCGCGAGCTCCTCCAGAGGAGGGTCGACAACCGCCGCGACCACTTCATGCCGCCTTCGCTCCTGGGCAGCCAGCTCGCCACGCTCGAACCGCTCGAGGCCGACGAGCCCGGCTTCGGCGTCGACACCGACGCTGCCGCGGCCGCCATCGCCGACGACGTCCTCGCCCACCTCATCGGCGACCGGACCAGCCCCGATGCGCCGAGCGGACGCCAGGCGCACTGACGATCGCACGCACAACCGTTTACCCCCAGGTGAAGGGCCGGTGGCCGCGCGGCACCCACCGGCGAACGGACGGGACGAGAAGCCGGCGGCACGCGTTGACAGGATGGGAACGTGGCCGCTGACCATCCGGACCAGACCACCGGTGCGGTGCGTGGCAGACGCGCATCCGGCCGACACCGCACCGACCGCCCCGCCGAGCCGCCGCAGACGCCCGAGGTCGGCTTCCCCGCCGTCCACCAGCCCGACCGCCCGCGCCACGCGCGGGGCGCGGAGCCGCCCGCGGACAGCGCGTACGACCGCCGGTACGGCGGCACCCCGAACGGCACCCCGAACGGCGGTGCCAACGGCCGCGCGAACGGCCGCGCGAACGGCGGTGCCAACGGCCGCGCGAACGGCGGCGGCCGCAGCGGCACCCGCGACCGCGGGCCGTGGCACGACGACTGGACCGACGGCGGCTGGACCGACGAGGGCTGGACCGACGAGGGCTGGACCGGCGGGGGGTGGGCCGGCGAGGGCTGGACCGCGGTCGACCGGCCCGACGACCAGTCCCGGTCGGCCACGCGGGCGGGGCCCGATCGCGGAGCCGGACGTCGCGCCGACGGCCATCGGGACGCTCCCCACCCCGGCGACCGGTACGCAGACGCGTCCACCCCCGACCCGTACGCGGCCCCCGGCGACCGCTACCCCGCGGATGGACCACCCGCCCGCTACACCGCCACGCCCGACCCCTACGTCGACCACCCCGCGGCCCCCGCCGCGAGCAGCTCGGCGACCTCGGTCCCGGGCGAGCGCGACCGCGTCGAGCCCGCCGGGCCACCTCGCCGCAGGCCCGCCGCCGGGATCGCGCCCGAGATCGACGACGAGTACGACCACGAATCCGACCACGAATCCGACCACGAATTCGACCACGAGTTCGAGGCCGAGTTCGAGGCCGGCCCCGAGCCCCCGGGCCGAGGGCCCGCCCGCCCCCGGGTCCGCGGCCTGCCCCGCCGCCCGGGCCGGGGCCCGGTCGGCCCGGCCGCACCAGCCCCCATGCCCAGCCGCCGCCCGGGTGACCCGCCCGGCGCGCCCGCCGAGCTCTTCGTCGAGACCACCATGGAGACGCCCGCGCTGACCCCGGAGCTGCTGGGCCGCCACGACGCGGCGCGCGCGGCCGCGGAGTCCGACGCCGAGGCGGTCCCGGACGGCCCGCCCGGCCGCCCGCGGGTGCTCGGCCTCGCTCTGCCGTTCGGGCTTCCCGCCTGGGCCGGCCGGTTCCGGCGGCCCACGCAGGACGCCGCCACACCGGGTGGGCACGGCCACGGACACGGACACGGGCCGGCCCGTCCCGCCGGGCGGCGGGTGCGGATCCTCATCGCCGCCCTGCTGGTCCCGTGCGCGCTCGCCACGCTCGTCGGGCTCGTCCTGCTCCGGCCCACCGGCGGCCCGCCCGACACGGCCCGCCCGGGCAACCAGCAGCCGGTGCGGGCCCAGGTCACGGCGACCACGGCGGCCGACTGCTCGCCCGGCTCCGGCACCGGCGGCTGCGTCGCGCTGGTCGTGCACATGGCGGACGGGCCGCGGCCGGGCCGGGACCTCGTGCAGGTGGTGCCGCTCGAGCCGGGCACGCCGACGTTCGCGGTCGGTGACCGGGTCGTGCTGAGCTGGTCCGGCGCCGACGCCGACGACGCGGGGTCCTACCAGGTCGTGGACTTCCAGCGGGACAGCCCGCTGATCTGGCTCGCGGGCCTGTTCGCGGTGGCGGTGCTCGTGCTGGGCCGGTGGCGCGGTCTCGCGGCGCTCATCGCGCTCGGCCTCAGCTTCGTGGTGCTGCTCTTCTTCGTGGTCCCGGCGATCCTCGCCGGCCGCGACCCCCTCGCCGTCGCGGTGGTCGGCGCCTGTCTGATCATGTTCGCGGTGCTGTACCTGACGCACGGCCCGTCCGCCCGCACCTCCACGGCCGTGCTCGGCACGCTGCTGTCCCTCGCGCTCATCGGCGCGCTCGGCGCCGGGTTCTCCGTCGCGGCGCGGCTCACCGGCCTCGACGACCAGACGAGCAACCTCATCGCCACGCTCGGCACCGGCGTCGACGCCCGCGGCCTCCTGCTCGCCGGGGTCGTGATCGGTGCGCTCGGTGTGCTCGACGACGTGACCGTCACGCAGACGAGCGCGGTGTGGGAGCTCCGTCACGCCAACCCGGAGCTGAGCGCCCGCCGCCTGTTCACGGCGGCGATGCGGATCGGGCGGGACCACGTCGCGTCCGCCGTGAACACCCTCGTGCTCGCGTACGCCGGTGCGGCGCTGCCGCTGCTGTTGCTGTTCTCCCTGTCCGGCCGCGGGTTCGGCGACATCGTCACGTCGCAGGACGTGGCCACCGAGATCGTGCGGACCCTGGTGGGCAGCATCGGGCTCGTCGCGTCGGTGCCGATCACCACGGCGCTCGCGGCCGCGGTGGCGGCGCGGGAGACCGTGCCCGCTGCCGGGAAGGCGGGCTAGTGTCCGTCACCTGGGACAGCGCTTGCCCCGGACGCCCGCCAGCGGTGATCCTCGAGTCGTGACTCCCCTCTCCGTTCAGCTCTACACCGTCCGCGAGCTGCTGGCCGAGGACCTCCCCGGCACCCTCGACCGCCTCGCCGGGCTGGGCCTCGCGCACGTCGAGCCCTTCCGCCTCACCGACTACGCCGCGCAGCTCGGGCCGGCGCTCGCGGCGAGCGGGCTCACGGCACCCACGGCGCACCAGCACGTCGTCGGCGTCGACGGAGCGGACGAGATCTTCGCCACGGCCGCGGCGCTCGAGGTGGGCACCGTCTTCGACCCGCGGATCGACCGGGAGCGCTTCGAGAGCGCCGACGGGGTGGCCGCGGTCGCCGACGACCTCAACGCCGCGGCCGCCGTCGCCGCGAAGCACGGGGTGCGCCTCGGCTACCACAACCACGCCCAGGAGCTCGAGATCGTCCTTCACCCCACTGAGGGCATGCCTCGGGACGGCACGCCGGCCCTCGAGGTGCTCGCGGGGCACCTCGACGAGGCGGTGGTGCTGGAGGTCGACACGTACTGGGCGGCGGTCGGCGGGCAGGACCCGGTGGCGCTGCTGAAGCGGCTCGGGGAGCGGGTCACCGCCGTGCACGTCAAGGACGGGCCCGCCACGCCGGACCCGATCGACCAGGTGCCGGTCGGGCAGGGCGGGCTCGCGGTGCGGGAGATCCTCGCCGCCGCCCCGGACGCCCTGCGGGTGGTCGAGCTCGACGACACGAGGGGCGACCGGTTCCAGGCCGTCGCCGACAGCGTCGCGTGGCTGCGGGCCGAAGGCCTGGCATGAGCGGCACCAACGGCTCGGGGCCGGTCCGGGTCGGCGTCATCGGCGCCGGGGTGATCAGCACGGAGTACTTGCGCAACCTCACCGCCCTGCCCGACCTCGACGTCCGCGTCGTGGGCGACCTCGACGCCGAGCGGGCCCGCGCGCAGGCCGCCGCGTTCGGTGTGGCCCGCGGTGGACCGGTGGCCGATGTGCTGGACGACGACGACGTCGAGCTCGTCGTCAACCTGACGGTGCCGCAGGCGCACGTCGACGTCGCGTTGCAGGCGCTCGCCGCCGGCAAGCACGTGTGGAACGAGAAGCCGATCGGCCTCGACCGCGCCAGCACCCGCACGCTGCTCGACACCGCGCGCGCGAGCGGGTTGCGGGTGGCGACGGCGCCGGACACGTTCCTGGGGCCCGGCATCCAGACCGCGCGCCGGCTCGTCGAGTCCGGGGCGATCGGCACGCCGCTCACGGCCCTGACGCTCCTGCAGAGCCCGGGGCCGGAGTCGTGGCACCCCAACCCGGACTTCCTGTTCCAGGAGGGTGCGGGCCCGCTGTTCGACCTCGGGCCGTACTACCTCACGGCGCTCGTCCAGCTGCTCGGGCCGGTCTCACAGGTCTCGGCGGTCACCTCGCGGGCGCGGGCCGTGCGCACGATCGGCTCGGGACCGCGCGCCGGGCAGACGTTCGACGTCACCGTGCCCACCCACGTCGCCGCGATCTACCGGTTCGCCGGCGGGGCGAGCGCCCAGAGCACCTTCAGCTTCGACTCGGCGGTGAAGCGGCGGATGCTCGAGATCTCCGGGACGGAGGGCACGATCGCCGTGCCGGACCCGAACACGTTCGCCGGCGAGATCGTCGTGCACCGCATGGACGGTGACGTGGTCACCACGCCGGCCGTCCCCGCTCCGGCCACCCGCGGCACGGGGGTGCTCGAGCTGGCGCGGGCGGTGCGGGCCGGGCGGCCCGCGCGCGCGTCCGGCGAGCTGGGCGAGCACGTGCTGGACGTCATGATCTCCACAGCCGAGGCGGCCGAGCGCGGGGCGCCGGTCGAGCTCGCGAGCACGGTCGAGGTCGGCCCGGCCCTGCCGGAGGACTGGGACCCGACGGCACCGACACTTGTCCGATGAGCGAGCTTGCGAGCGAACCGATGTCACAGCCCCCGCGCGAAGCGCCGGCCGAGCGCAGCGAGGCCGAGCGATGAGCTCCCCCACAGCACCGTCGGGTCGCCGGATCGCGATCGCCAGCTTCGTCGGCACGGCGATCGAGTTCTACGACTTCTACATCTACGGCACGGCGGCGGCGCTCGTGTTCGGCGCCGTGTTCTTCCCGTCGTTCTCCCCGCTCGCCGGCACGCTCGCATCGCTCGCGACGTTCGCCGTCGGGTTCGTCGCCCGGCCGCTCGGCGCGATCCTGTTCGGCCACTTCGGTGACCGGATCGGGCGCAAGCGGATGCTCATCGTCTCGCTGGTTCTGATGGGCGGGGCGACGGTCGCGGTCGGCCTGATCCCGTCGTACGACACCATCGGGGTGCTCGCCCCGGTCCTGCTGGTGATCGCCCGCTTCCTGCAGGGCATCGGCCTGGGCGGCGAGTGGGGCGGCGCGGTGCTGCTCGCCACCGAGTACGCGCCGCCGGGCAAGCGCGGTCTCTACTCGGCGTTCCCGCAGCTGGGTCCGGCGGTGGGGTTCGTGCTCGGGAACGCGCTCTTCCTGCTGCTGGACGCGACGATGTCCGACGAGACGTTCCGCGCGGTCGGCTGGCGCATCCCGTTCCTCGCCTCGGCCGTGCTGCTCGTCGTGGGCTACTACATCCGGATGCGGATCGCCGAGACCCCGGTGTTCCAGGCCGCGATGGACCAGCAGGAGCGCTCCCGCGTGCCGTTCGCGGACCTGCTGCGCAGCCAGCCGCTGGTGCTGCTGCTCGCGACGCTGTCGTTCATCCTGGCGCACACGCTGTTCTACACGGTCACCACATTCGTGCTGTCGTACGGAACCAGCACCCTGCACGTGGACCGCACCACGATGCTGCTCGCCGCGATGGTGGCCGTGGCCGTCATGGGCGTGGCGACGCTCTGGTTCGCCGTGCAGTCCGACCGCATCGGGCGCAAGCGGCTCTGCCTCGCGTCGGCCGTGCTCGCGGCGGTGTGGGCGTTCCCGCTCTTCTGGCTGGTCGACACCGGGCAGCCGCTGCTGATCACGCTCGCGATGACCGGCGGGCTGCTCTGCTTCGCGATGCTGTACGGCCCGATGGGGGCGTTCCTGCCGGAGCTGTTCCGGGTGCGCTACCGGTACTCGGGCGCCTCCTTCGCCTACAGCGCGAGCGGGATCGTCGGGGGCGGGATCAGCCCGCTCGTGGCCACCGACCTGCTCGCCAAGACCGGGTCGAGCGCCGCGGTGTCGGCGTACGTCCTGGTGATCGCCGTGATCTGCATCGTCAGCCTGGCCCCGCTGCGCGAGACCAAGGACGCCGACTTCACCGACGGCCTGGCACCGACGCGGGCCCGCTGACCCGGGCCACCAGGCTCGCCTCGCCCGCGCGCTCGACGTGGTGGAGCACCTCGAGCGCGCCGAACGCCGCCCGCAGCTCGCCCGCTGCCGCGCGGAACGGGCCCGGTCCCTCGTCCACCTCGGACAGCACGGTGATCACGAGCAGCCCGCCCGGCGCGAGCAGGGCGGGCAGCTCCGGGTACCGGGCGGGGTCACGGAACCGCTGGCAGACGACCACGTCGTGGGCGCCGCAGCTGTCGGGCTCCGAGGCCGGCAGCCCGGCGTCGAGGTCGTGGAGCACCCACCGCACGGTCACGCCTTCCCGCGCGGCGAGCTCGCGCCCGGCGTCCAGCGCGACCGGGGACACGTCCACGGCGTCCACCGCGAACCCGCGCGCCGCCAGCCAGACGGCCACGGCGCCGCGGCCGCACGCCACGTCGAGGGCGCGGCCGCCGGCCGGGAGCAGCTCCGTCCGGCCACGCAGCGCGTCGGGCGGGGCGGGTGCCCCGGCGTCGGCGGCCACGTCGACGGCGTGGCGGGCGTCCCAGCGCTCCCGGTCGGCAGAATGTGTGTGAGAAGCCCGCATGTGGGCCGCAGACTCCGGTGATCCATCAGGTCCCGGCTGCCCCGGGCGGCCCGCTCCGCGCTTCTCGAACACATTCTCGGTCACGCGACGACCTCAAGACACCTCGTCATCAAGACACCTCGTCATCCAGAAGATCCTCGATCGTGATCGGGAGGTGCCGGACGCGGATGCCCGTGGCGTTGTGGATGGCGTTGGCGACGGCCGCGGCCATGCCGACCGTGCCGATCTCGCCGACGCCCCGCGCGCCCACCGGGTTGTGCAGCGTGTCCGGGTGTTGCACGAAGTGCACGTCGACCTCGGGGATGTCGGCGTTGACCGGGAGGAGGTACCCGGCCAGGTCGGCGTTGGCGAGCCGGCCGTTCCCCTCGATCTCCAGCCCCTCGTGCAGCGCCGCGGAGACACCCCAGATCATCCCGCCCATCAGCTGGCTGCGGGCGGCCTTCTCGTTGATGATCCGGCCGGCGTCGAACACCCCGAGCATGCGCGACACCCGTGCCTCCCGGGTCCAGCGGTGCACGCGGACCTCGCAGAACTGGGCGCCGAAGGAGCTGAACGAGTGCTTGGTCAGCTCCTCGCCGGGGGCGGAGGAACCGGTCGCCGAGACCGACTCGCGGCCCAGCGCCGTCAGCAGCTCGCCGAACGTCATCGACCGGCCGCCTGCGAGCACCCGCCCGTCCGCGTAGGTCACGTCCTGGCCCTCGAACGGCCCGCCCGGCGCGCTCGCCAGCGCCTGCAGGTCGTCGATCACCGCCGACGCGGCGACCATGATCGCCGAGCCCACGCTGGCCGTGGCGGTCGACCCGCCGGACAGCCCGCCGGGCGGGTACGCGGAGCGACCCAGCCGCGGCGTGATCCGCTCCACGGCGATGTCCAGCGACTCGGCTCCGATCAGCGACATCACGGTCAGCAACCCGGTACCCGGGTCCGCGCCGCCGACCGAGACCACCGCCGTGTCGTCGGCCCGCAGCGTGATCTCGGTGGTGGCCGGGAACCGCAGGGCCGGGAAGAACGCCGACGCCATGCCCATCCCGACCAGCCAGTCGCCGTCCTCCCGGCCGGTGGCCGAGCGCTGGGACCAGCCGAAGCGCTCGGCGCCGATCCGGTAGCAGTCGTCGAGGTACTTGCTCGACCACTGCAGGTCGCTGCCGACCGGGCCGGTGGAGCTGTTGCGCATCCGCAGCTCGATCGGGTCCATGTCCAGCGCGACGGCCAGCTCGTCCATCGCGCTCTCCAGCGCGAACGAGCCGGGTGCCTCGCCCGGCGCCCGCATGAACGTGGTCCGCGGGATGGTGAGCGGCACCACCTTCTGGGTGGTGGCCAGGTTGCGGGTGGCGTACCACTCCCCCGACGTGGTGTGCGACGTCTGCTCCACGAACGACCGGTCCAGTGCCGCGCTGCACCACGAGTCGTGGCGCACCGCGATCAGCGTGCCGTCCCGGTCGGCACCGAGCGCGACCTTCTGCAGCGTCTCCGCGCGGTTCGCGGTGGCGGTGAACACCTGCTCCCGGCTCAGCGCCGCCTTCACCGGCCGGCCCAGGGCCCGGGCCGCGGCCGCCGCCAGGAACGCCGGGACCGACGTGCTGCCCTTCCCGCCGAACGCGCCGCCCACGAACGGGTTGATCGTGTGCACCGACGACGGCTCGACCTCGAGCGCGGCGGCCATGTCCTCCTGCTGGAAGCTCGCGCCCTGGTTGCCGCTGTAGATCGTCAGGCCGTTGTTGGTGTCATCGTCGTCGTTGGCATCGTTGTCGTTGGCATCGTTGTCGTTGGCATCGTTGTCGTTGGCATCGTTGTCGTTGGCATCGTCGTCCCAGACCGCGACCGCGGAGTGCGGTTCCATCGCCGCGTGGTTCTGGGTCGCCGTGGAGTAGGTGCCCTCCACCACGACCGGGCTCGCCGCCAGCGCGTCCTCGATGGACTCCACGCCCGGCGCGAGCACGGCGTGCGTCGGCGGGGTGCCGTCCATGGCGGGCGGCCCGTCCTCGGCCAGGTCGAGGTTGTCCACGAGCGACGTGCGGGCGGGCCGCTCCGCGTAGGACACCTCGACGAGCATGGCGGCGTCCCTGGCCTGCTCGTAGGTCTGCGCCACGACGAAGCCGACGGGCTGCCCGTAGTAGGCGACGTCCCGGTCCTGCAGCGGCACCCACGTCTCGCCCAGCATCGGGCTGTTCGGCCTGCGCAGCGTCAGCGGGTCGAACGGCGAGTAGACGGCGACCACGCCGGGAGCGCTCTTGGCGGCGGTCACGTCCATCGCGACGATCTCGCCGTTCGCGATCGTGCTCGTGACCACGTAGCCGTACAGCATGCCCGGGAAGTTGTGGTCCAACCCGTACTGCGCGCGGCCGGTGACCTTCAGCGGACCGTCGATCCGGTTCGTCATGCCCGGCTCCCTTCCGTCAGTTCCCGCAGCGCCCGCACGATCGTCCGCCGCAGCAGCGGCAGCTTGAAGCCGTTCCCGGACAGCGGTGCGGCGCCCTCGGTCGCGACGGCGGCGGCGCTCTCGAAGGCCTCCTGGGACACCGGCGCACCGCGCAGGGCCGCCTCCACCGGACGCAGGCGCCACGGCACCGTCGCCACGCCGCCGACGGCCACCCGGGCGTCGACGATGCGCGCGTCGCGCACGTCCAGCGCGACCGCGGCGGAGCACAGCGCGAACTCGTACGACTGGCGGTCGCGCACCTTGACGTAGGTGGAGTTGGCCGCCCAGTCGAGCCGCGGCACCACGACCTCGGTGATCAGCTCGCCGGGACGAAGGTCGTTCTCCACCTGCGGGGTGTCGCCGGGCAGCCGGTAGAAGTCCGCCAGCTCCACGGTCCGGGTTCCGCCGGCACCGGCCAGCGTGACCCGCGCGTCCAGCGCGATGAGGGCGACCGCGACGTCGCTGGCGTGCGTCGCCACGCACGAGTCGCTCGTACCGAGTACGGCGTGCATCCGGTTGGCGCCCGAGCGGGCCGGGCAGCCGCTGCCCGGGTCCCGCCTGTTGCACGGCATCGCCACGTCGCGGAAGTAGGTGCACCGCGTGCGCTGCAGGAGGTTGCCGCCGATGCTGGCCATGTTGCGCAGCTGCTGGGATGCGCTCTGCAGCAGGGCGCGCGACACGGCGGGGTAGACGCCGGGGTGCCGCGCGATGTCGCCCATCCGCTCCAGCGCGCCCAGCCGCAGCCCGTCGCTCGTGTCGATACCGCGCAGGGGCAGCGCGTTGATGTCCAACACGTGCTGCGGTGTGAGCACGTTGAGCTTCATCAGGTCGACCAGGGTGGTGCCGCCTGCGAGGAACGTGCCCGGCTCGGCGAGGGCGTCCTCGACGGTGGCGGGGGCGGTGAGCTCAAACGGACGCATCGGCCCGCCTCACCTGGTCGATCGCCGCCACGATGTTCGGGTAGGCGGCGCAGCGGCAGACGTTGCCGGACATGAACTCCCGCACGTCCGCCACGTCCTGTTCCACCGCGGCGACGGCGGACATGATCTGGCCGGACGTGCAGAACCCGCACTGGAGCGCGTCCTGCTCGACGAACGCCTGCTGCACCGGGTGCAGCCGGCCGTCGGCGGCGAGCCCCTCCACGGTGGTCACGGGCCCCCGCACGGTGGCGGCGAGCGTCAGGCACGACAGCACGGGGCGCCCGCCCACGTGCACCGTGCACGCACCGCACTGGCCGCGGTCGCATCCCTTCTTGGGGCCGGTGACGTCCAGCCGCTCACGCAGTGCGTCGAGCAGCGTGACACCGGGTTCGACGTCGAGGTTCTCGGTACTGCCATTGACTTCGATGGAGATCTGCACGGGACTTCTTCCCGGTCGGCTTCGTGTGGTGGTGGCTCGTCGAGCTCGTACGCTGGAACCGGATGAGCATCCGGTCGACGCCGCCACGCTAGCGGATAGTTATCCGTTCGGCAACGTTCCCGCTGAGCGGGCCGTCGATTACCGTGCGGGGGACCGTCCGGGAGGTGACGACGATGACGACGGGATCGGTGAGCCCGAGGCGTGCGGACACCCGGCGCAACAACGAGCGCATCCTCGGCGCGGCGGCGGCGTCGCTGACCTGCTCGGGCGAGCTCTCGTTCAACGCCATCGCCAAGGCGGCGGGCGTCGGCGTCGGCACCGTCTACCGGCATTTCCCCACGCCGGAGGCGCTCGTGCTGGCCGTCTACCGGCGGGAGGTGCAGCACCTGGTCGACCTCGTCCCCACCCTCCTGCGCGACCTGTCGCCGGAGGAGGCGTTCCGGGTGTGGACCACCGACCACCTCGCCCGGTACATGATGACCAAGCGCGGCCTGGCCGAAGCCCTGCGCGCCGCCACGGCCTCCCACGAGGACGTCGCGGGCAAGGCCTACGAGGCGATCGCCGGCGCGGTGGCCACGCTGTTGGCGGCCAACGTCGAGGCGGGCACCGTGCGCCCCGACCTGGAGCCGGAGACCGTGCTGCGCGGCCTCTCCGGCCTCCTCCATCTCGACCGGAGCGGCGACTGGCGCCACCAGGCCGAGGCCCTCACCGACCTGCTCTGGCACGGCATGTGCCACCGACGAACCTGAAACCGCCAGGGCGCGTCACACACCAACTTCGGTGCTCACACACGAACCGCAGTTGCTGTGCGAGCACCACGGTTCGTGTGTGACGCCGTTGCGTCGGCGCCGCGGCCCCCATCAGGCGAGGGCCGCGACCACCGTGTCGACGACCGCGTCGAGGGCCACCGACTGCTGGTCGCCGGTCGCCAGGTCCTTCACCCCGATCGTGCCGGCCTCCAGGTCGCGCTCCCCCAGCACGAGGGCGAGGCGGGCGCCGGAGCGGTCGGCGGCCTTCATGGCGCCCTTGAGACCCCGGCCGCCGTAGGCGAGGTCCACCCGGACGCCTGCCCGGCGCAGCCGCGCCGCGAGCCCGACGAGCCGGCGCTTCGCGGCATCGCCCATCGGCACGCCGAACACCTCGCAGCGGGCCTCCGACCAGGGCGCCACGCCCTCCACCCTGCAGGCCAGCAGCGTGCGGTCGACGCCGAGCCCGAACCCGACGCCCGACAGCGGCTTCCCGCCCAGCGTGGCCATGAGGCCGTCGTAGCGGCCGCCGCCACCGATGCCGGACTGCGCGCCGAGCCCGTCGTGCACGAACTCGAACGTGGTCTTCGTGTAGTAGTCCAGGCCGCGCACCATCCGCGGGTTCTCGGTGTAGCGCACGCCCAGGTCGTCGAGGTGCTGCCTCACCGCGGCGTGGTGCTCGGCCGAGGCCGCCGACAGGTGGTCGATCAGCAGGGGCGCGTCGGTGAGCAGCTCCCGCACCTCCGGCCGCTTGTCGTCGAGCACCCGCAGCGGGTTGAGCTGAGCGCGGGCCCGGGTGGGCTCGTCGAGCGGCAGCCCGGCCAGGAACTCGCGCAGCATCCGCCCGTACTCGGGGCGGCACTCGGCGTCGCCCAGGGAGGTGATCTCCAACCGGTAGCCGGTGAGCCCCAGCGCGCGGAACCCCTCGTCGGCGACCGCGATCACCTCGGCGTCCAGCGCCGGGTCGTCCACACCGATCGCCTCGACGCCCACCTGCTGCAGCTGCCGGTAGCGCCCGGCCTGCGGGCGCTCGTAGCGGAAGAACGGGCCCGCGTACCGCAGCTTCACCGGCAGGCCGTGCCGGTCCAGGCCGTGCTCGATCACCGCCCGGACGACGCCGGCGGTGCCCTCCGGCCGGAGCGTGACCGACCGGTCGCCGCGGTCGGCGAACGTGTACATCTCCTTGCTCACGACGTCGGTGGACTCCCCGACGCCGCGGGCGTAGAGCGCGGTGTCCTCGAAGACCGGCAGCTCCAGCAGGCCGTACCCGGCGTGCTCCGCCGCCGACTCGAGCGTGGCGCGCACATGGGCGAACCCGGCCGACTCCGGCGGGTAGTACTCCGGGATGCCCTTTGGCGCCGCGAAGGCCGACTTCTCCGCCACCTTCTCCTCCAGCGCGGTCACAGGCCTCGTCCCTTCACCGGCGCCGTGATGCCCTGCAGGAACGGGTTGCCCACCCGCTCGCGCCCCACCGTGGTGGTGGGGCCGTGGCCGGGAAGCACGACGGTGTCGTCGGACCTGGTCAGCAGCTTGTCGCGCAGGCTCGCGAGCATCTGCTCGTGGTCGCCGCCGGGCAGGTCGGTGCGCCCGATCGACCCGGCGAACAGCGTGTCACCGGCCAGCACGACCTCGACGCCCTCCTCGGTGGGGGTGGTGAACACGACGGAACCGGGCGTGTGGCCCGGGGTGTGGTCGACGCGCAACGTGAGCCCGGCGAGGTCGAGCGCGGCGCCGTCGTCGAGCGCGCGGACCTCCCGGGGCTCCCGCAGCTCCAGCCGCCCGCCGAAGAACGCGGCCGCATCGGCCGAGACGCCCTTCAGCGGGTCGGCCAGCAGATCCCGGTCGTCCGGGTGGATCCACGCCGGGACGTCGTGCCCGTCGCAGACGGGGGCGACGCTGAAGGTGTGGTCGAAGTGGCCGTGGGTCAGCAGGACCGCCACCGGGGTGAGCCGATGCTCGGCGAGCAGCGCGTCCAGGGGCTCGACGGCGTCCTGGCCGGGGTCGACCACGACGCACGCCTCGCCCGGACCCGCTGCCACCACGTAGCAGTTGGTCTGGAACGAACCGGCGGGAAATCCTGCAACGAGCACGTCACCAGGGTAGAGGGACGTGACCTCACCGAATCCTCTCAGGGTCGCTCGCTATCCTGCCGCCGTTCGGCGGAAGTGAGGGAGTTGTCGGTGGCGACCAACCAGATGCGGCGTGAAGCGGCCAAGCGCAAGCTGGAGAACCAGCAGAAGCGACGGGCCGAGCGGGCGCGCCGCCGGCAGCGCACCGCGATCATCACATCGGCGTCCGTGGTCGTCGTGGTCGTCGTGGCCGTCGTGCTGCTCTCCACCGTCGGCCTGCCCGGCGGCGGCAACGACACCGCCGCTCCGCCCGCCGACGCCCCCACGCCGTCGGCCGCCCCGGCGGCGCTCGGCGACTGCACGTTCACGCCGACGCCGGACGAGCCCGCCGCGAAGCCCGCGCCGGTCCCGAGCGTCACGACCGCGAGCACCAGCGGCACGGCCGCGGTCTCCCTGCAGACGAACCGGGGTCCCATCCCGCTCACCCTCGACCGCACCACCGGCCCGTGCGCGGTGGAGAGCTTCCTGAGCCTGGTGCACGCCGGCTACTTCAACGACACCCCCTGCCACCGCCTCACCACGGGCGAGGGTCTCAAGGTGCTGCAGTGCGGCGACCCGACCGGCCAGGGCACGGGCGGCCCGGGCTACACGATCAACGACGAGCCGCCCACCAACCTCGCGCCGGCCGCCAACGGGTCGGTCGTCTACCCGCGCGGCACCCTCGCCATGGCGAAGACGTCGGCCCCCAACTCCGGTGGGAGCCAGTTCTTCCTCGTCTACGCCGACTCCACGCTCCCGCCGGACTACACGGTGTTCGGAACCGTCGATCCGGAGGGCCTGGCCACGCTCGACGCGATCGCCCAAGGCGGATCGGACGACAAGAACGGCCCCGGTGACGGCGCCCCGCGCAGCCCGGTGACCATCCAGACCGCGACCGCCGCCTGAGCGGGGTGATCTGGGCGCGCGTCGCCGTCGCGCTCTGCGTGCTCGCTCTTCTCACCGGCTGCACGACTGCGGGTACCGCTGCACCGACGGCCCCGCTCGGCGAGCTCGTCGCCGTCGACCAGGGCGAGCTGCTCGGCACCACCGACGGGCCGGTGCTGCGCTACCGGGGCATCCCGTACGCGGCGGCGCCGGTGGGCGAGCGGCGCTTCGCGCCCCCGGCCCCGCCGCCTCCGTGGAGCGGCACCCGCCCGGCCACGGATCCGGGAGCGCGGTGCGCGCAGCTGCCGGCCACGCCCGGCACCCCGCACGCGACCGCAGGCAGCGACACCGAGGACTGCCTCACGCTCGACATCACGGTGCCGGCGGGCACGGCCGCCGACGCGCGGCTGCCGGTGCTGGTCTGGGTCCACGGCGGCGGGTTCAACGCGGGTGCGGGCACCGACACCGATCCGCGTCGCCTCGCCGAGGTGGGCCCGCTCGTCGTCGTCACCGTCAACTACCGGCTCGGCATCTTCGGGTTCTTCGGCCTCCCGGGCCTGGAGGGGTCGGGCTCGTTCGGCCTGCTCGACCAGCGGGCCGCCCTGGTCTGGATCCAGCACAACATCGCGGCGTTCGGCGGCGACCCGGACAGCGTGACGCTCGCCGGCCAGTCCGCCGGGGCCGACAGCGTCTGCGCGCACCTCACCTCGCCGGCGTCCACCGGGCTGTTCCACCGGGTGATCATGCAG
The DNA here is from genome assembly GCF_039543345.1 of Pseudonocardia adelaidensis. NCBI lineage: Bacteria > Bacillati > Actinomycetota > Actinomycetes > Pseudonocardiales > Pseudonocardiaceae > Pseudonocardia > Pseudonocardia adelaidensis. The sequence goes on along the minus strand of NZ_BAABJO010000019.1, from coordinate 51,934 downwards.
AGCGGCGAGTGCGGCGCGACCGAGCTCGTCGACGTGATCCACCCCGGCGCAGGCCCCGCGGGTGACACGTGGAAGCCGCTCCCCCTGCTCGAGGCGGCGGGCGTCGCGGCGGCGGGCACCCTCGGCTGTCCCGCACCCGCCGACGGCCGGGACATGGCCGACGTGATCACATGCCTGCGCGCGCTGCCGACGGCGACGCTCGTCGGGGGCACCGGCTACTACTGGAGCCCGGCCACCGGCACGTCGACGCTGCCGCGCCGGCCGTCCGACGTGCTGGTGGGCCGGGACGTCCGCCCGGGCATCCCCGTCCTCGCCGGCACCACCCGCGACGAGGGCACCCTGTTCACGGTCGCGTTCTTCGACCGCGCCGGCGCCCCCATCACCGACGCCGGGTTCCGCGACCTGGTCGCGGCCGCCACGGGCGCCCGGGCCGCGGAAGCGGGCGCGGCCTACCGCACCGCGGACCGCTCCCCCGGCCGGGCGTGGTCGGACATCATCACCGACCGCGCGTACGCCTGCACCGGCCTCGGGAACTACCGGGCCCTGGCCGACCGGGGTCCGGTCTACGCCTACGAGCTCGCGGAGCCGGCCGCGCCGTCACCGTACGTCGCGCTGCCACCCGACCTCGCAGGCGGCTCTCCGCACGGTGCGGAGATGCCCTACCTGTTCGACCTCGTGCCCGGCGGGCCCGACCTCACGCCCGGCCAGGAGGCCCTCGCGGCCGAGCTCGTGGGCCGGTGGGCGCGCTTCGCGACGACCGGCGACCCCAACGGCGGCCCGGGTCCCGGCACCGCGTGGCCGCCGTGGTCCGGCGAGGGCCTGCTGCTCACGATCGCCGGTCCGGGCACGGCCACGACCGTCACCCCGGCCGCGGAGTTCGCCGCGGCGCACCGGTGCGCGCGGTGGGGTGTCCGCTAGCCGGCCGCACCCGTCAGATCCCGGTCGACCCGGCGGTGGTAGCGCATCCCGGCGAGACCGCCGAGCACCGCACCCACCAGCGTCACCACCAGCACGCCGACGGCGAGTGCCGCGGCACCGGCGGACAGCACGCCCCCGCTCATCGGGAGCCGGACCAGGTCGTAGAGGCTCGGGACCGGGACGGCACCGGTCACCACCGTGGTGATCACCGCCCCGATCACCGCCAGGAACAACGTCCACAGCCACACCGCCACGCCCTGCCGCGCGCCGGCGAACCGTGCCATCCGCCCGGCGACGTAGCCGCCGCAGTAGTAGGCGACGAAGATGGCTGCCAGCAGGACGAGCGCGCCCACCACACCGATGGTCCGGCTCGTGGCGGCGGGATCCACGGCCATGGGGTTCACCAGCCCCAGTGCGGCGCCTGCTGCCGCCGCGAGGGCACCCAGCAGCGCCGCCATGCCCGTGGCCGTCACCCAGCCGAAGAAGGCCGAGCCCCACCGGATGCCGCCGAACCGGCGTGCCTGCTCGGACGTCAGGGGGTTGCGTGCCCGCGTGAAGGTGGGGAAGGGTTGCGTGCGTTCCGCGTCGGGGACCGTACTCATGGGTTCTCCTCCCTCTGTGGGAAGGAGGTACCCCGATCGAGTGTGCGGCACTCAGCTCGCGCTGGTCACCCGGTACACGTCGTAGACGCCCTCCACGTTGCGCACCGCGCGCAGCACGTGCCCGAGGTGCTTCGGGTCGCCCATCTCGAAGGTGAACCGGGAGACCGCGACCCGGTCGCGGGAGGTCTGGACGGACGCGGAGAGGATGTTGACGCGCTCGTCGGCGAGCACCTTGGTGACGTCGGACAGCAGCCGGTGCCGGTCGAGCGCCTCCACCTGGATGGCCACGAGGAACACCGAGCCCGGCTGCACCGACCACGCGACCTCGACGAGCCGCTCCGAGCGGGCCTGCAGGTCCTTGGCGTTGGTGCAGTCGGTGCGATGCACGCTGATGCCGCCGCCGCGGGTGACGAACCCCAGGATGTCGTCGCCCGGCACCGGGGTACAGCAGCGGGCGAGCTTGGTGTACATGTCGCCGACGTCCCCGTCGGGGCCGCGCACCACGACGCCGGCGTCGCCACTGGTGCGCCGCAGCCGCACGATGGACGGGGTGGCGCGCTCGGCGAGGTCCTCCTCGGCCTGGTCCTCCCCACCGAGCAGCGCGACCAGCCGCTGCACGACGTGCCGGGCGCTGGCGTGGCCCTCCCCGACCGCCGCGTACAGGCCGGAGACGTCGGGGAAGTGCATCTCCCGGGCGAGCGCGGACATCGCGTCGGCCGAGACGAGCCGCTGCAGCGGGAACGAGGTGCGGCGGGCCTCGCGGGCGATCGACTCCTTGCCCGCCTCGATGGCCTCCTCGCGGCGCTCCTTGGCGAACCACTGCTTGACCTTCGTCTTCGCCCGCGGGGACGCGACGAACGTGAGCCAGTCGCGGCTCGGCCCGGCGCTCTCCGCCTTGGACGTGAAGATCTCGACGACGTCGCCGGACTCGAGCTTGCGTTCCAGCGCCACGAGCTTGCCGTTGACGCGGGAGCCGATGCAGCGGTTGCCGACCTCGGTGTGCACGGCGTAGGCGAGGTCGACCGGGGTGGACCCGGCCGGCAGCGTGACGACGTCGCCCTTGGGCGTGAAGACGAAGATCTGCTGCGCACCGAGCTCGTTGCGCAGCGACTCCAGGAAGTCTCCGGGGTCGGCGGCCTCCCGCTGCCAGTCGAGCAGCTGGCGCATCCACGCCATCTGCTCCACCTCGACGGCCTGGCCGCTGTGGGAGCCGCGGGTCTCCTTGTACCGCCAGTGCGCCGCGATGCCGAACTCGGCCGTGTTGTGCATCTCGCGGGTGCGGATCTGCACCTCGAGGGGCTTGCCGTCCGGCCCGATCACGGTGGTGTGCAGCGACTGGTACACGCCGAACCGGGGCTGGGCGATGTAGTCCTTGAACCGGCCCGGCATCGGCTGCCACAGGGCGTGGACCATGCCCATCGCCGCGTAGCAGTCGCGCACCTCGTCGACGAGCACGCGGACGCCGACGAGGTCGTGGATGTCGTCGAAGTCGCGGCCCTTGACGATCATCTTGCGGTAGATCGAGTAGTAGTGCTTGGGCCTGCCCTCGACCGTGGCCTGGATCCGGGCCGAGTCGAGCTGCTGCATGACCTCGTCGATGACCTGCTTGAGGTACGTGTCGCGGGACGGTGCGCGTGTGGCGACCAGCCGCACGATCTCGGAGTACTTCTTCGGGTGCAGGATCGCGAAGGACAGGTCCTCCAGCTCCCACTTGATGGTGGCCATCCCGAGCCGGTGGGCCAGCGGGGCCAGCACCTCGAGGGTCTCGCGGGCCTTCTTGGCCTGCTTCTCGGGCGGCAGGAAGCGCATCGTGCGCATGTTGTGCAGCCGGTCCGACAGCTTGATCACCAGCACCCGGGGGTCGCGGGCCATCGCGACGATCATCTTGCGGATCGTCTCGGCCTCGGCGGCGGTGCCCAGCTCGACCTTGTCCAGCTTGGTGACGCCGTCGACGAGGTGGGCCACCTCCTCGCCGAAGTCCTTGCGCAGCCGGTCGAGCGAGTAGTCGGTGTCCTCGACCGTGTCGTGCAGCAGCGCCGCGACGAGCGTGGTGGTGTCCATGCCCAGCTCCGCCAGGATGCTGGCCACGGCGAGCGGGTGGGTGATGTACGGGTCGCCGGACTTGCGCTTCTGGCCGGCGTGCTTGGCCTCGGCCACGTCGTAGGCGCGCTGCAGGAGGCCCAGGTCGGCCTTCGGGTGCAGGGTGCGGTGCACGCTGGCGAGCGGTTCGAGCACCGGGGCGACGACGGCCACCCGCTGCGGCGTCATGCGCCGCGCGATGCGGGCGCGCACCCGGCGCGTGGCGGACGGCCGGGCCGCGTTGCCGCTCGGGTCGGGAGGGGCCGGGCTCGCGGCCGGGGGCGCGGGCTGTTGCAGCTCCGTCATCCCGTCGCGCCTTCCACCCGCACCAGTCTAGGCGCCCCCGATCAGACCGCCAGCAGGGCGTGCACCGGGAGGCCATCCAATCGTGACCGGCCGTTCAGCGCGGTGAGCTCCAGCAACGCGCCGAACCCGACGACAGTGGCGCCGACCTCGCGCAGCAGGTCGGCGGACGCCGCGGCGGTGCCGCCCGTGGCGAGCACGTCGTCGACGAGGAAGACGCGGGCCCCTGGGGAGACCGTGTCGGCGGGCAGCTCCAGGGTGGCGCTGCCGTACTCCAGGTCGTAGCGGCGCGACGCCGCGACGCGGGGCAGCTTGCCCGCCTTGCGGACGGGGACGACGCCCGTGCCCGCCACCACCGCGACCGCGGCGCCCAGCAGGAACCCGCGCGCCTCGATGCCCGCCACCAGGTCGGCCTCTCCCACCAGCGCCGCGAGCTCGGTGGTGACCACCGTGAACGCCTCGGCGTCGGCGAGTACCGGCGTGACGTCACGGAACAGGATGCCCGGGGACGGGTAGTCGGGAACGTCGCGGACCAGGCCGGCCACCCGCTCCAGGTCGGGCCCCGACCCGGTGTCGGCGCCCGCCACGGTGACGGGGCCGCTCACCGGTGACGCTTGCCGGACGGACGGCCCGACTTGCCGGACGGCCGCGCCGCCCGCTGCTGGCCGCGGGCGTGCCGCGCCGGCACGGTGCCGGCCGCGGCCATGGCGCGCTCCTTGCGCAGCTCCCCCGCGAGCACGGTGTCGTCGGCGAGGTCCGGGTCGACGTCGGGCGCGGCACCCCCCGCGGCCTGAGCGGCGGCGCTCGCCGCCTTCTGCCGCCGCGCCCTGACGCGCTCCGCCTGCTGCTGGTACCGCGGGTCGCGCATCTTGAGGTCGACGAGGATCGGCGCGGCCAGCAGCAGCGACGACAGCGCGCCGGCGATGATGCCGACCATCTGCACGAGCGCCAGGTCGGCGAGGGTGCCGACCCCGAGCACGCCGACCCCGATCACCATCAGCGCCATGACCGGCAGCACCGCGAAGAGCGACGTGTTGAGCGACCGGATGAGCGTCTGGTTGAGCGCGAGGTTGGCCGTCTCGGCGTACGTGCGGCGGGTGAGCCCGAGCAGCCCGCGGGTGTTCTCCTTGACCTTGTCGAACACGACGACCGTGTCGTACAGGGAGAACCCGAGGATCGTCAGCAGGCCGATCACCGTGGACGGGGTGACCTCGAACCCGATGAGCGAGTAGATGCCCGCGGTGACGACCACGTCGTGCAGCAGCGCGACGAGCGCGGCGAGCGCCATGGCGCGTTCGAAGTAGAACGCCAGGAAGATCGTGACGAGCACGAGGAACACGGCCAGCGCGATGAGCGCCTGCCGGGTGATCTGCCCGCCCCAGCTGCCGCTCACCGCACTGTCGCTGATGGCCTCCGGCGCCGGTGTGCCACCCGTGCCGATCGGCTGGAACGTGTCGAACAGCGCCTGCTTGAGCGGCACGAGCTGGGCCGGTCCGAGCGGCTCCGACCGGATCAGGATCGATGCCGAGTCACCCGTGCCGGCGGCCTGCACGGCCTCCGGCTCGTTGCCGATCACCCGCTCGTACACCGCCCGCACCGACTCGACGTCGGCCGGCGCGGCCGCGCTCTTGGCCGGGAACTGGATCTGGGTGCCGCCGGTGAAGTCGATGCCGAGGTTGAAGCCGCGGAACACGATCGACCCGATGCACACCAGCACCAGCACCGAGAACGCGATGTACCAGACGCGCTTGCGTCCGACGATGTCGAACGCGCCCGTGCCCGTGTAGAGCCTGTTGAGGACCCCGGCCACGTCAGGCTCCCTTCGATCGGCCGGATGCGGCGGCGAGCGCGCGCCTGCGCTCGGCACCCGTGCGGGCGGCCTCGCCCAGCCCGGACAGTCCGGGGTTGCTGAACACGCGCGACTTGGCCACCAGCGCCACCAGCGGGTGCGTCACCAGGAACACGACGATCAGGTCGAGCACGGTGGACAGGCCGAGGGTGAAGGCGAAGCCCTTCACCTGCCCGACGGCCAGCAGGTAGAGCACCGCGGAGCACAGGAAGCTCACGGCGTCGGCGGACAGGATCGTGCGCCGCGCCCGCACCCATCCGCGCGGCACGGCCGAACGGAACGTGCGCCCGTCGCGCATCTCGTCCTTCAACCGTTCGAAGAAGATGATGAACGAGTCGGCCGTGATGCCGATGGCGAGGATGAAGCCGGCCACGCCCGCGAGGTCGAGGGTGAACCCGATCCAGCGTCCGAGCAGCACCAGCACCGGGTAGACGATCGCCGCGGACAGCGCCAGCGACAGGATCAGGAGTATCCCGAGGACCCGGTAGTAGAACAGGCCGTAGATGAACACGAGCCCCAGCCCGATCAGGCCGGCGATCAGCCCGGCCTCCAGGGACGCGAGCCCGAGCGTCGCGGACACCGTCTGCGCCTCCGACGACTCGAACGACAGCGGCAGCGAGCCGTAGCGCAGGACGCCGGCCAGCTGCTCGGCCTCCTTCTGGCTGAACTGGCCCTCGATCTGGGTGGCCCCGAAGATCGGCTGGTTGATCTTGGGCGCGGACACGACCTCGCCGTCGAGCGTGAACGCCGTCAGCTTGCCGACGTTGTTGGTGGTGTAGTCGCCCCACACCTGCTGGCCGTGGGCCTCGAACGTCAGGCTGACGACCCAGCCGACGCCGGTGGTGTTCTGCTGCGCCTGCGCGCTGGCGATCTCGGTGCCCTCGAGGAACGACGGGCCGAGGATGTACTTCTCGGTGCCGTCCTCGTTGCACGCCACCAGGGGCTTGGTCGGGTCGTCGTAGCCGCGCAGCGGGTCCCGCGCGTGGCAGTCGAGCGTGAGCAACGCGGTCTGCTGCACCGTGGGGTCGGTGCTCTGCCGCATCTGACGCACGGCGTCGACCTCGGCGGCGAGCCGGGGGTCGGCGGGCGCGGCCGGGGCCGCGGCCGGCGGCGGGGGCGCGGGCGGCGGCGTCGGGTCCTGCAGCGGACGGCTGAAGGCGGCCGGGGCGACATCGCGTTCGACGGCGTCACCCGAGGCACCCATCCCCTGCGGCTGCCCCGTGGGCGGGGCCTGCCCCGCATCCGGCGCCGGTTGCGCGGGGTCGGCCGGCGGTGCCCCCGGATCCGCGGGTGGGGCGCCCGGCTGCTGCTGTGGCTGCTGCTGCGCGGCGTACGGCCCGCCGATGACCTCGCGGAACCGCAGCTGGGCCGTCTGGCCGAGCGAGCGCGCCTGGTCGCCCTCCTGGCCGGGCACGGTGATCGTCAGGTTGCTGCCGTCGATCACCACCTCGGCACCGCTCACGCCGAGGCCGTTGACGCGCTCCTCGATGATCGCCTGTGCCTGCTGCAACTGCTCACGCGGCGGCTCGGCACCGGTCTCGGTGCGGGGCTGCAGCGTGACGCGCGTGCCGCCCTGCAGGTCGATGCCCAGCTTCGGCGTCGGGCTGCCGCCGCCGGTGAAGAACACCAGCGCGTACAGCGCGGCGACGACGGCGACGAACGCCGCCAGGTGACGCCAGGGGCGGATCTGCCCCGGGGTGGATGCCACTGCTCGCGATCTCTTCCTTCTCAGGTGCGGCCCGCCCGGCGCAACGGCCGCGCGGGCGCCGTCAGCTGCGGGCCGTGCCGTTCGTCGACTCGTCCTTCTCCACGGTCGACTTCTCGAGCGACGGGGCCGCCGGGTCCTCGGACTTCTCCTCGGTGGCCGCGGCCGGGGTGGTGGCCGGGTCGACGGCCGGCGTCTCCTCCACGGGGGTCTCGTCCTCGGTGGCGACCGGGTTGACCTTCTCCCGGACCGCACCTCGCACCCAGGTGGTGACGACGCCGTCGGCGATCTCGATGTCGAGCGTGTCCTCGTAGGAGGCGTCGACGATGGTGCCGCGCAGGCCCGACGTGGTGATCACGACGTCTCCGGCCTCGAGGGCCGCCTGCATCTTCTGCATCTCCTGCATCTGACGCCGCTGCTTGCGCCCCGATAGGAAGATCGGGATGAACAGCAGCAGGATCAACAGGGGGAACAGCAGTTCCATGGTTTCGGTCTCCGAATCTCCGCACGTCGTGGAGCCACCAGAGTCTGCCAGCCCCCGGTTCAGAACAACGCGGGAGGGCCACCCGGAGTGACGTCGGGTGGCGCAGCGATGCCCAGATGTGACCAGGCGGCTGCGGTGGCAACCCGGCCCCGTGGCGTGCGCGCCAGCATGCCGGCCCGCACCAGGAAGGGCTCGCAGACCTCCTCGACGGTACCCGGTTCCTCCCCCACCGCCACTGCCAGCGTCGATACGCCCACCGGGCCGCCGCCGAACGACTTCACCAGTGCGCCGAGCACCGCGCGGTCGAGCCGGTCGAGGCCGAGCTCGTCGACGTCGTAGACGGCAAGCGCTTCGCGGGCCACGGAGCGCGTGACGGCGCCGTCGGCGCGCACCTCGGCGAAGTCGCGCACGCGGCGCAGCAGCCGGTTCGCGATGCGCGGCGTGCCCCGGGACCGCATGGCGATCTCCTCGGCGCCGTCCGGACGCAGGTCGACGTCCAGGATCGCGGCCGCGCGGCGCAGCACGAGCTCCAGCTCCACCGGCTCGTAGAACTCCATGTGCGCGGTGAACCCGAAGCGGTCGCGCAGCGGGCCGGTGAGCGCGCCGGACCGGGTGGTGGCGCCCACCAGCGTGAACGGGGCGATGTCGAGCGGGATGGAGGTGGCGCCGGGTCCCTTGCCGACGACGACGTCGACGCGGAAGTCCTCCATCGCGAGGTAGAGCATCTCCTCGGCGGGCCGGGCCGTGCGGTGGATCTCGTCGATGAACAGGACGTCGCCGGGCTCGAGGTTCGACAGCATCGCCGCGAGGTCACCGGCGCGCTCCAGCGCGGGGCCGGAGGTCAGCCGGATCGCCGCGCCCATCTCGGCGGCCACGATGAGCGCGAGGCTCGTCTTGCCCAGCCCGGGCGGCCCGGACAGCAGGATGTGGTCGGGCGGCTGCCCGCGGCGGCGCGCGCCCTCGAGCACGAGCTCCAGCTGCTCCCGCACCCGCGGCTGCCCGATGAACTCGGTCAGCGTGCGCGGGCGCAGCGACGCGTCGACCTCGAGGTCCTCCGGCTCGGGCCCGGGCGTCAGCGAAACCTCGCTCACCGCCCGCCCTCGCCGGAGCCCGGGCGACCGCTTCGCGGACGCGCTGTGCCGATGGTTCGCTCGCTCCGCTCGCTCACCGTCCCTTCCCACCACCCAGCCTCGTGAGTGCGGCCCGCAGGAGTGCGCTCGCGTCCGCGGTGCCGTCACCGGCCAGCACGGCGTCGACCGCCCCCTCGGCGGGCTTCGCGGCGAAGCCGAGACCGACCAGCGCCTCCACCACCTGGTCGCGGCGCGGGTTGGTCCCGTTCCCGGCGACCGGCAGCGTCGCGGCCGACGGGGCGGGGGCGACGACCTTGTCCCGCAGCTCGAGGGCCAGCCGCTCGGCGCCCTTGCGGCCGATCCCGGGCACCCGGGTGAGCGTGGTGAGGTCGCCGTCGACGAGGGCGCGGCGCAGCGCGTCCGGGCTCAGCACGGCGAGGGTGGCGAGCGCGATGCGCGGCCCGATCCCGCTCACGGTCTGCAGCAGGCCGAAGAGCTCCCGCTCCTCCTCGTCGGCGAACCCGAACAGGGTGAGCGAGTCCTCCCGCACCACGAGCGCGGTGGCGAGCCTGCCCTGCTCGCCCCGGCGCAGCCGCGAGAGCGTGCCCGGCGTCGCCTGCACGGCGAGGCCGACGCCACCGACCTCGACGACCGCGTGGTCGAGGCCGATCTCCAGCACCTCGCCCCGGACGGAGCTGATCATGGCACCTCCTCGCTGACGCTCGTCGGCACCATGATCTTCGATGCTGTGTTCGATGGTGACCTCGCAAGCTCGGTCACGATGCCTCCCTCGCACGTCGCGCCGCATCGAGCCGCGCCTTGTGGGCGCGGGCGAGCTCGGCCGACCGCGCCTGCGCCTGCGCCATCCGGTCGAGCATCGGCGCGCGCCAGCAGTGGCAGATGGCGAGGGCGAGCGCGTCGGCCGCGTCGGCGGGCCGTGGCGCCTCCTCCAGCGCGAGCAACCGCGTGACCATCGTCGTCACCTGCTGCTTCCCCGCGCGACCCTCGCCGGTGACCGCGGCCTTCACCTCGCTGGGCGTGTGGAACGCGACCGGAAGGCCCGCCTTCGCCGCGAGCATCGCGACGACCCCGCTCACCTGGGCGGTGCCCATCACCGTGCGGACGTTGTGCTGGCTGAACACCCGCTCGACCGCCACGACGTCGGGCCGGTGTCGCTCGATCCACCGCTCGACGACCGCACCGACGGCGAGCAGCCGCTCCGGCAGCGGCGCGTCCGCCGGGGTGCGCACGACGTCGACGTCCACGCACCGCACACGCCGCCCGCCCGCGCCGTCGACGACGCCGAGCCCGCACCGGGTCAACCCCGGGTCGACGCCGAGCACCCGCACCCGATCTCCCCACCCCGTCATCGCCGAGCCGATCGTCGCCAGCCGATCATTTCCGCGAACAGCCGTTCGAGGTGGCAGGCTACCGGCGTGCCCGCGGAGCGTCGCAGGGGCGCGCCGACCCCGGATCCGATCCCGCTCAGCCGGCCGGCTGGGTGAGGCTGAACCAGTTGCCGGAGTCGTCGCGGAAGATCGCCTCCACGCCGTAGGGCCGCGCGGCGGGCTCCTGGGTGAACACGACCCCGCGCGCGGACAGCTCCTCGTAGGTCGTCCGGATGTCGTCGGTGGCCATCGCCCCGGCGCCCAGCGCCCCCTTCGCGACGAGCACGCGGATCTGGTCGGCCGTGGCGTCGTCGTTCACCATCCGCGGGTCGGCCAGGATCATCTCGACGTCCGGCTGGTCGGGCGGACCGACCGTGAGCCAGCGGAACCCCTCTCCCGCTCCCTCGAAGTCGGCACCCATCCGCACGTCGCTGCGCACCTCGAAGCCGAGCTTCTCGGTGTAGAACTCCTTAGCCCGGTCCTGGTCCAGGACGAACAGGCACGCGTGCGACAGCCGTCTGATCATGTCGTCGACGGTAGGACCTGCGGCTCCCCGGTGCTTCTTCGAGATTGCGGTATCCGGGACGGCTCCACGCCATCACGAAGCAGCCCGGCACCCGCGGCGCGCCGCGCTCGGCGTGCAGGCGCCGGTACCCGGTGGGCGAGGCCCCGACCAGCTCCGAGAACCGCGCGCTGAACGACCCGACGCTCGAGAAGCCGACCAGGTGGCAGATCTCGGTGACCGTGAGGTCGGCCGAGCGCAGCAGGTCCTGGGCGCGCTCGACGCGACGGCGGGTGAGGTACCGGCCCGGCGTCTCCCCGTAGGCCGCCTTGAAGGCCCGCACGAAGTGGTAGCGGGAGAACCCGGCCACCCGGGCCATCGCGTCGACGTCGAGCCGCTCGGCGAAGTGCCGGTCGATCAGGTCGCGCGCCCGCCGCAGGTGGAACACAGCGGGGACGACGGGCGCCGGCACCGGACCATCACACCACGGGTGCCCGCTCCGCCGCGCTGCGCCGGTCCCACTCGGCGAGCACGTCGGACGCGGTGGGACGGGACGCGGCGCTCCCGGCCACGAACGCGACCAGGCCCGCCGCCAGCCCCACGTAGACCGGCTCGTTCGCGTAGATGTCGCCGACGACGGCCATCGTCGCCAGTGTCGCGACGGTCCCGACGGCCATCGCGGCCACGGCGCCGACGATCGTGGCCCGCCGCCACACGAGCCCGCCGAGGATCGGCACGAGCAGGCCGCCGACCAGGATGTCGTAGGCGATCGTCAGCGCGGCCACCACGTCCTGCAGCAGGCACGAGATCACGATCACCACGGCGCCGAGCCCGACGATGAGCAGCCGGTTTCCGCGCACGTGGTCCTCCTCCCCGCCCGCGGGTGCGCGCCCGCGCAGCCGCTGCAGGATGTCCTGGCCGAACACCGTGGCGTTCGCGATCAGCGCACCGCTCGCGGTGGACATGACGGCGGCCAGCGCCGCCGCGAGCACCAGCCCCGCCAGCGCCGGGGGCATGGTCGCGGCCACCACGGCGGTGAAGGCGTCGTCGCGCTCCGCCAGGCCCGGGACGAGCACGCTCGCCCCCATCCCGACCAGCGCGCCGGCCACGCCGTACAGCAGGCAGTAGACCCCTGCCGCCGCCCCGCCCCAGCGGGCCACGCCCGGGCTGCGGGCGGTGAACACGCGCTGCCAGATGTCCTGCCCGATGAGCAGGCCGAACGTGTAGACGACGAAGTACGTCACGATCGTGTCCCCGCCGATCGTGGTGAGCGAGAGCGCCTCCGGCGGCACCGCCGCGAACCCGCCCGCCCGCACGAGCACCACCGGCAGCAGGATCAGGAAGATCCCGACGGTCTGGATCAGGAACTGCACGAAGTCGGTGAGCGTGATCGACCACATCCCGCCCAGCGCCGAGTAGACCACCACGACGACGCCGCCCACGATGATCGACGGCACCCGGGGGAGGTCGAGCAGCGCCGCGAAGATCGTGGCGTACGCGATCGTCGAGGTCACGGTCAGCATCAGCGTGTAGCCGAACATCACCACCCCGGACAGCACGCTCGCCCCCGGCCCGTACCGCAGCTCGAGCATCTGGCTCACCGTGTAGACGCGCAGCCGCTGCACCCGCCCGGCGAACAGCAGCGACAGCAGCAGGACGCCCGCCCCGATGGCGACCACCAGCCACATGCCCGACAGCCCGTACTCGTAGCCGAGACCGACGCCACCGATCGTCGACGCCCCGCCGAGCACGAGCGCGGACATCGTGCCGGCGTAGAGCAGCGGGCCGAGCCGCCTGCCGGCGACGAGGAAGTCCGCTTCGGTCCTGGCCCTGCGCTTGCCCCAGAAGCCGAAGGCGATCATGGCGACGAGGTAGGCGGCGACGATGGCGACGTCCACGTCTCACTCCCGGTTGTTCAGGTGGATGAGGGTCGGGCGGTCGGCCGACAGCGCGTCGGCCACGAGCGCGGTGAGCGCGCCCGGGTCGGTCGTGCGCACGCCGAGGGCGCCGAAGGCCCCGGCGAGCGCGGTGAGGTCGGGCACGGGCAGGTCCACGCCGACGGGTGGGATGCCCCGTGCCTCCTGCTGGTCGCGGATCTCCCGGTAGCCGCCGTTGTCGACCACGACGATCGGCAGCGGCAACCGCAGGTCGACGGCGGTGGCCAGCTCCTGCACGGAGAACAGGAACGCCCCATCCCCCAGCAGGACCGCGGCGGGGTGGCCGGGCCGGGCGAGCGACGCCCCGATCGCCGCCGGCAGACCGTACCCGAGCGTGGCGTAGCCGGGGGTGTAGCAGAACCGCCGCGGCGCCGGGACGTCGAAGAAGTGCACCGAGCCCAGGTACGTGACCTGTGAGCTGTCACCCGCGAGCACGGCGTCGGCCGGCAGCCCGGCCCGGACGGCGGCGTTGATGCGCTCGTAGCCCCCGGCGCCGGCCCGCGCCTCGGCGCGGCACGCCTCCCGCAGCCCGTCCACGTCGACCGGCGCCTGCACGCGCTCCGGGAGCGCGGCGAGCAGCGCGCGCAGGGTGGCCGCGGCGTCGCCGAGCAGCGCGACGTCGGCCCGGCAGTTCTTGTGCAGCTGCCCGCGGTCGATGTCACAGCGGATCACGGCCTCGGCCCCGATCCGGCCCTCCCACAGGTCGGCGTCGCCGAGCTCGCTGCCCACCACGAGCAGGGCGTCGCTGTCCGCGGCCGCCTTCTGGAGGGCGCGCAGCCGCACCGCGGCGCCGACGGCGAGCGGGTGTGACTCGTCGAGCACCCCCTTGCCGTTGACGGTGGTGGCGACGGGCGCTCGCAGGGCCTCGGCGAGCCCCCGGACCTCCGCGGCCGCGTCCACGGCGCCGCCGCCCGCGATCACCAGCGGGCGGCGGGCGCCGGCGAGCAGGGTGGCCGCCCGCCGGACGTCGGCGGCGTCGGGGGCGGGCACCGGTGTGACGGCACCGACCCACGGGCTGCCGCCCCACGGCTGCTCCAGCACGTCCAGCGGGATCTCGAGGTGCACCGGCCGCGGCCGCGTCCCGCGGAACGCGGCGAACGCCTCCGTGACGGCGTCGGCGGCCTCCTCGGGGCTCGCCACGCGCCGGCTCCAGCGCACGAGGCGACCCATCGCGCCGCTCGCGTCCTTGGTCTCGTGCAGCAGGCCGAGGTCGGCGCCCTCGGCGCCCGTCGGGACCCCCGGGGAGAGGACGAGCACCGGCTGCGACTCGGCGTAGGCGGCGGCCGCCGCCGTCATCGCGTTCGTCAGCCCGGGACCACTGGTGGTCAGCACGACACCGGGCCTGCCGCCGACGCGCGCGTACCCCTCGGCGGCGTAGCCGGCGCCCTGCTCGTGCCGCGGCGTCACCGCGCGGATCCCGCACGGCGCGAGGTGCCGGTAGAGCTCCAGGTTGTGGGTGCCCGGGATGCCGAAGACGGTGTCGACGCCGTGCGCGGCGAGGGTCTCGACGACGGCCGCACCGCCGTTGGGGGCACCGCCGTTGCGCGTGCTCATGTCGCCCCGGTCGTCGCCGCCAGCACGGCCAGCAGCTCGTACGCCACGTGTGCAGCCGCGATCCCGGTGATCTCCGCGTGGTCGTAGGCCGGGGCGACCTCGACGATGTCGGCCCCGACGATGTCGGTGCCCGCCAGTGCGCGCAGCGCGTGCAGCAGCTCCCGGCTGGTGAGCCCGCCCGCTTCGGGCGTGCCGGTGCCGGGCGCGTGCGCGGGGTCGAGCACGTCGATGTCGACCGAGACGTAGACCGGCCCGTCGCCGAGCCGGGCGCGCATCCGCTCGACGACGGCGGCGAGCCCGTCGGTCTGGAAGTCGTCGGAGCCGATCACCTGGAAGCCGAGCGCGCGGTCGTCGCGCAGGTCGCTCGCCGCGTACAGCGGCCCACGGATCCCGACGTGCAGGCAGCGCTCCGGGTCGAGCAGGCCCTCCTCGCTCGCCCGCCGGAACGGCGTGCCGTGGGTGTAGGGCGCGCCGAAGTAGGTGTCCCAGGTGTCGAGGTGGGCGTCGAAGTGGAGCACGGCGACCGGTCCGTGCTCGCGGTGCACCGAGCGCAGCAGCGGCAGCGCGATCGTGTGGTCGCCGCCGACCGAGAGCAGCCGCGCGCCGTTCCCCCGCAGCTCGTCGGAGGCGCGCTCGACCGCCCGGATCGCGTCATCGAGGTCGAACGGGTTGATCGCGACGTCCCCGGCGTCGACCACCTGCTGGGCGGCGAACGGCGACACGCCCAGGCCGGGGTGGAACGGGCGCAGCAGCTTCGACGACGCGCGCACGTGCGCCGGTCCGAAGCGGGCGCCGGGCCGGTAGGACACGCCCGAGTCGAACGGCATCCCGAGCACCGCCACGTCCACGTCCGTGACCTGGTCGAGGCGCGGAATGCGGGCGAACGTGTCCGGGCCGGCGAAGCGGGGCGTCACGGTCGCGTCGACTGGTCCCAGCGGCATCGGCCCAGGGTGGGCTCCCCATGCTTCCCGGCACATCGCCATGGCGTCTAAAGTGACAACTCCTGATTGGCCGGAACGTCCAGGAGGCCGGGCTGCTGACCGTCGCCGACCTCGCCGCGGATCCGGCGCTGGGGCTCGGCGTCGTCGCCGGCCGCGGCGGCCTGGACCGCGAGATCGAGGCCGCGGCCGTGTCCGAGCTCGCGGAGCCGGGACCGTGGCTGCAGGGCGGGGAGCTGTTGCTCACCATCGGCCTGCTGCTCGACGAGTCCGACCCGGGCTGCGCCGCCTACGTGGCCGGGCTGCACGCCGCGGGCGTGCGGGCCCTCGGCCTCGGGCTCGGCGCGGACCTGCGCTACCAGTCGGCGCCGCCCTGCCTGGTCCGCGCGGCCGACGACGCCGGCCTGCCGCTGCTCACCGTGCCGGACGGGGTGCCCTTCATCGCCGTCACCAAGGCGGTGTTCGCCTGGCGGGCGCGCGAGGAGCGCCACCGGCTGGAGTGGGCGCTGCACACCCAGCGCGCGCTCACCGCGGCCGCCGTCCAGCCCGGCGGGCTCGCCGGCATCCTCGGCGCGTACGAGCGGGCCACCGGCCGCACCGCGCTCGTCGTCGACCTGCTGGAACGCCCGATCGCGAGCTCCCGCGCGGGCCACGAGGCCCTCGCGGGCGAGTTCACCGGCATGCTCGCCATGGTCCGCGCCCAGGGGCTGCTCGGCGCCGCCGTCGACACGACCGCCGAGCACCGGCGCGAGGTGCACCCACTGGGGTCGCGCAGGCTGCGCGCCTGGCTGCTCGTCACCGGGCCGCCCGAGCGGGCCGGGGCCGACCTCGTCACCGGCGACCTCGTCTCGCTGCTGTCGCTCGAGCTCGAACGCGTGCACGGGCTGGGTGCAGCGCGGCAGCGCGACCGCGCACAGGTGCTGGCCCGGCTGGCCCGCGGCACCGTGGAGGACGTCGCCGCCGCCCGCTGGCTGGACGCGGTGGGCCTGCCCGACGGCGACCTGCGGGCCGCGGTCGTCGCCGCGCCCCGGCCTGTGGAGCTCGCCGCCGACATCGCGGGCGCGCTGCCCGACGCTCTGACCCGCGTCGTCGAGATCGGGCAGGAGCCGTGCGTCGAGATCGCCGTTCCCGTCAGCGTGGATCTCGCCGCGGTACTGGGCACCCTCGCCCCGGCGCGCCCGGCCGGGATCGGGATCGGCGTGCGCCCGGGGGCGCTCGCCGTGTCGCTCCGGCAGGCGCGCTCCGCCCTGCCGGAGAGCCGGATCGCCGGCCGCCACGTGCACGCCGCCGACGTCGCGAGCAGCCGCCAGCTCCTCGCGACCGTGCCCGGGGAGCGGCTGCAGGGCTACGCGGACGCCGTGCTCGGGCCGCTCGACGCGGACGAACGGTCCGCCGAGCTCGTGCGCACCCTCACCGCGTTCCTCGAGCACAACGGCCACTGGGAGGGGGCCGCGGCCGCGTTGCAGGTGCACCGCCACACGGTGCGGAACCGGATCGCGACCGTGGAGCGGCTCACCGGCCGCAGGCTGGGCTCGGCGCACGACCGGCACGAGCTGTGGCTCGCGCTGCGCGCCCGCGACCTCGCGCGCGTGCCCGACGGCTGATGTTCCCCTGCGCGTCACCCCACCCGCCCGGCCCGCTCCCTAGGGTCACGGCGTGGGTGACGGCCGAGTGTTGTTCCAGGAGTTCCTGCGCGCGCCGACGCGCGTCGCCACCGTGACGGCGAGCTCCGACGCGCTGGTCACGGCCATGCTCGCGCCGCACCGGCTCGACGGCCCGCGGGTCGTCGTCGAGCTGGGCGCCGGCACCGGGCGGGTCACCGGCGCGCTGCAGGGCCACCTCCGCGGCACCGGGCGGCACATCGCCGTCGAGATCAACCCGGTGCTCGCCGAGCGGCTCGCCGACCGGCACCCGGGCGTCACGGTGGTGCGCGCCGACGCGGCCCGGCTGCCGGCGGTCCTGGGCGAGCACGGCGTCGACCGGGCGGACGCGATCGTGAGCCTGCTGCCCTGGGCGGCGTATGCGGCCGCGCCGGTGCCGCGGCTCGTCGCGGACGCCCTCGCCCCGTCCGGCACGTTCACGCAGGCCACCCTCCGCGGCTTCCACCTGCTCGCGCCCGCCCGGAGGCAGGCCGAGGACCTGCGGGCGGCGTTCGGCTCGCTCACCGCGAGCCCGACGGTCTGGCGGAACCTCCCCCCGGCCCGCGTGCTGATCGGCCGCGAGCCGCACTGAGCCGGTCAACACACCAAGTGTGGCGCCGGCACACCAACTGCAGTCGGTGTGTGAGCTCCGAAGTTGGTGTGTGACGTCCACCAGGTCTCCCTGACAGCTGCTGTCACTGTTGGTCTCTAGCGTCGCCGCCATGAGCACCTGGGACGAGTTCACCGACGGCGCGCCGCGGATCGCCGAGGTCTTCACGCGCCGGCACGCGAAGACCGGGAACCTGTGCATGCTGGCCACGCTGCGCTCCGACGGCTTCCCGCGGATCAGCCCGATCGAGCCGCGGATCTTCGAGGGGCGGCTGGTCGTCGGCGGCATGCCGGGCACCACGAAGTTCTCCGACCTCGCCCGCGACCCGCGCTTCTGCCTGCACACCGCAACCGTGGACACCCATGTGTCGGACGGCGACGCGAAGCTCTTCGGGCGCGTGCGCGACGAGCAGGACGATGCCCTGCACCAGCGGTACGCCGACTGGCTCTACGCGCAGATCGGGTTCGACCTGCGGGGGCGGGAGTTCCGGCCCTTCTACGTCGCGGACCTGACCGGCGCCTCGTCGGTGGAGATCGTCGACGGCGCGATGGAGGTGACGATCTGGAAGCCGGGTGAGCCGGAGCGGGTGGTCCGCAAGTAGCGTCGGGCTGGTGGAGATCCCGGTCGAGATCGTCGGCCTCCTCGTCTCCCCGGTCCACGCCTACGAGGGCCGGCCCGACGACGGACCCCGCCCCGACCCGGACGGCCGCCGTCCGGATTCGGTCGAGGTGCGCGCCGGGCTCGGGCTCGTCGGCGACCGCTACTTCGGCCGGCCGGCGCACCGGCACGCCGCCGTCACGCTGATCGCGGCCGAGTCGCTCGACACCCTCGCCCACCAGCTCGCCCTCCCCGCTGTCCCGGACCCGCGGCTGACGCGCCGCAACGTGGTGCTGCGCGGCTACCCCGTCGACCGCCTCGCCGCCGGCCGCGACCACGCGGGCGCCGTGTTCGGCCTCGACTCGGGCGACGGCCCCGTGCGCTTCCGGGCCCACCGTCCGGCCAACCCGTGCCGCTGGATGGATGTCGTGCTCGCCCCCGGCGCCTTCCGGGCGCTGCGCGGCCGCGGCGGCGTGCGGTGCGAGCCGCTCGACGACGGCATCCTCCGGCTCGGCCCGGCCCGCCTGACCGTTCTGGAGCCCGCGCGCGCCGCCGCATGACCACCCGTCGCGACACGTCGACCGAACCGCGGACGACAGCCCGGCCGCGGGACGCGATCCCTTTCCTCCCCTACTCACCGGTCCGTGTGCCGGACCGACCTGCACGTCCGGGACGGGTGGTTCGCTCCCGCGGTCCCCACCGAGCTGCCGATCACGCTGGGGCACGAGAACGCCGGATGGGTGCAGGACGTCGGCTCGGCGGTCGAGAACGTCGCCGTCGGGGACGCGCCGAGATCATCGCCGTCGACCGCGACCCGGACGCGTTGAAACTCGCCGCCGGCTGCGGGGCGCACCACGTCGTGGCGGCCGACAGCCGAGCGGGCGAGCGGGTGCGGGCGCTGACCGGCGGCGCGGCGCCGAGGCCGTCATCGACTTCGTCGGCGAGGGCGACGCCGGCGAGCTGCGGGTGCCGACGTTCGCCGTGGTGCCGGAGATCAGCATCGTCGGGAACGCGGTGGGCACCCATGACGACCTGCGCGAACTCACGGCCCTCGCCGCTGCAGGAGCGGTGCAGGTGCACACGCGCACCTACCCCCTCGGCGCGTTCGCCGACGCCATGGCCGACCTGGAGCAGGGCCGCGTGCACGGCCGGGGTGGGCTCGTGCCCTGACCGCCTCGGTAGCAACCGCCCGCGAGCCGGACCTCCCGCCGTCAGCCGTGCACGACCGAAGGGCGGACGGCAGACCGAGTGGTGTCAGCCGCTACTGTACGGATCGTCGATGACGTCGAGCCACGAGCCGTCGGGCTGCTTGCGCATGACGTCCGTGGCTCGGCCCTCCAGGTTGACGGTGTTCCCGTCGGGGTCGGTGCCGCCCTTGAGGGTCCACGAGCCGTACCCCACGGCGATGTCGCCGCACTCGACCACAGCGTCGGTTCGCAGTTGGAACTGCCCGTGCAGCGCGAGGAAGCCACCGAGCGCCTCACGTATCGCAGCGTGTCCTGTCACCGGGTTCCCGGGCTGCGGGATGACCGTCGCGCCCGGCTCGTAGAGCGCGACGAGACCGTCGATGTCGCCGCCGTTGAACGCCTTCTCCCACTCCTGGTGGAGCTGCCCGGGATTCTGCACTGACACCGCGCGGCCTCCTCGATGACGTGATGGCCGACCAGTCGGCCGCCCATCGTCTCGCAGTCTGCGGGTGGCGTCGAGGCTCCGTCCGCCCGAGCGACGCCGTACATCCGCAGGGCATGATCGGATGCGCAGGCCGGCTCGCGGGGGGCGGTCAGTGGGCCGCGTCGTCCCAGCTGCGCCCGTAGCCGACGGAGACCTCCAGCGGCACCGACAGCTTCGCCGCCGCCCCCATCTCGCGCCGGACGAGCTCCTCCACGCGCTCGCGTTCGCCCTCGGCGATCTCGAGCACGAGCTCGTCGTGCACCTGCAGGAGCATGCGGCTGCGCAGACTCTCCGCGGCGAGGGCGCGGTGGACGCCGAGCATGGCCACCTTGATGATGTCGGCGGCGCTGCCCTGGATCGGCGCGTTGAGCGCCATCCGCTCGGCCATCTCCCGGCGCTGGCGGTTGTCGCTGGTGAGGTCCGGCAGGTACCGGCGGCGCCCCATGATCGTGGCCGTGTAGCCCTCCTTGCGGGCGACGCCGACGATGCTGCGCAGGTAGTCGCGCACCCCGCCGAAGACCTCGAAGTAGTCGTCCATGAGCGCGCGGGCCTCCTCGGTGGAGATCCGCAGCTGGCCGGAGAGACCGAACGCGGACAGGCCGTAGGCCAGCCCGTAGTTCATCGCCTTGATCTTGGCCCGCTGCTCGACCGACACGTCGGTGGGCTCGCAGCCGAACACCCGCGCCGCGGTGTCGGCGTGGAAGTCGTGGCTGGACCGGAACGCCTCGATGAGCGCCGAGTCCTCGGACAGGTGCGCCATGATCCGCATCTCGATCTGGCTGTAGTCGGCGGTCATCAGCTCGGCGTGCTCCGGGCCCACCACGAACGTCTCGCGGATCCGGCGGCCTGCGGCGGTGCGGATCGGGACGTTCTGCAGGTTGGGCTCCGTGGACGACAGCCGGCCGGTGGCCGCGATCGTCTGGCTGTAGGTGGTGTGGATGCGCCCGTCGTCGGCCACCGACTTGAGCAGGCCCTCGACGGTGACCTTGAGCCGGGTGGCGTCGCGGTGCAGGAGCAGGTGGGACAGGAACTCGTGGCCGGTCTGCTCGAAGAGCGTCTGCAGCGCGTCGGCGTCGGTGGTGTAGCCGGTCTTGGTACGCTTGGTCTTCGGCATGCCCAGCTCGTCGAACAGCACGACCTGCAGCTGCTTGGGCGACCCGAGGTTGATCTCCTTGCCGATCACCGCGTAGGCGTCCTGGGCGGCCTGCTTGACCTGCGCGCCGAACTCCGCCTCCAGCGCGGAGAGGGCGTCGCCGTCGACGGCGATGCCGGCGGTCTCCAGGTCGGCGAGCACGTACTCGAGCGGGAGCTCCAGCTCGGCGAGCAGCTCGGTGCCGCCGCGCTGCGCCAGCTCGGCGTCGAGGGCGTCGGCCAGCTCGGCGACGGCGGACGCGGCGACCATCTGCACCTGCGCGTGGGCGGCGTCGGCCTCCTCCTCGCCGCCGAGCAGCGACAGCTGGCCGTTCTCGGCCTCGCCGTCGGAGCGCAGCTCGCGACGCAGGTAACGCAGCGCGAGGTCGGCCAGGTCGAAGCTGCGCTGGCCCGGCCGGGCGAGGTAGGCCGCGAGCGCGGTGTCGCTGGTGAGCCCGCCGAGGGTCCAGCCGCGCCCGCGCAGCGCGTGGAGCGCGGACTTGGCGTCGTGGGCGGCCTTCGGGACGGACGGGTCGGCGAGCCACTCCCCCAGCGCAGCCTCGTCGTCCGGGGTGAGGCGGGTGACGTCGAGGTAGCCCGCCTGCGGCACACCGGCGGCGGCACCTTCCGCACGGTCCTCGACGGTGGGCTCGCCGACGGCGAGGCCGATGCCGGACAGATCGGCGGTGGTGACGCCGCCGCGGATGCCGGCGAAGGACACCCCGACGCGCCGGCCGTCGCGGGCGTGCTCGTCGAGCCAGGCCCGCACCCCACCCGGCTCGATCGCGCCGCCCTGCACCTCGATGCCGCCCTCGGCCTCGGGCTCGGCGCTCTGGAGGGTGGAGAACAGCCGCTCGCGCAGCACCCGGAACTCCAGCTCGTCGAACAGCCGGTGCACGGCGTCGCGGTCCCACGGCCGCACGACGAGGTCGGCGGGCCGGGCGTCGAGCGGCACGTCGCGGATGAGCTCGGTGAGCTGGCGGTTGAGCAGCACGCCCGCCAGGTGGGCCCGCAGCGCGTCGCCCGCCTTGCCCTTGACCTCGTCGACGCGGTCGGTGAGCTCGGCGAGCGAGCCGAACTCGCGCACCCACTTGGCGGCCGTCTTCTCCCCCACGCCGGGGATGTTCGGCAGGTTGTCGCTGGGGTCGCCGCGCAGCGCGGCGAAGTCGGGGTACTGCGTGGGGGTGAGGCCGTAGCGGTTCATCACCTCGTCCGGGTCGACCCGGGAGAGCTCGGAGACGCCGCGCTTCGGGTAGAGCACCATGACGTTGTCGCTGACCAGCTGGAACGCGTCGCGATCGCCGGTGGTGATGAGCACCTGGAAGCCATCGGCCTCGGCCTGGGTGGCGAGGGTGGCGATCAGGTCGTCGGCCTCGTAGCCCTCGACGCCGAACTCGGGGATGTTGAGCGCACGCAGGACCTCCTTGATGAGGTCGACCTGCCCCCGGAAATCATCCGGAGTGGTCGTGCGGTTGGCCTTGTACTCGGCGTAGCGCTCGTTGCGGAACGTGGACCGCGAGACGTCGAAGCACACCGCGAGGTGCGTGGGCTGCTCGTCGCGCAGCAGGTTGATCAGCATCGAGGTGAAGCCGTAGACCGCGTTGGTGGTCTGCCCGGTGCCGGTGCGGAAGTTCTCCGCGGGGAGCGCGAAGAACGCGCGGTAGGCCAGCGAGTGGCCGTCGAGCAGCAGCAACCGCCGCCCCGTTGACGGCGGCGCGTCCTGCGCGGCGCCGGGCTTGCTGGAGGAGGTGGTGGCGGTGCTCACGGGACGCGAGTGTAGGACCACACCCCGACGGTGTTGCCCGGCCTGTCGGGCGGCGCGCACCTGCGCTCGGTGCTCAGCCGTCCGATCGCGTCTCCCCCGACGTGCGGCCGCCGTGCAGCGCGGTCACCGCGTACACCGGCACCTCCACCCCGACCGGTGCGGCGCCGTCGTCCCACGAGGTGGTGCCGGTACGGGCCAGCACCTGCCAGCGGCCGTCCGGGCCCCGCCTGCTCACCCGGTACTCGACACCGGGGGTGGTGGACGCCGCCCACAGCACGAGCACGTCACCGCGGGCGTCGCGGGCCGCGCTGACCCACGCCGGGGCGGCGACCGGGAGCCGCTCCAGCGCGGCGCGCGCCTCGCGCAGCAGCTCGTCGAGGGCGGCGCCACCCGGTCCGGGCACGTCGGACGCGGTGCGCCGGAGCTCGTCCAGCAGGTCGACGGCCTCGCCCCAGCGACCGGCGCGGTGCGCGGCCACGGCGGCCTGCCAGCGCGTGTCCGCAGCCGCCAGCACGGTCGCGACCTCGTCGGCCACCGCGCGCACCGGGGTGCGCCCGTCGTCGCCCGCGTGCTGCTCCGCCACCCGGCCGAGCCGTTGCGCCTCCACGGCGCGGCCCGCCCGCAGCGCGGCACGGGCCGCCTTCAGCGGTTCCTCCCACCCCCGCCCGCGCGGGGCCGGCGGGTCGGCGGCCGCCGCCAGCTCGTCGGCCAGCGCCGCGAGCACCGCCTCCGCCCGGGGGCGGTCCAGCCCGAGCGCGAGCGCCTCCTCGACCAGGTGCTCCCGGTCCTGCGCCACCAGCCGGTCCTCGACCAGCACCGCGGCGCGGACCCGCGGGCGCAGGTGCTCGGCGACGTCGGCCGCCACGGCGTCCAGGTAGGCGTCGACGGCCGCGCGCCCCGGCTCGACCAGCTCGGCGACGTGGACGAGCAGCTCGTCCACCACGACGCGCAGCCGCTCCGGTGGCAGCTCGCGGGCGCGCGCCCGCCACGCACCGGCCGCGGTGGCCACCTGCTCCGCGGTGGCGTCGGGCCCGAGCCCGAGCAGCGCGAACAGCGTGGGCGGCGGGGCGTCGCCGGTGAGCCGGCCGAACTCGTCCAGCAGGGCGCGCACCTGCCGCCGCCGCTCCGGCCCGACCACCGGCCGTCCCGGCGGCGCACCGGCCGGCAGCACGCGGCGCCCCCGCAGCCGCCCGTCCACCTCGGCGCGGCTCAGCCCCGCGAGCGCCCCCACCTCGTACAGGCCCTCCACCTTGTTGGCGGGAACCCCGCGGTGGCGCTGCACCAGGCGCCTGATCGCCGCGTCGAGCAGCTCGTAGCGCGCGGCGTCGCGCTGCGCGCGCTGCGCGCGCACCCGTGCCGCTGCGGCCCGGCGGCGCTCGGCGTCGAGCAGCTCGGCGCTGCATTCCGCGTGCCGGCGCACGAGCAGCTCGACGAGCACGCGGTACTTGGGGTGGTCGCGCTGGCGCTGCCAGGCCGCCCAGACCTGCTCGATCCGCTCGGCGACGGCGGCGTCGTCCAGGTCGTCGGCCGGGGGAAGGTCGTAGAGCTCGAACGGGTCCGACGCGTCCGGCCCGCCCCGCTTCTCGACGGCCGCGAGCACCCGCTTGCGGTACTCGTTGGGGTCGAAGGGGTCCAGCTCACGCACGGCGGCGGGTCTTCCCCAGCTGGTCGCGCTCGCGCGCCACCTCGGCCTGCGAGAGCGTGGCCCCGGTGGTGGCGGTGAGCTGCAGCGGGATGCCCGCGTCGACGTGGAACGCGTGGACGTGCAGGACGCCGTCGAAGCCCATCTCGAACGTCACCCGCACCTCGCTGCCCTCGTCGTAGCCCGGCGGGATCCCGCTGATCTCCCCGGCGATGAGGACCTTCACGTCCTCCGGCCGGGCCGACTCCGCCTGGCCCTGCTGCTCGACGACGGTGACCTGGATCATGTCCTGGTCAGCGCGCATGGTGCCGAAGGACCGGCTCGTGCGGATGGGCAGCCGGTCGTTGCGGTGCACCAGCCACGTCGCCTCGAGCCGCCCCGCCACCGCGTTGATCGCGAGCACCCCGAACCCGCGGGACACGACCGTGTCGACCTGGATCTCCACGGCCCGGCGCACCTGCGCCAGCGGCACCCCGTAGGCCTCGGCGACGCGGCGGCAGGCGTCGTCGAGGTCGGTGGCGGCGGCGTCCTCGATGGGGGTGCCGTCCCGCAGCCGGCCGCGCGTGCGCAGGTCGGCGGCCACCATGCGCTCGAGCTCCTTCTTCTCCCCGTACAGCGCGGCGCCGTGGGCGACGGCGAGCTCGGGGTCGTGCAGCCGCGGCTCGAGCCCCAGCTCGTCGCCCAGTGCGGCGGCGACGGCCGGCATCCGCGAGGACCCGCCGACCAGCAGCACCCGGTCGACGTGGTCGACGCCACGGCGCGCCGCCTCGGCGAGGCACGCCCGGGTGAGGTCGAGCGTGCGGCGCAGCAGCGGCGCCGTCATCTCCTCCAGCTCGGCGCGGGTGAGCCGCACGGTGGCCATGACGCCGTCGTGGGTGACGACCACGTCGGTGCTGTCGGCGTCGGTGAGCCGGTGCTTCGCCCGCTCAGCGGCGAGGACGAGGGCCTGCGAGCCCGCTGAGTCGTCCAGGGGGTCCTCGGCGTCGGGGTTCTCGGCGCAGAAGCGGCGCGACAGGTGCAGCGCGATCCGCTCGTCCCAGTCGGCGCCGCCGAGCTGGTGGTCGCCCTCCACGGCGAGCACGGAGATGCGCCGGTCGGCCAGCTCGATCACCGTGGCGTCGAACGTGCCGCCGCCGAGGTCGTAGACGAGCACCGTCTCGTGCGAGTCGCCCGTCGCGGGGCTGCCCTCCAGGCGCCCGAACCCGTACGCCAGCGCCGCCGCGATCGGCTCGGACAGCACGTCGACGACGTCCAGCCCGGCGTAGCTGCCCGCCAGCACCGTGGCGCGCCGCTCCTCGTCGCCGAAGTAGGCGGGCACGGTGATCACGGCCGCCGACGGGGCCTCGCCCGTGGCGAAGCCCGCATCGGCGACGAGGCTCTTCAGGATCAGCGACGACACCGCGGGCGCCGACCACGACCTGCCGTGTGCCACGAACCGCCACTCCGCGTCGCCCATCCGGCGCTTCACCAGCGCGCAGACGTGCTCCGGGTCGAGCCGCGCCTCCCGGCGCGCCCCCTCCCCGACGACGTGCTCGTCCGGGCCTGCGAACAGCACCACCGACGGGGTGGTGGGCGAGCCGCCCAGCCCCGCGAGCACCACGGGCCGTCCGTCGATGTCGGTGTGGGCGATGGCGGAGTTCGTGGTGCCGAGATCGATACCGTGGACGGCCACGACCGCAGGGTAGCGATAGGTTCCCCCGGGTGGTGGACCTTCAGGAGCTCGTCGACAAGATCGACGACCTGTCCCGGATCGTCACCCGCCAGTCCGCCGCGCTCGCGCGGCTGGCGGAGGGCGGCTCCCGGGCCGCACCGGACGTACCGCTGCTCGTGGAGCTGCACGCGCTGCGCTCCGACGCGGTCGCCTGCGCGGCCGCGACCCGCGCCCGGAAGGAGCGCTCCGCGTTCGAGGCGATCGCGGCCGGGCTGGAACGGCTGCTCGCCGGCCGCGGCGGCGCGCTGGTCTCGCCACGGCCCGGGCACCCGTTCAGCGCCGCCATGATGGAGGCTGCGGAGGTCGTGGCCACCGACGACGCGGCGCTCGACCGCACGGTCGCCGAGCTGCTGGAGCCCGGGCTGGAGGTCGACGGCCGCTCGGTGCGCCCGGCACGCGTCCGGGTGCACCGGCACCAGCCCCCGGACACGGCGAACGGCACCCTCGTCGGCTAGGTACCGGCGAAGGTGCCGTTCGTCAGCTGCTGCGGGCTCAGCCGACCTCTGCCATCACCTCGTCGGAGACGTCGAAGTTGGCGTAGACGTTCTGGACCTCGTCGGAGTCCTCGAGGGCCTCGATCAGCCGGAACACCTTCTTGGCCGCCTCGGCGTCCAGCGGCACCGACATCGACGGCAGGAAGGTGGGGTCGGCCGAGTCGTACTCGATCCCGGCCTCCTGCAGCGCGGTGCGCACGGCGATGAGGTCGGTGGCCTCGGACACGACCTCGAAGCTCTCGCCGAGGTCGTTGACCTCCTCCGCGCCCGCGTCGAGCACGGCCATCAGCACGTCGTCCTCGGTGAGCCCGTTCTTCGGGACGATCACCACGCCCTTGCGCGTGAACAGGTAGGCGACGGAGCCCGGGTCGGCCATCTGGCCACCGTTGCGGGTCATCGCGAGGCGCACCTCGGTGGCGGCGCGGTTGCGGTTGTCGGTGAGGCACTCGATGAGCACCGCGACACCGTTGGGGCCGTATCCCTCGTAGGTGATGTTCTGGTACTCGGCGCCCCCGGCGTCGGCGCCCGAGCCGCGCTTGACGGCGCGCTCGATGTTGTCGTTGGGCACCGAGCTCTTCTTCGCCTTCTGGATGGCGTCGTAGAGCGTGGGGTTGCCGTCGGGGTCACCGCCGCCGGTGCGCGCGGCCACCTCGATGTTCTTGATCAACTTGGCGAACATCTTGCCGCGCCGGGCGTCGATGACGGCCTTCTTGTGCTTGGTCGTCGCCCATTTGGAGTGGCCGCTCACCGTTCGTCCCTTCGCCGTGCACAGATCCCGTCGATGGTACCGGCGGCGGCAGTCGCGGCCGCTCGGACTCCTCCGTGGCCGCGCCCCGTAATGCCAGCATGGTGGCTCTACTGGCATAACCCGGCAGTATGGCCACCACGCTGGCACACGGGGCAACAGCGATGGGGCCTCAGTTTCCTCGTTCGCCTCCGTACATCGGGGCTGCCGCGCATCATCGGGCCATGCGGATGCGCGCCGGCAGCCCTCATCCTGACGACCTGTTCGCGGCAGCGGTGGCCGGGGTGATCCGCGCCCGGCAACTCGTGGAGCTCGGTCTGCCGGAGACCACCGTGTACCGGCGCTGCCGCGACGGCGGCCCCTGGCAGCGGCTCGCACCCGGGATCCTCCTGATGGCGACGGGGCACCCGACGCCCGACCAGCTCGCGACCGCCGCCGTGATGCACGGGGGCCCGGGCAGCATGATCACGGGCCTGCACGCGTGCCATCGGTACGGCGTCCGCCGGGGCCCGGCGCTCCCGCCCGCGCTGCACCTGCTCGTGCCCCACGCCCGCCAGGTCCGCAACACCGAGTTGATGCACGTGGAGCGGACCGCTCGCCTTCCCGCACCCATCGTCCGGGGCGGCTTCCCGCTCGCACCGCCCGCCCGTGCCGTGATCGACGCCGCCCGACGTCTCCGGTCGCGACGCGAGATCACCGAACTCGTCTCGGATGCCGTGCAACGCCGGTTGTGCACGGTGACCCAGCTGTCGGCCGAGCTGACGGAGAGTGGGCGACGCGGCTCGTCGACACCGCGGAAGGTCCTCCAGGACGTCAGCGCCGGAGTGCTGTCCGCTGCCGAAGCGGACGCGAAGAAGCTGTGGCAGCGCTCCGGGCTACCGGAGCCGTGGTGGAACGCCCGGGTCCACGACGCCGACGGGAACCTGCTCGGGATCGCCGACGCCTGGTGGGACGACGTGTGCCTGGCGTGGGAGATCAATTCCTTCGAGTGGCACCTCGCCCCACAGGACTACGCGCGTGAGCAGGAGAAGCGGGCGCGGTTCGCCGCCGCCGGCGTCACCGTGCTGCCCACGCTCCCGAGGCGGCTGCGCACCCACCGCGCGCAGGTCATCGACGAACTGCGCAAGTCCTACGCGTCAGCCGCCAGCCGCCCGAGGCCCGACGTGCGGGCCTCACCACGCGACGACGGACGCCAGCATGGTGGCCTTACTGGCGGAATACGGCAGTAAAGCCACCATGCTGTCATCGGGGGCGCCGCTTGCCGGGCTAGTTCCTCGCCCGCTTCACCAGGTCGCAGAAGAGGCCGTGGACGCGCAGGTCACCGGTCAGCTCCGGGTGGAACGCCGTGGCGATCACCGCGCCCTGCCGCACGGCCACCGCCCGGCCGGCCGCGGGACCGGCGTCGGCTCCCGAGAGCGTGCGGGGTGGCACCGCGGCGAGCACCTCGACCGCCGGCCCGACCGACTCGACCCACGGGGCGCGGATGAACACCGCCCGGACGGGACCGTCGGGGAGGCCGGCGAACTCCAGGTCGGTCTCGAACGAGTCGACCTGGCGGCCGAAGGCGTTGCGCCGAACCACGACGTCGAGGCCGCCCAGCTGCTGCTGGTCGGGGCGGCCGTCGAGGACCTCGCTGGCCAGGAGGATCATCCCGGCGCACGAGCCGTACGCCGGCATCCCGTCGACGATCCGCTTGCGCAGCGGGTCGAGCAGCTCGAACGTCTGCAGCAGCCGGCTCATCGTCGTGGACTCGCCGCCCGGGATCACGAGGGCGTCGACCGCGTCGAGCTCGGACGAGCGCCGCACCGGCACCGCGCGCACGTCGCCACAGGCCTCGAGGGCCGCCACGTGCTCGCGGACGTCACCCTGCAACGCGAGCACGCCGATCACCGGAACCACGCTCTCCAGCGTACGTCGCCGGCAGCACCGCGATCGCCGGCACGGCCTTCAGCTCGCCCAGGAGCGCCGCGGTGGCCGCCACCGGGTAGTCGTCGAGCGCGAACAGGCGCTCACCGACCCGGACGTGCACCGGCACGTCGCCGCGGTGAGCGAGGAGCGTGCGCCGCAGCTCGTCGACGGCGTCGGCGTCGAGGCGCTCCGGCGCGCACGACAGCACCAGGGGCTCG
Source organism: Pseudonocardia adelaidensis (assembly GCF_039543345.1). Classification (NCBI taxonomy): domain Bacteria; kingdom Bacillati; phylum Actinomycetota; class Actinomycetes; order Pseudonocardiales; family Pseudonocardiaceae; genus Pseudonocardia; species Pseudonocardia adelaidensis. The sequence goes on along the minus strand of NZ_BAABJO010000019.1, from coordinate 22,473 downwards.
GGCCCGGTCACGGCCAGGTCGAGCACCGTCAGGGACTCACCGAACACCGACATGCGGTCCTCGCGCCAGCTCACCCGCCCGGTGACAGCCACCGCGGCGTCCTCGGCGAGCTGCGCGCCGACCACCGCGTACGCCCGGGCGAAGAACAGGACCTCCAGGCTCGCGTCGAGGTCTTCGACGGTGCAGATCGCCCACGGCTCGCCCCGCTTGTCGACGCGCCGGTCCACCGCGGTGATCAGCCCGGCGATCGTGACCTCCCACTCGCGGGGCCGGTCGGCGAGCAGCGCGGCGATCGAGCGGTCGGCGTGGCGGCGCAGCAGGTGCTCTGCGCCGTCCAGGGGGTGGGCCGTGACGTAGAGACCGAGCATCTCCCGCTCGTGGGCGAGCAGCTCCGCCCGCGAGTACTCGTCGGGGAGCAGCCGCAGGTGCGCGAACGGCGAAGCGGACTCCGGCTCCGCCGCGTCGTCCCCGAACAGGTTGTACTGGCCCGCTGCCGCCCGCCGCTCGAGCGGGACGACGGCGTCGACGGCCGCCTCGTGCACCTCCACCACGGCTCGGCGGGTCGCGCCCAGCGATTCGAAGGCGCCGGCCTTGGCGAGGGACTCGAGGGCCCGCTTGGCGCAGACCGCGAGCTCGGAGCGGTCGAGGAAGTCGGGGAAGGAACGGTAGGGCCCGCCGCGCTCGCGGGTGGAGAGGATCGACTCCACGACGCCCGCGCCGACGTTGCGCACGGCCTCCAGGCCGAAGCGGATGTCGTCGCCGACGGCGGCGAAACGCCGGGCCGAGGAGTTGACGTCGGGCGGGAGCACGCGGATGCCGAGCCGCCTGCACTCGGCGAGGTAGACCGCGGACTTGTCCTTGTCGTTGCCCACCGAGGTCAGCAGCGCCGCCATGTACTCCACGGGGTGGCGCGCCTTGAGGTACGCCGTCCAGTAGCCGACCAGGGCGTACCCGGCGGCGTGCGACTTGTTGAACGCGTACCCGGCGAACGGGAGGATCGTGTCCCACAGCGCCCGCACGGCCTCGTCGGAGAACCCGGAGGCGCGCATGCCGGCCCGGAACCCGTCGAACTCCTCTTCGAGCACCTCCTTCTTCTTGCCCATCGCCCGGCGCAGGACGTCGGCGCGGCCCATCGAGTTGCCGGCCACGCGCTGCGCGATCTGCATGATCTGTTCCTGGTAGACGACCAGGCCGTGGGTCTCGGCGAGGATGTCGCGCAGGGGCTCGGCGAGCTCGGGGTGGATCGGCTCGACGCGCTGGCGACCGTTCTTGCGGTCGGCGTAGTTCAGGTGGGTGTTCATCGCCATCGGCCCCGGCCGGTACAGGCGTTGACCGCGATGATGTCGCCGAACCCGGTGGGCCGCAGGCGGCGCAGCAGCTCCCGCATGGCCGCGCCGTCGAGCTGGAAGACGCCCAGGCTCTCGCCGCGGGCCAGCAGCGCGTAGGTGTCCGGATCGTCCAGCGCGAGGTTCTCGAGGTCGACGTCGACGCCGCGGTTGGCGCGGACGTTGTCGATCGCGTCGCCGATGACGGTGAGGGTGCGCAGCCCGAGGAAGTCCATCTTCAGCAGGCCGATCGCCTCGCAGGACGGGTAGTCCCAGCCGGTGATCAGCGCGCCGTCGTCGCGGCGCCACAGCGGAACGGTGTCGATCAGCGGCTCGGCCGACATGATCACGGCGCACGCGTGCACCCCCGCGCCGCGGACGAGGCCCTCGAGCCCGCGGGCCGTCTCCATGATCGTCGCCACGGTCTCGTCGCGCTCGACGCGCGCGCGCACCTCCGCCGCCTCGGTGTAGCGCTCGTGCGCCGGGTCCACGATCCCCGACAACGGGATGTCCTTCGCCGCGACCGGCGGTGGCAGCGCCTTGGAGATCCGGTCGGCGATCGCGTAGCCGGCCTGCCCGAGGTGGACGCGGGCGGCGTCCTTGATCGCGGCCTTTGTCTTGATCGTGCCGAACGTGATGACCTGCGCGACCCGGTCGGCGCCGTACCTCTCGGTGGCGTAGCGGACCATCTCACCGCGGCGGCGGTCGTCGAAGTCCATGTCGATGTCGGGCATCGACACGCGTTCGGGGTTGAGGAAGCGCTCGAACAGCAGGCCGTGCCGGATCGGGTCCAGGTTGGTGATGCCCAGCGCGTAGGCCACCAGCGAGCCGGCCGCGGACCCGCGGCCGGGGCCGACCCGGATCCCGACGTCGCGGGCGTGCGCCATCAGGTCGGCGGTGATCAGGAAGTAGCCGGGGAAGCCCTTCTGGACGATGACGTCGATCTCGAAGCCGGCGCGCTCGCGGTAGGCGTCCGGGACACCGGCGGGAAGGCGCCGGCCCAGCCCCTCGGCCACGACGTGGCGCAGCCAGGACGCCGCATCGTGCCCCTCCGGCACGTCGTACACCGGCATCCGGTCCCGGTGCTCCCAGACCTCGGCGTACGACCCGATCCGCTCGGCCACCTCCAGGGTGTTGTCGGCCGCGTCCGGCACCTCCGCGTCCCAGCGGGCACGCATCTCGGCGGGCGAGGCGAGGTGGTAGCCGTCGCCGTCGAAGCGGAAGCGCGCCGGGTCGGTGAGCGTCCGGCCCGACTGCACGCACAGCAGCGCGGCGTGCATCGCCGCCTGGTCGCGGGTGACGTAGTGCGAGTCGTTCGTGGCCAGTGGCGGCAGGCCCAGCTCACGGCCGATCTCCAGGAGGCCCTCGCGCACCGACCGCTCGATGGCCAACCCGTGGTCCATCAGCTCCAGGTAGACGTTCCCGGCGCCGAACAGGTCCTTCAGGTCGGACGCCGCCTGCATCGCCTCCGCCCGCTGCCCCAGCCGCAGCCGCGTCTGCACCTCGCCGGACGGGCACCCGGTGGTGGCGATGATCCCGGTCGCGTGCGCGGCGAGCAGGTCGTGGTCCATCCGCGGCTTGCGGTAGTAGCCCTCGATGCTGGCCAGCGACGAGAGCCGGAACAGGTTGCGCAGCCCCGTCGCGTCCTGCGCGAGCAGCGTCAGGTGGGTGTACGCGCCGCCCCCGGAGACGTCGGTGCCGCGCTGGTGCGGCTGGCCCCAGAACACCGGCTTGCGGTGGAACCGGCTGGCCGGTGCCACGTACGCCTCGATCCCGATGATCGGCGTGACGGCGCTGCGGCTCGCGACCCGGTGGAACTCGTCGGCACCGTACAGGTTGCCGTGGTCGGTCATCGCCACCGCGGGCATACCGAGGCGCTCGGCCCCTGCGACGAGCGCGGCGATCTTCGCGGCGCCGTCGAGCATCGAGTACTCGGTGTGGACGTGCAGGTGCGCGAACGAGTCCACGTACGCTCCTCGGTGGTGGGCTGCCGATCTTTAGTCAGGCATCCCAGCCAGCGCAGCGCCCTGCGGTCCAACAGCGGACACGCCGGAAGCGACAACCAGCGGTTGTGCGAAGAGGTGATCGTGGAGCTCGACGTGGGAGCGGTGCGCGCATTCGTCGCGGTGGCGGGCTGCCGCCGCTTCGGCGAGGCCGCCGACGAGCTGGGGATCAGCCAGCAGGCCGTCTCCAAGCGGGTAGCGAAGCTCGAGTCCGACCTCGGCGCCACGCTGCTGCGCCGGACGCCCACGGGCGCGGAGCCGACCGACGACGGGGCGGCGTTCCTGCTGCCGGCCCGGGCGCTGCTCGCCACCGCCGACCAGGCAGTCGACGCGGTCCGGTCCCGCAGGCGCGCGCTGCGCGTGGACGTGCTCGGCACCCGGCTGGCCAGCACGGAGCTGGTCCGGCGGTTCCACGAGAGCACCGGCGCCGACGTCGAGACCATCACCTCGGACGGCCTGCGTACCGCGATCCCGGCGTTGCTGCACGGCTCGGTCGACGCCGCGTTCGCCCCGGGTGCTCGGCCCGCTGGACCCCGCGCTGGCGCACACCACCGTCTGCCTCGACCCGCTGCACGTCCTCGTCGGCGCCGCGCACCCCCTCGCCGGCCGCAGGCTGGTGACGATGGCCGAGCTGGCCGGCTCCACCGCGTGGATGCCCGGGAACACGCCCGGCACGGAGTGGACCGCCTGGTTCACCGACCTCGCCGCCGAGTTCGCCCTGCGCATCGAGACCCGCGGCCCGAACTTCGGGTTCGACCACCTGCTCGACGAGGTGGCCCGCTCGACGCAGACCGTCACGTTCGCCGGGGAGGGCGTGCGCGTGCCGTGGCACCCCGACCTCGTCCGGATCCCGGTGGCATCACCGGTACCCGTCTACGCCCACTCACTGCTGTGGCGGCGCGACAACCGCCATCCCGGCCTACCCGCGCTCGTCACCCACCTGAAGGCCGGCTACCGCCCCCCGACCCGTGCGGAGTGCTGGCTCCCGGCGGTCGAGCAGCACCTGTTCACCGGCGGATGATTCAGACCGGGGCGACGTCCTTCTTCCGCGTGGCCTCGCGCACGGCCTCCGCGACGGCGGGGGCGACGGCGGAGTCGAACACGCTCGGCACGATGAACGACGGGTTCGGTTCGGTGACGACGTCGGCGATGGCGTGGGCCGCCGCGATCAGCATCGCGTCGGTGATGTCGCGGGCCTGCGCGTCGAGCAGCCCGCGGAACACGCCGGGGAACGCGAGCACGTTGTTGATCTGGTTCGGGTAGTCCGAGCGGCCCGTGGCCACGACCGCGGCGTACGCGGTGGCGATCGCGGGGTCGATCTCGGGATCGGGGTTCGCGAGCGCGAACACCACGGCGTCGCGGGCCATCGTCTTCAGCTCGGCGGCCCCGAACAGGTTGGGCGCCGACACGCCGATGAACACGTCGGCGCCGACGAGCGCGTCGGCGAGCGACCCGGTGGCGCCCTCGACGTTCGTGTGCTCGGCGATCCAGCGCAGGTTGTCGTCGAGCCCGGGGCGATCGCGGTGGACGATCCCCTCGATGTCGACGGCCACGACGTCGCCCGGCCCGCCGTTGGACTGCAGCAGCCGGATGATCGCCGAGCCGGCCGCACCGACCCCGCAGACCACCACCTTGCAGTCGGCGATCGGCTTGCCGACCACGCGCAGCGCGTTGCGCAGCGCGCCCAGCACCACGACGGCGGTGCCGTGCTGGTCGTCGTGGAACACGGGGATGTCGAGCAGCTCCCGCAGCCGGGCCTCGATCTCGAAGCAGCGCGGCGCGGCGATGTCCTCCAGGTTGATGCCGCCGTAGGCCGGGGCGAGGATCTGGACGGTCCGGATGATCTCCTCGGTGTCCTGCGTGTCGAGGCAGACCGGCCAGGCGTCCACCCCGGCGAACCGTTTGAACAGCGCCGCCTTGCCCTCCATCACGGGCATCGCGGCGGCGGCGCCGAGGTTGCCCAGCCCGAGCACGGCCGACCCGTCGGTGACCACCGCGACGGTGTTGCGCTTGATCGTCAGCCGGCGCGCGTCGGCCGGGTTGGCCGCGATCGCCTGGCAGACCCGGGCGACGCCCGGGGTGTAGGCGCGGGAGAGGTCGTCGCGGTTGCGCAGGCTGACCTTCGACTGCACCTCCAGCTTCCCGCCCAGGTGCACGAGGAACGTGCGGTCGGAGACCTTGCGGACCCGCACGCCGGGCAGCGCCTCGAGCGCCGCGGTGATCTCGCCCGCGTGCGCCTCGTTGAGCGCGTTGCAGCTGATGTCGACCACGAGCGTGGCCGTGTGCGACTCGACGACGTCGAACGCGGTGACGACGCCGCCGACGCGGCCGACCGCCATCGTGAGGTCGCCCGCGGCGCTGGCGGAGGCGGGCACCTCGACCCGCGCGGTGATGGCGTATCCGGGACCGGGAACTGGCACCTCCGCACCTTATCCGCGCGCATGTGACGTGACGTGCGCCACAGCACCCAACGCCCCGTCCCCGGTCCAGGTCGTCCGAGGTGTCCCGCCCCCCGCACCACGGAGGTACCGATGACCGCCGTCCCGCCCGCCGAGCCCGTCCCGACCGCCGAGCCCGTCCCGACCGCCGCACCCGCCCGGCCGCGCCCGATCAACGGACTGGGCACCGCCGCCGCCGCGCTCCTCGCGGCCACCGGCCTGCTGTACGTGCTGCCGCTCTTCCAGGACTGGTCCACCTACGGGCTGATCTCCGACCACGTCAGCGGCTGGATCGGTGAGGACGCGTTCTGGCAGCAGTACTCCGCGTCCTCGTCCCTCACGTTCGTGCTGCTGATGCTCCCGATCATCGTCGCGGCCGGCATCACCTGGCTCGTCTGGGTCCACCGGGCGCGCACCAACGCGGGGGTCATGTCACCGGAGTACCGCTTCCGCTACTCCCCCGGCTTCTCCGTGGCGGGAATGGTGGTGCCGTTCGCGAACTACTGGTGGTCGCGGCCCATCCTCGAGGACATCTGCATCGGCAGCAGCCCGGACCACCCGGCCGACGACACGGTGCGCCTCGTGCGGGTCTGGTGGGGGATCGTGACCGGGGGCACGCTGCTGGCGCTGTTCGGCCGGCCCCTGTTCCCGGTCCACGTGCTCACCTACACACCCGACGGCCGGCTCGTCGGCGGCGGCGCCGAGGCGGTGCAGGGTGTCCTCGGCACCGCGCTGTACAACACCATGCTGGCGCTGGTGTTCGCGCCGACCGTCGTCCTGCTCGCCGTGATCGTCCGCCGGGTCAGCCGGCAGCAGACCGAGATCCTGTTCCCGGCGCAGCAGGCGTGAGCGGGAGGACGACCGACATGACGCAGATGACGACGCCCCACCCGGCCGCCCCCGGCCGCCGGCCGGTCGCCCCGCTGGTCTGCTGCACCATCGCCACCGTCGTCGTCACCCTCCTCGCGCTCGTCGCGACCGGCGGCGCCCTGGTCTGGCTGCAGTCCGGCGGCCCGGCCACCGACCGGGCGATGGCCACCCTCCTCGCGGTGCTCGGGCTCGTGTTCCTCGGCACGCCGGCCACGCTCATGTGGGTCGCGCTGATCCGGCTCTTCACGCAGCCGCCGCGCGGTGCGACGCTCATGATCGGGTGCCTGCGCGCGGTGGGGGGGTTCGTCCTGGTGGTGGCGTTGCCGACGATGAGCCGCAGCGGGAGCGTCGCCGTGATCGGCGCAGTGGCCGGCATCGCGCTGGCGTTCCTCGGCGCGGCCCAGCTGCTCGCCTCGGCAACCCGCGCACCTGCGTGAACCGCCCCGCCCCTGCCGGCCGAAGCGAGCCGGCAGGGGGTTGTGGGCGTTCCGGGACGGGTGTGTGATGGCGGGCACGTCACACGCAGCGTCGCGGAGGTGGTCCTCGATGGCGGTCAGAGCAGAGGCCGGGCAGCGCGCGGGGAGCCGTGGGACGGCCCCCGCCGCCAGTGATCCGGCCCGGGTGCGCAACGCGGTTCTCGTCGGACCGTCCGGCTCCGGGAAGACGACGCTGGTGGAAGCGCTGCTCGCGCACACCGGCGAGATCCCGCGCGCGGGCACCGTGCTCGACGGCACCACCATCTGCGACCACGACCCGGCGGCCGTCCGCCAGCAGCGATCGGTCGCGCTGTCCGTCGCTCCCCTCCTCCACGCGGACACCAAGATCAACCTGATCGACACGCCCGGGTACGGTGACTTCGTCGGTGAGCTGCGCGCCGGGCTGCGCGCCGCCGACGCCGCGCTCTTCGTCGTGCCGGCCAACGCGGGCCGCGAGGGCCCGATCGACCCCACGATCGTGGCCCAGTGGGAGGAATGCGCCGCGGTGGGCATGCCCCGCGCGGTCGTCGTCGCCCGCTGCGACAACCCGCGCGCCGACATCGAGGCGACGATCGCCGCCTGCCAGGAGGCGTTCGGCACCGGCGTGGCCCCGCTCTACCTCCCGCTGCGCGACGGTGCCACCCTCACCGGCCTCTACGGCCTGCTCAGCCAGACCCCGGCCGGGCAGGCCCCTCCCGGCGCCGACGACGCGCGGGCCGGGCTGATCGAGGGCATCATCGAGCAGTCCGAGGACGAGACGCTCATGGACCGCTACCTCGGCGGCGAGGACATCGAGGTCGGCACGCTCATCGACGACCTGGAGACCGCGGTCGCCCGCGGCACGTTCCACCCGGTGATCCCCGTCTGCGCCGCGTCCGGCACCGGCCTGGACGCGCTGCTGGAGGTCATGGTCGGCGGGTTCCCGTCGCCCCTCGAACACCCGCTGCCCGGCGTCACCGGCGTCGACGGGGCCGAGCACGCGCCGCTCGTCGCCGACCCGGACGGGCCGCTCGCCGCGGAGGTCGTGCGGACCTCCGCCGACCCCTACGTCGGCCGCGTGTCACTCGTGCGGGTGTTCTCCGGAACGCTGCGCCCCGAGTCCACCGTGCACGTGAGCGGCCACCCCACCGGTATCCCGACCCAGCGCACGGGCGAGGCCGACGGCCACGACGCCGACGAGAAGCTCGCCCACATCTACGGGCCGCTCGGCGCCACGCTCCGCGAGGTCGACGAGTGCATCGCCGGCGACATCTGCGCGCTCACGAAGCTCGGCAGCGCCGAGACCGGCGACACCGTGTCGGCGGCGGACCACCCGCTGCTGCTCTCGTGCTGGAACCTGCCCGAGCCGCTGCTGCCCGTCGCCATCGTGGCCCGCACGCGCGGCGACGAGGACGCCATGGTCAAGACCCTCGCCAAGATCGTCGCCGCCGACCCGACCCTGCGTCTGGAACGCAACCAGGAAACCCACCAGACCGTGCTGTGGTGCATGGGCGAGGCCCACGCCGACGTCGTGCTCTCCCGGGTTCGGGCCGGCGGGGCCGAGGTCGACACCGAGCCGGTCCGTGTCCCACTGCGCGCCACCCTCGCCAAGCAGGCGAAGGTCACGGGCCGGCACGTCAAGCAGTCCGGCGGGCACGGGCAGTACGCCGTGTGCCACGTCGAGTTCGAGCCGCTCCCCCGGGGCGCGGGCATCGAGTTCGTCGACAAGATCTTCGGCGGGGCGGTCCCGAACCAGTTCATCCCGAGCGTCGAGAAGGGGATCCGGGCACAGGCCGACCGCGGCCTCACCGACGACCACCAGCCCGTGGTCGACTTCCGCGCCACGCTGGTGGACGGCAAGGCCCACAGCGTCGACTCCTCCGACGCCGCGTTCCAGACCGCGGGCGCCCTCGCGCTGCGGGAGGCCGCGCAGGCCTGCGGGGTGGTCGTGCTCGAGCCGTACGACGAGGTGTCGATCCGGGTGCCCGACGAGCACCTCGGGTCGGTGCTCGGCGACCTGTCCGGCAGGCGCGGCCGGGTGCTGGGCACCGATGTCGCCGGCCAGGGCCGCACCCTCGTGCAGGCCGAAGTGCCGAGCGTCGAGCTCCTGCGCTACGCCGTCGACCTGCGCGCCCTCACCGCGGGCGCGGCGACGTTCACGCGCCGGTTCGCCCGGTACGACGTGGCGCCCGGGTAGGGGATCACGGCACCCCGAGCACCCGCAGCCCGGCCGCCGTGCCGGCGGCGAGCACCACGACCAGGACGAACGGCACGCGACGCCACGCCGCCACCGCCCCGACGAGCACGCCCGCCGGCCGCGCCCAGCCGGCGAACCCGCCGCCCTCGGTGAGGGTGGCGGTGGCGACGAGCGCCACCAGCAAGGCGGTGGCGGCCAGGTCGAGGTAGCGCTCCACGCGCTCCGGTACCGAGAGCCGGTCGCGCAGGACGATGCCGGCGAGGCGCATCAGGTAGGTGCCCGCACCGAGGACGAGAACGGCCGCCCAGCTCACGACTCCCCCCTCGCGACTGTCGCCGTGCGCGCCGCCAGCAGGCCGACGAGACCGACGATCACCGGCACGCCGGCCGGCAGGAACGGGGCGGCGGCCAGCGCCACGACCGCGGCGGCGAGCCCGACCCGGCGGGCGTCCGCCCGGCGCAGCGCGGGCAGCAGCAGGGCGAGCAGGGCCGCCGGGAATGCGGCGTCGACGCCGAACGCGGCCGGGTCCGGGATGGCCGAGCCGGCCAGCCTGCCCACGACCGCACCCGCGTTCCAGAAGGCGAACAGCAGGAACCCGCAGGTCCAGTAGGCGGTGCGCCCGCGGGGTCCGCTCCCCCGGGCCCGGGAGAACGCGACCACCTCGTCGACGAGCAGGTGCGCTCCCAGCAGCCGCGCCGGCCAGCGGTCGGCGATGGTGCCGCCGATGGCCAGCCCGAAGGGCACGTGCCGCGCGTTCATCAGCAGCCCGGCGGCCACGGCCGCGAACACGTTGCCGCCCGCCGCCACCACGGCCACCACCAGGAACTGCGACGCGCCCGCGAACACCACCACCGACAGCGCGACCATGAGGACGAACGGCACCCCGGCGGTGCCGGCCAGGGCACCGAACGACGCGCCGACCACGGCGATCGCCGCGGCCAGCGCGAGTGCGTCGCGGAGGTCGTCCCGGTGCAGAGCCGCGAGTGTTCGGCTGAACGAACGCATGTCCGATAGAGTGAACGAGCCCGAGCGTGTTCGTCAAGCCGAACAAGGAGTCCGATGGACCGAACAGGCCCGCTCTCCGTCATCGCGGCATCGCTGCGCCGCGAGCGCGAGCGGCACGGGATCTCGCTCACCGAGCTCGCCCGCCGCGCCGGCATCGCGAAGTCGACGCTCTCCCAGCTGGAGGCGGGCACGGGCAACCCGAGCGTGGAGACGCTCTGGGCGCTCGCCGTCGTGCTCGACATCCCGTTCAGCCGCCTGGTCGACCCACCGGCCGCCCCGGTCCAGGTGCTGCGCGCGGGCGAGGGGATCACGATCCCGTCCGAGCACGCCCCGTTCACCGGCACCCTGCTCGCGGCCTGCCCGCCCGGTGCGCGCCGCGACCTGCACGTCATCGCGGGCGAGCCGGGGCCGCAGCGCGCCGCCGACAGCCACATCCCCGGCACCACCGAGCACATGGTCGTCACGGCCGGGCGGTGGCGCGCCGGGCCCGTCGGCGGCGAGGTGGAGCTCGGCGTGGGCGACTACGCGCGCTTCCCGGGCGACCGCCCGCACACCTACGAGGCGCTCGCGGCGGGGTGCACCGCGGTGCTGGTGATGGAGTACGTCTGACGCATCGCGGCTACCGCGCCACCCCCAGGAGGCGCTCGACCTCCTCGGTCGCCGGATCGCCGCGCTCGAGGCACAGCCGATGCGCCTCCCGCCACACCTCCATCGCCTCCTCCTCCGCGCCGGCCGCGGCCAGCTGACGGCCCAACCTGATCCGCAGCGGGACCGTCTCGTACCTGACGTCGAGGCGGTCCGCCGCCGCGACCGCCTCCCGGTAGGTCCGGACGGCCGCGTCGTGGTCTCCCCGCGCCGCGTGGACGCCTGCGAGCGTGACCAACGCCGGCACCAGCCGGAACGGTTCGGGGCCGTCCCGGATGACCTCGACGGCACGACGTGCGTGGCCGAGCGCCTCGTCGGCCCGGCCGAGATCCACCAGCAGCCCGGCCAGGTTGTTCAGGGCGAAGGCGGCGTAGAGCTGGTTGCCCTCCTCCAGGTACAGGTCCCTCGCCCGCTCGAGCGCCTCCCGCGCCTCCTCAGGCCGTTTCGCGTCGCGGTAGGAACTCCCGAGGTTCAGCAGGCTGCTCGCCTGCCCCCTGCGGATGCCCAGCCGCTCGAAGATCGCGAGGGCCGCGCGGCTCGTCTCGATGTCGTCCTTGCCGGCACAGCCGGGAAGGTGGCCGTACGGCTTGCTGAGCCCGTTGCGGATCTTCGCCTCGAGGAGGGCGTCCCCGATGGCGACGGCGTGGTCGACCCCCGCCTCCCCGACCAGCCGCATCTGGTGCCAGAGGCCGCGCACGTAGAAGTGCGGCCAGGTCAGCTGGCCGAGCACGGCAGCGGCTTCCCGCTGGCGGGGGTCGCCGGCCCACCGCACGATCTCGACGATCGCGTCCTGCTCGGCGTCGAACCACTCCGCGGCGGCGCGCTGACCGGCGAACCGCTCGGGCGTGATGCCCTCCGGCGGATCGGGCGGGATCGGCAGCTCGTGCGGGGTCGCGGCGAGCTGGGCCCGCGCATCCGCCGCGGTGTAGACGTACCACTGCAACAGGCGGCCGCGGGCGGGCGTGCGGAGGCCCGCGTCCTGCCCGGCACGGGCGCAGGAGTACTCGCGCAGCAGGTCGTGCAGCTCGAACCGGCCGGGGAACGGCTCCTCGAGCATGCTGGCGTTCACCAGGCGCCCGAGCGCCGCGGCCGCTCGCGCCGGCGGCACCCCGGCGAGGGCGGCCGCGGCCGACACGCCGATGCCGTTCCCCGGATGGAGGCCGAGGACGTCGAACATGCGTGCCGACTCGGGATCGAGCGCGTCGTAGGACCACGCGAAGACCGAGCGCAGGTCGGTGTCCGGGCTCTCGTCGATCGACAGCGCCGCCAGGCGGCCGCGGTGGTCGGCGAGCTCGGCCGCGAGCTCGCGGAGCGGCCTGCCGGGCATCCCGCCGGCCCGCTCGGCGGCCAGGCGCAGCGCGAGCGGCAGGCGCGCGCACAGCCGGACGATCGCGGACGCCTCCTCCGGCTCGGCCGCCACGCGGTCCCGGCCGATCGCCTCGGCCAGCAGCTCCAGCGCGTCGTGCTCGGGGAGCAGGTCCAGGGTGAGGTGGCGGGCGCCGTGGCGGACCGAGAGCGCGCGCAGCTTCCGCCTGCTCGTCACGAGCACGACGGCGGCGCTCCCCGGCAGGAGCGGCCGCACCTGGTCGCTGTCCTTCGCGTTGTCGAGCACGATCAGCACCCGCCGCGTGGCCAGCGTGCTGCGCAGCAGGGCGGAGCGCTCGTCCACCCCGGCCGGGACGCGGTCGGGGTCGACCCCCGACGAGCGCAACAGCGCCGCCAGCGCGTCGGCGGGGCGCACCGGCTCACCCGGCCCGTACCCGCGCAGGTCGAGGTAGAGCTGGCCGTCCGGGAAGTGCTGCTTCGCGTGATGGGCCCAGTGGACGGCGAGGGCCGTCTTCCCGATCCCCGCGGTTCCGTCGATCGCCGAGATGACGATGGGCGCCGAGTCGTCCCCGCCGAGATCACCCATGATCTTGTCGAGCCGGGCGATGTCGTCGTCCCGGCCGACGAACCCGTGGACGTTCGACGGGAGCTGCCGCGGCGTGGCCCACCCGTCGGAGGCCGCCGGCTCACCGGGGCCGGCCGTCCGGTCCGGCGCGCCACCCACCGCCGCCGCGAGCGTCGCCCGGTCCGCCTCGCTCAGGTTCAGCGCCGCGGCCAGCAGCTGCAGGGACGTGCCGTGCGGGTGTGCCGTCGGGTCGCCGGACTCCAGCCGCCGGATCGTGCGCGCGGAGAGCCCGGCCCGCTCCGCCAGCTGCTCCTGCGTGAGCAGCGCCCGCCTCCGCCATCCGCGCAGCAGGGGGCCGACCAGCCGATCGTCATCCCGCGATCCCACGGCACCGTCGCCCGAGTCCACGGCCCACACTCTGCCGTCCCCCGGGGGCCCGGTGCCAACGGGCCTGCCTACCTCCCCGACGGTGCCCGCTGCGACGACTGCAGCACGCGGTTCGGGTCGGGCGCACCTTCCCGCAGCGGGGCGCCCTCGTCGTCGGCCCCCGGGTACGGGTACTGCTTCACCCAGTCGACCAGCATGTGCGACTCCTGGACCTCACCCTTGCCGTCCTCGGGGAACCAGTCGAGCTGGACGCACAGGTGCATGGCCCGCGGCGGGAGGATGTCGACCTTCTCGGTGCGCCACCACTCCTTGCCGTCCACGAACGCCGCCACGTGGGTGGGCGCCCATTCCACGGCCCAGTTGTGCCATTGGGTGGCGTCGATCTTCACCTTGCCGCCGACCTGGTCGTTGTCCTTGCCGTAGTGCAGGAACAGGTTCGTGGTCTGGCGGGTGTGGTCCATCATCTCCATGAAGTCGATCTCGCCGCCCTCCGGGAAGTCCTCGGCGTCGGGCCACAGCAGCAGCAGGGCGTTGTAGGACTCGTCGCTCGCGGGCGCCTTGACCCGGCCCTCCCAGCGGCCGTAGCGCTGCCCCGGGTCCCATGCCATGCCCGCGGTGTCGCCCTTCGGGCTGCCCGTGATCGTCATGATGCCGTCGGCGAAGCTCAGCGCGTCTGGGGTGCGGCGCCCCTGACCGGCGTGGCCGGGCCCGTCGTAGACGTTCCAGCCCTCCCCGAGCTTCCCGTCGAACTCGTCGACGCGGTTGGGTTCGCCCCAGCCGTGCAGCACGGCGGCGCTCGTCTCCTGCCCCGCGGACCCGGCCGGGGCGGCGGGCGGCGGCGCAGGCGCGGGCGACGCACCGGCCGTCGAAGCGCTCCCGAGCACGACCGTCCCGACGATGGCCGCGATGGTCAGAGATCGCCTCATCCGTCTCCCCCGCACCTCGAGTCACAACTCGGACACGGCGGACACTAAGCAGCGATCACTGCTCCGGCCGGGTCGATCACCTCACCGGGGGCGAACTCGACCGGATCGAGGGACGGGCCGCGTCACCAGCCCCGCGCGGCGTAGCGCTGCTCCGCGGGGAGTTCGGCGACGTTGATGCCGACCATCGCCTCGCCGAGGCCACGGGAGACCTTGGCGATCACGTCGGGGTCGTCGTGGAAGGTGGTGGCCTTGACGATGGCCTCGGCGCGCTGCGCCGGGTCGCCGGACTTGAAGATGCCCGAGCCCACGAACACGCCCTCGGCGCCCAGCTGCATCATCATCGCGGCGTCGGCGGGGGTGGCGATGCCGCCCGCGGTGAACAGCACGACCGGGAGCTTGCCGGCCTTCGCGACCTCGGCAACCAGCTCGTACGGCGCCCGCAGCTCCTTCGCCGCGACGTACAGCTCCGCCTCGTCGAGCGCGGCGAGCTTGCGGATCTCGGAGCGGATCGACCGCATGTGCCGGGTGGCCTCGACGACGTTGCCGGTGCCGGCCTCGCCCTTGGAGCGGATCATGGCCGCGCCCTCGGAGATGCGGCGCAGCGCCTCGCCCAGGTTGGTGGCGCCGCACACGAACGGCACGGTGAACGCCCACTTGTCGATGTGGTGGGCCTCGTCGGCGGGCGTGAGCACCTCGGACTCGTCGACGTAGTCGACGCCGAGCGACTGCAGCACCTGCGCCTCGACGAAGTGGCCGATGCGGGCCTTGGCCATCACCGGGATCGAGACCGCCTCGATGATGCCCTCGATCATGTCGGGGTCGCTCATCCGGGCCACGCCGCCCTGGGCGCGGATGTCGGCCGGCACGCGCTCGAGCGCCATGACGGCCACGGCGCCCGCGTCCTCGGCGATCTTCGCCTGATCCGGGGTGACGACGTCCATGATCACGCCGCCCTTGAGCATCTCCGCCATGCCGCGCTTGACGCGCGCGGTTCCCAATGCGGGGGCGGTGGTGGGCGTTTCGGGGGAGGACACGGCCGTCTACCTCTCGGTTCTGCTGGCGGTTCACCCGATGGTACGTCAGGCCGGGGGCCTCATCGGTGGGCGTGCGGGGGCGGCCGTCGTCACACCGGCCGGCGGCGCGGGGTCGGCG
Organism: Pseudonocardia adelaidensis; assembly: GCF_039543345.1. NCBI lineage: Bacteria > Bacillati > Actinomycetota > Actinomycetes > Pseudonocardiales > Pseudonocardiaceae > Pseudonocardia > Pseudonocardia adelaidensis. Next base: position 7,179 of record NZ_BAABJO010000019.1, on the reverse strand, counting down.
ATCTCGGAGTACTCCGCTATCTCGAAGTACTCGGGCATCGGCGCCGTGCCCGCGAGGTGCAGCCAGCGCACCAGCCGCCGCGAGCGCAGCTCCCGGGTGTCGCGGACGGCGTCGTTGTGCACCCGCCGGGCGAGGACGAGCAGCTGCTCGGCGTCCACCAACTCCTCGAACACGGGGCCGGGCAGCGCCGACCGTGGCGCGCCGGCGAGCGCACGTCCCAGCACGTTCTCCGCGGCCTCGCGGTCACCCTCGCCCGCCTGTGCGGCGCGGGTCCCGGCCACGGCGGCACGCAGTCCCCGCGCACGGTCCCGGAGGGCCGGCACCGCCTCCAGCACAGCCGCCACCTCGAGCGCCTGGGCGGCCCGGCGCTCGAGCGCCGACTCGAGCGCCGCCCGCGCGGCGTCCGTGCGCACGTGCAGCCGGTGCAGCCGCCGGATCCGCCCGGCGACCAGCGTCGCGAGCCCCACCAGCACGACGACGGCGAGGCCGAGGAGCAACCACAGCAGAAGGTTCACCGGAACCGCGCCCCCAGCGCCGGGCGAGCGCACACATCGAGTGGCGACGGTACAGAGCGCCGGGCATGTGTGCCGTCCCGATCGGGTGTGTGCCGTCGCATCATCGGGGGAGTCATCGGGCCCACTGCGCCGCCACCCGGCGCGGGTCCGCGGCGATCGCCGCCCGGTAGACCCGTAGCACCGCGGCCGCGACCACGGGCCAGCCGAACTCCTCCGCGCGCCTCCGGCCGGCCACGCTGAGGGCCGCCCGGCGCGCGGGGTCGTCCAGCAGGGTCGCGAGCCGCTCGGCGAGCGCCGCCCCGTCGCCCACCGGGAACAGCTCGCCGGCCGGCCGCTCCTCCCCCAGCACGGCGCGGAAGGCGTCCAGGTCGCTGGCGACCACCGGCGCGCCCGCGGCCAGCGCTTCGGTGAGGACGATGCCGAAGCTCTCGCCGCCGAGGTTCGGCGCACAGAACACGTCGAGCGACCGCAGCGCGGCCGCCTTCGTGGCATCGGCGACCGGGCCGAGGACGTCGAGCCGGTCGGCCACCGGCCCGGCCTGGCGCCGCAGGGCCGCGGCGTCACCCCGCCCCACGACGAGCACCCGCAGGTCCGGCCGGTCCGGGGCGAGCCGGCGCACCGCGTCCAGCAGCACCGGCATCCCCTTGCGGGGCTCGTCGAACCGGCCCACGAACCCGACGGTGCCCGGCCGGGGGTACCCGGCGAGCGGCGGCCCCTCGGCGAACGCCGCCACGTCGACGCCGTTGGGGATCTCGACGGCGTCGCCCCCGAGGTGCTCGACCTGCACCCGGCGCGCGAGCGGCGACACCGCGATCCGCGCGGTGACCTTCTCCATCAGCGGCCGCAGCACCCCGCCGAACGCGGCGAGCGCCCGCGACCGCTCGGTGGAGGTGTGGAACGTCGCGACGATCGGGCCCTCCGCTGCCAGGAGCGCCAGCACGGAGACGCTGACCGTGGTGGGCTCGTGCAGGTGCAGCACGTCGAACGTGTGCTCGGCGAGCCAGCGCCGCGTCCGCGCGTAGGTGAGCGGGCCGAACGCCACCCTGGCCACCGACCCGTTGTAGGGCACCCCCAGGGAGCGCCCGGCCGGCGTGACGAACGTCGGCACCGGGGTGCCCTCCCCCGCGGGCGCGAGCACGCTCACCGCGTGCCCGAGCCGCTCCAGCGCGGCGGCCAGCCCCACGACGTGCGCCTGCACCCCGCCGGGGACGTCCAGGGAGTACGGGCACACGATCCCCACCCGCAGCGCCGCGCCGTTGATCAGCACGGGGTTCACCGGGACTCCACGTCGGCCGTCCACAGCGGCTGGAGCGCGTGCCAGTCCTGCGGCGCCCGCGCGATGAGGCAGGCGAACGCGTCGGCGATCGCCTGCGTGGCCTTCGCCACCGACTCCGGGGTGCGGTCCACCGGCACCGGTTCGGAGATCGGAACCAGCCAGCCGTCCCGGCTGAAGTGCGGGTACGCCGGCATCAGCACCGCACCGGTGAGCGCCGCCAGCCGCGCAGGCCCCGCCGGGAACCGCGCGGGCTCGTCGAAGAACGAGACCTCGACCCCGGAGCCGCTGAGGTCGCGGTCGGCCACGAGGCAGACCACGCCGCCGGACCGCAGCCGCCGGGTGAGGGCCCGGTGGGCGGTGGTGCCCGCCTCCGCGGCCACCACCTCGAACCCGAGCGCCTCCCGGTACGCGAGGAACCGCCGGTAGAGCGACTCCGGGCGCAGCCGCTGCGCCATCGTGGTGAACACGGGCTCGCGGCCGAGCCTGCGCAGCGTCTCCACCACCCAGACCCCCGCAGCGTCCCAGTTGCCGCTGTGCGGCACCGCGAACACCACCCCGCGGCCGTCCTCCATCGCCGCGTAGAAGGGCGCCGTGCCGCTCATGCCGCGGTCCATCAGGGCGTGCACGGCGGGCGCGTCCCCCGGCCTCAACCGGAACATCTCGCACCAGTAGCGGGCGTAGCTGCGCAGGCCGGCCCGCACCAGCGCGTCCAGCTCGGCGGGCGTGGCCGACGGCACGACGCGCGCGAGGTTGCGCCGCAGCCCCACGGCGGGCCCACCGCCGTGCCGGGCCGCGAGGTCGGCCGCGAGCCGGAACCCGCGCCCGGTGACGCCGGCCGGGAGGGTCCGCGCCAGCCGCCACGCCAGCGCGTACCGGATGTCGTCGAGCCGCTCCGCGCCGTGCCGGTGACTCGCTCGCCGACGCTCCGCGCCGTGCCCGTGACGCGCTCGCTGACGCTCGCTCATGGGTTCGGCGCCGGGTCGGGTGGGGGGACGGAGCCCGCGTCGCGCGCGCTGCGGTACACCGCCGCGATCCGCTGCCCGACCGTCCACACCGACGCCACCGCGAGCAGCCAGAGCGCGACGTGCAGCGCGTACGGCACGCCGAGCCCGTGCAGCCCGGCGCCGACCAGCGCCACGATCAACCGCTCGGCGCGCTCGACGAGACCGCCGTCGGCGGACAGGCCCGCGCCCTCCGCCCGCGCCTTGATGTAGGAGACCAGCTGGCCCGACACCAGGCACAGCAGCGCCGCGACGCCGAGCACCCGCTCCCCGCCCGCGCCGAGGCACCACCAGGTGAGCCCCGCGAAGAGGGCGCCGTCGGCGACCCGGTCACAGGTGGAGTCGAGCACGGCCCCGAACGGTGTGCTGTACCCGCGGGCGCGGGCCATCGCCCCGTCGACGAGGTCGAGCAGCACGAACAGCGTGACCACCGCGGCGCCGGCGAACAGCTCGTCCCGCGGGAGGAACCACAGCGCAGCGGCGACCGAGCCGACCGTGCCGATCACCGTGACCACGTCGGGCGCGACCCCCCGCGCGACGAGCCAACGGCCGACGGGTTCGGTCACGCGGTTGACCTGCACACGGGCGAAGACGTTGAGCATGGACTCCTGCTTGATCGCCGGGACAGCCGGCCACGCCGCCTCTAGTGCAATCAAGCCTACTGCCGCTCGCCCGACCGCCTCTCCGCCGTCGGCCACGCGTCGGCGAGCAGCGACCGGGTCTCGGACAGCAGCTGCGGGATCACCTTGGTCTGGCCGATCACCGTGATGAAGTTGGCGTCGCCGCCCCACCGCGGCACCACGTGCTGGTGCAGGTGCTCGGCGAGCGACCCGCCCGCCACGGTGCCCAGGTTGAGCCCCACGTTGAACGCGTGCGGCGCCGCCACCCGCCGCATGGCCCGCACCGCCGCCTGGGTGAACGCCATGAGCTCGCCCGCCTCGTCCGGTTCGAGGTCCTCCAGCTCCGCGACGTGCCGGTAGGGCAGCACCATGAGGTGCCCGGGGTTGTAGGGGTGCAGGTTCAGCACCGCGTACACGGTGACGCCGCGGGCCACGACGAGCCCCTCCTCGTCGGAGAGCGTCGGGATGCGGCAGAACGGGCAGCCCTCCGCACCGGCCTCCTTGATGTAGGCCAGCCGGTGCGGCGTCCACAGCCTGCGGAACCCGTCGGGCGTGCCGATGCCGTCGCGCGCCTCGTACGCCGGCTCGCCCGCCTCACCCATGCGCCGATCCTAAGCGCCGTGCGACGCGCGCCGCGGCCCTCCCGGGACCCAGCGCCGACGGGGTTGGCCCTGCGGCCGTGCTACGCCGGTGGGCCCACCACTCCGGCGTTCATGGTGCGGGCGTCGCGGCGAAGACCTCCGCCGTCGGCGAGGTGTTGGTGCGGCTCCCGATCCACTCCGTCACGGCGGCCACGGCGTCGGCGGTGGGCACCCCGTTGCGCTGCGTGCCGTCGCGGAACCGGAAGCTGACCGCGCCCGCCTCGGCGTCCCGGCCGCCCACGAGCAGCAGGAACGGCACCTTCTGCATGGTGTGGGTGCGGATCTTCTTCTGCATCCGGTCGTCGCTCGCGTCCACCTCGACGCGGACCCCGCGGGCCCGCAGCTGCCGCGCGACGTCCTCGACGTAGGGCACCTGCTCGTCGGTGACCGGGATGGCCACGACCTGCACCGGGGCCAGCCACGCCGGGAACGCGCCCGCGTAGTGCTCGGTGAGCACGCCGAAGAACCGCTCGATGGAGCCGAACAGCGCGCGGTGGATCATGACCGGCTGCTGGCGGGAACCGTCGGCCGCGGTGTACTCCAGGCCGAACAGTCCCGGCTCCATGAGGTCGACCTGGATGGTTGACATCTGCCAGCCGCGCCCGATCGCGTCCTTGACCTGCACGCTGATCTTCGGGGCGTAGAAAGCGGCGCCACCCGGGTCGAGCACCAGGTCCAGCCCGCTGGCCTCGGCGGCCTCGCGCAGGGCGTCGGTGGCGCGCTCCCAGTCCTCGTCGGAGCCGATCGACTTCTCCGGGTCCTTCGTGGAGAGCTCGAGGTAGAAGTCGTCGAGGCCGTAGTCGGCCAGCAGGTCGAGCACGAACTTCAGCAGCGACCGGATCTCGCCCTGCATCTGCTCCTGGGTGCAGTAGATGTGGGCGTCGTCCTGGGTCATGCCGCGGACCCGGGTCAGCCCGTGCACCACGCCCGACTTCTCGTACCGGTACACGCTGCCGAACTCGAACATCCGCAGCGGCAGCTCGCGGTAGGACCGCCCGCGCGACCGGAAGATCAGGTTGTGCATCGGGCAGTTCATCGGCTTCAGGTAGTAGTCCTGGCCGGGCTTGCGCACGGTGCCGTCGGCGTTCAGCTCCTCGTCGAGGTGCATCGCCGGGTACATGCCCTCGCGGTACCAGGACAGGTGCCCCGAGGTCTCGAACAGCTGCGCCTTGGTGATGTGCGGGGTGTTGACGAACTCGTAGCCCGCCTCCTCGTGGCGCTTGCGCGAGTAGTCCTCCAGCTCCCTGCGGATCACCCCGCCCTTCGGGTGGAACACCGCGAGGCCGGAGCCGATCTCGTCCGGGAAGGAGAACAGGTCCAGCTCGGCACCCAGGCGGCGGTGGTCGCGGCGCTCGGCCTCGGCGAGGCGCTCCAGGTGCGCGTCGAGGGCCTCCTGGCTCTCCCACGCGGTGCCGTAGATGCGCTGCAGCTGCGGGTTCTTCTCGTCACCGCGCCAGTACGCCGCCGCGGTGCGCATCAGCTTGAACGCCGGGATGAACCGGGTGGTGGGCACGTGCGGGCCGCGGCACAGGTCCGACCAGACGGTCTCCCCGGTGTGGGCGTGCACGTTGTCGTAGATGGTGAGCTCCCCGGAGGCGTCGACCTCCACGACGTCCTCACCGGGAGCGCCCTTGAGATCGATCAGCTCCAGCTTGTACGGCTCGTCGGCGAGCTCCTTGCGGGCGTCGTCGCGCGAGTCGAAACGGCGGCGGGAGAACCGCTGGCCGGCCTTGATGATCTTCTTCATGGACGACTCGAGCTTGCTCAGGTCGTCCGGGGTGAACGGCTGGTCGACGTCGAAGTCGTAGTAGAAGCCGTCGGTGATGGGCGGGCCGATGCCCAGCTTGGCCTCCGGCCGCAGCTGCTGAACGGCCTGCGCGAGCACGTGCGCCGCGGAGTGCCGGATGACGCTGCGACCCTCGTCGGTGTCGGCGGCGACCGCCTCCACCTCCACGTCGGACTCCGGCGCCCAGGCGAGGTCGCGCAGCTGCCCGCCGGCGTCGCGGACCACGACGACCGCGGTGGGCCCGGTGGTGGGGAGGCCCGCCTCGCGTACCGCCGCCCCGGCCGTCGTCCCGGCCGGCACCCGGACAGGGGCGGACGCGGGACGGGATGCGGGCGCGGGCACGGGAGACCTCCACGGGTTTCGGGCTCGGGCGCCGACCGCCCGAGGTCCGTCGATGCTATCCACCGGGGAGAAGCCGGTTTCCGGCAGCCGGTGGTCGCCGCCGGGAGTATCGGTGCGTACATCGGCGGATCCGGGAAGCTGGGCCGTCCAGATGCGTGCCGTACTTCCGGCGGGGGCCACTAGCTCATCCGGTGCAGGCCGGCGAGCATCCGCCGCATCGTGGCCACGTCCGACACCCACGGCTGCCGGAGCACCGGCGGTGTCACGAACCCACGCGGGGACGGGGCGGCGGTCCGCGCAGCCGCCACCCGGCGGCGGCGCGGCAGCGTGGCGACGGGCGGGAGCGCGAGCACGGCGAGCGCGCCCGAGCCCGTGAGCGGCACGCTGCCGTCGACCGCGACGAGCGCGGGATCCCGGCCGTCCGGGACCGGACCGCCCGCGGGCCGCGGCAGCGGAACCCGCGGCGGCTCCGGCACCCGGCTCGTTCGCGGCTGGGGCGTCGGCCGCGGGACCGGCTGTGAGACCGGCTGTGAGACCGGCTGTGAGACCGGCTGCGGGGCCGGCTGGGGCGTCGGCTGCGAGATCGGCAGGGGCGTCGGCTGCGAGATCGGCTGCGGGCGCGCCGCGGCGGGCCGCGGACGCGGTGGGACCGGACGCATCGACGGCGCCGTGGCCATCGCGTCGACGCCGCGTCGGGGCCCGTCGGCGCGACCACGCGCGGCCGGTTCGGCGGCCCGTCGCGCCTCGGCCGCGTGCGCGGGGCGCCGTCCCGGCTGCGGGGACGGCGCGGGGGACGGGTCCGGGAGGGAGTACGGCCAGCCGGTCCCGGCCGCGGGACGCGCGCGGGGGGCCGGCGGCTCGGCCTCCCGGCGGTGCGTCGGCCGCGGGCGCGGTACCGGGGGCGCGGGTGGCCCGGCCGGAGCGGCGGTGCCGGCGGCGGCAGTGGCGGCGGCAGCGCGGCGCACCTCGGCCGAGGCCAGGCCGCGCCGCACGGGCCC
>NZ_BAABJO010000018.1:0-161260 GCF_039543345.1 Pseudonocardia adelaidensis | reverse complement strand
CCAGGTTCTCGCTGCGTGTGCCGGGCGGCGGCCCTCGTACCGGGCGTACTCGGGACGTCGGCCGGTGCGCGCAGCGTGGGGCTGGGCCGCCGAATTGTTCGGCGGACTTCCGGCGGGGGGCACTAGCTCGCCACACCGGTAGCGCGGGCGGCCGAACGCCGCACCGGCTCAGGACGCGTCGAGGACGTCGCACATCACTTCGGAGCCGGGGCGCCGATCGGCAACCGCGGTGCACCGTGCCGCATCGACAGCGTCGGCGCGTCCTGCCACCGTCGGCGCGGTGAGCACCTTCGACGCGGGCCCGGACACCGAGCTGTGCCCCGCCCGGGGTGAACCGGTGATCTCTGCCATCATGGACCGCGCGGTTCCGTGAACCGTCCACCGATGGATCTGCAGGGGGGCAGGATGCGAGCGGCAGGTATCGCGGCAGGCTCTGCGGTGGTGGCGGCAGGGCTGTTCCTCGGGTCGGGCACCGCAATGGCCGCCCCGGTCACGACGGCACCCGTCGCGGCCACGGCGACCTCGGGCGGCGGCACGGGCGGTGACGCATGCGCGCAGCTGCCGGCAAGCATGCAGGACCTGCTCTGCCCGAGCGCGGACGCGGAGGACCAGGGCAGCTCCGACAGCGGCAGCGGTGACGGCGGCGGCGCCGCGGCCGGCGGCACCGGCGGCGGCTCCGCGTCATCCGCACCCACCGGCGGCACGGCCGGCACCGCTGCGACGCCCGCTGCTCCAGGGTCCGGTGCGGCCGCCCCGGGCGGGCCGGTCAGCAACTTCCTGACCTGGCTCGCGGGCCTGTTCCAGTACATCGGCCTGTGACCGACGTCGGCGTGTCCGTCCAGCGGACATAGGAGTTCCGCCGCGGATCAGACGCGCGCCGGGTGCTCGTCGAGACGTTTCCCGGGACGAGGCCCGCCGATGGTGGGCTCAGGCCTACCGACTTCGTCGGTACTCGCACGTATGTTCGAATCATGCCGCGGGTGGTGGAGCTGATCGATCGGGCGGTGGGGTTGCCGCCGGGCCCGCGGCTGTCCGCCGTGCTGGCCGAGTTGCCCTGGTCGCGGCTCCCGAACGCGCGGCTGGTGGAGGTGTTGGGGGGCCCGGTCCCGGCAGCTGGCGCACGAGCAGGCGAACCTGTGGGCCGGGATGGTGGAGATCGCCCGCGCCGTCCCGGTGGCCGGGCTCTCGGATGGGGCGGTGGCCCGGGCCGGGGATGATTTCGAGTGGGCCTCGCTGGACCTGCGCATCCTGTGGAGAGAGGCCCGCGACCCGGCGCCACCGCCACCCGACGCCGAGGGAGCACCGCCCTTCCAGTGCTACCGCTGGAGTTCGTGATCGTTACTCCCCATGAGGCCGGTCGGACCCGGGGCGGACGGAGGGGGTGACCGGCCGGATCGCGACCCGAACCGCGCCCCCCGCGGCTCAGGACCCGATCCCGACGATCACCAAGACGCCGCTCACCTCCCGCGGTCGCCACAATCGCGACATCCGCTGCACCGGCGTGAGCTCGCCGGGTCAGGTACCCGAGCACGCTCAGATGTGTGGCGCCCGACCGTGGCGGTCTCGTCGGGAACGGGCGTGCCTGCGGGTCGGGACGGCGCCAGGGCGACCACGGAGTTCGCGGATCAGGAATCGCGCTTGGCGGACACGGGTGGCGTGGGCAGCCAGGCCTCGCCCGGCTCGACGACGAAGGTGTACTCGAGGCTGTACCAGGGCTCCGCCACGTCCGGGTCCGGCGCGGACTCGTTCTCGTGGCGCACGTACGTGCCCACGAGGGCCTGCACCACGCCGAACTGGGCGTCGGTCTCCAGCATCGGGTCGTCGTGGCTGTAGAGCTGGGACGCGATCGTCTTGAAGCCCGGCTTGTAGATCAACGCGTGCAGGTGCGCCGGCCGGAAGGGATGGCGCTGCAGCGCGGTCAGGAACTCGCCGACCGGCCCGCCCATCGGCACCGGATAGCCGGACGGCTTGACGCTGCGGAAGGAGAACACGCCGTCGGCGTCGGTGCGGAACGTGCCGCGCAGGTTCCACTCGGCCTGCTCGGGGTCCTGGTTCTCGTACCGGCCACTCGGCGACGCGTGCCAGACGTCGACCTCCGCGCCGGAGACGACGGCGCCGTCGGTGTCGACGACGCGGCCGGTGAAGAACAGCGGCGGCCCGGGCGTGGGGGAGCGGACGATCGAGTCCCCGTTCTCCATCGCCGGGCTGCCCTTGCGCCAGAACGGGCCGAGCAGGTTCGCCGAGGTCGGCCGGTCGTCGGTGCCGTTGTTCATCAAGGACACCAGCGTCGACAGGCCCAGCGACCCCGCCATCAGCCGGACCTCGTTGTGGCTCGGCGTCGTGAGTTGACCGAGCCTGGCCACGGTGGTGATGGCTGCGTCGAACTCGGCCTCGGTCAGGCGCACCTCGCGGGCGAAGTCGTGCAGGTGGCGCACCAGCGCCTGGATGATCTCCCGGAAGCGCGGGTCGCCCGCCTTCTCCGTCTCGGCGAGCACCGCGGCCGTGAGCTGGTGCTCGTCCCGGATGATCATGTCAGCGTCCCGTTCACCCGGGCCGAGTGTGCCAGCACGCCACCGGCCGGGCCGATCAATCGGGGCAGAACTCGTTGCCCTCCGGGTCGGCCATCACGATGTGGCCGGCGGCCAGCGGGGGTTCGGGCTCGTGGCGCTGGAGCCGGGTGGCACCGTGGGAGACGAGCCGCTCGGCCTCCGCCTCGAGGGCCGCCATCCGCGCCTGTCCGTCGAGCCCGGGCGCGGCGCGCACGTCGAGGTGGACGCGGTTCTTGGCCTGCTTGCCCTCCGGCACGCGCTGGAAGAACAGCCGGGGCCGCGAGCCGTCCGGGTCGATCACCGCCGCGGCGTCGTTGCGGCGCTCGGGCGGCACGCCGAACGCGTCCAGGGCCTGCTCCCACGAGTCGAAGCCCGGTGGCGGCGCCTGCAGCCGGTAGCCGAGTGCCTCGGCCCAGAACGCCGCCAGCGCGGCCGGGTCGGCGCAGTCGAACGTGAACTGGACGTCGCGGGCCACGTCAGCTCGCCTCCCGCCGGGTGTGCAGGTACAGGTCCCGGAGCACACAGACCTCGGACAGGTGGTGGATCATCTCGCGGTTGATGTGCAGCACCAGCGCCGCCAGCGGGAGCTCGGCGTACGCCCCCTCGGCCTCCCCGCACGGGCGGGAGAGGCCGTCCTCGCCGAGGGACTCGACCCCGGCCATCCACGTGGCGTACTCCGCGTCGAGCTGGGCCAGCGCGTCGGCCGCCGTCGGGGCGTACTCGAACGACTCGTAGTCGGTGGGACGGCGGCCGAAGTGGGAGGCGTTGCGCATGGCGAGCACGCCGACGATCACGTGCCCGAGCCGCCACGCGATCGTCGTGAACGGCGGCGGGTCGGGGACCGGGAACGCGAAGTCGATGGTCACCGCGCCGGATCCGGCCTGCACGGGCGCGGTGCCGGTGCCGCGTCGCCGCACGTTCCAGCAGCCGGGCACCGGCTCCCAGAAGTACTCGTCGTCGGTGAGCCCGTCGAGGCGGTCGCGCAGCTGGTGGGTCCAGTGCCAGGAAAGCTGGTCCCGGAGCAGGGAGTTCCAGGTCTGGTCGGTCATGTGATCAGCCTGCCTCGGATAGCGGACAGGATCGTTCCGTGATTCGTGGAACTATGAACATGTGACCGTCGAGGCGACCACCGAACGGGTGCTGCGGTTGCTGGCCCTGCTGCAACGGCGGCCGTCCTGGACGGCCACCGAGCTCGCCGCCGAGCTCGGGGTCACCGACCGGTCGGTGCGCCGCGACGTGGAGCGGTTGCGCGCGCTCGGCTACCCCGTGCACGCCACGGCGGGCGTCGGTGGCGGCTACACGCTCGGCGCGGGCACCCGCCTGCCGCCGCTGCTCCTCGACGACAAGGAAGCGATCGCGACGGCGGTCTCGTTGCTGTGGGCGGGGTCGTCGGGCGGCACGGTCGCCGGGGCGGGTGAGGCGGCCCTGCGGGCGCTCGCGAAGCTCGACCAGGTGATGCCGCCCCGGCTGCGCGCCGAGGTCAGGGCGGTGCACGGCGCCACCGACACCCTCGTCGGACCCGGGATCCAGATCGACGGTGAGCTGCTGGTGACGCTCGCACGCGCCTGCCGCGACGCCGTGCGTCTCCGGTTCCGGTACGCCCCGCGCGACCGCGAGGAGCACGAGCGCACGGTCGAACCGGTGCGGATGGTCGCCACCGGCCGCCGCTGGTACCTGATGGCGTGGGACGTCGATCGTGCCGACTGGCGCACCTTCCGGCTGGACCGGATGCGCGACGCGGTGGCGACCACATGGCGCTTCCGCCCGAGGGAGCATCCGGACCCGGCCTCGTACGTACAGCGGTCCGTGACCGAGGCGCCGTACCGGTACCTCGCCAGGGTGCGGCTGCGCGCCGCGGCCGAACGGGTGCGGGAGCTGGTGCCGCCACAGGTGGCGCGCGTCGAGGACGACCGCGACGGGTGGTGCGTGCTCAGCGCGGGCGGGGACAACCTCGACTGGCTCACCGTGCACATCGCCCGGCTGGGCTTCGAGACGGAGGTGCTGGAACCCCCGGAGCTGCGGGAGGCCGCCGCCGTCCTCGCCCGCCGCGTCGCGGCGATGGCGGGGACACCGCATCAGACGGAGGGGATCTCCTCGTCCTCGGCGTCGTAGGCGTAGATCCAGCCGTTGGCGACCAGCGGGTCGGCCTGCGCCAGCGCGGCGTCCCTGGCTTCCTGTTCCGGCCCGTCCGGCAGGTGGTTGACGTGCGCCCGGGCGTGGCTGACCTCCTGCAGCCGCGTCGTGCGTCCGATCCGGAGCGACTCGTAGCGCCGCAGCGCGTCCGCCGGCGACGACGGGGCCCGCGCCAGGCAGCGGGCGAGCACCGCCGCGTCCTCGATCGACTGCGCGGCTCCCTGGGCGAAGAACGGGAACATCGGGTGCGCGGCGTCGCCGAGGAGGGTGACGGGACCCGCACTCCAGCCCCTGAGGGGTGCGCGGTCGAGCAGGGCCCACCGCCCGGGCGTGCCGACGCCCAGGATCAGCTCCCGCAGGCGCGGATCCCACCCGGTGAACTCGGCGAGGAACTCCGCCCCGCTCGCGGTGGCGCTCCACGACTCGACCGCGTAGTCGCCGGCCGGGGCGAAGGCGACGAGGTTGATCGCGGCCCCGCCGGAGATCGGGTAGTGCACCAGGTGGTGGGCCGGGCCGATCCACAGCGTCTGGGCGCGCCTGCGGGCGAACCCGGGTGCCCGGTCGGTCGGCACGATGCCCCGGAAGGCGCATACGCCCGAGTAGGTCGGGGGCACGGGTTCGGTGACCGCGCCGCGCACCGTGGAGTGCACGCCGTCGGCGCCGACCACGACATCGGCCTCGGCGGAGGTCCCGTCGGCGAACGACAGCAGCGCGGCGTCGGCGAACACCTCGACGGAGGTGCAGCGCTTCCCCAGCCGGAGTGACCCCGGAGGGACTGCCGAGGCGATCGCCTGGGCGAGGTCGGCCCGGTGGACGGTGTAGGTGCGCTCGCCGTACAGCTGTTGGCACGATTCGGCCAGGTCCTCCGCCGACAGGACCTGCCCGTCCTCCCAGCGGCGGAACTCCCACCCCACGTCCAGCGGGACGGCGCGTCCGACCAGCCGGTCCATCACGCCGATCCTGCGCAACAGCCGTACCGCGTTGGGCGCCAGCACCAGCCCGGCGCCGACCTCCGTCAGCTCGGCGGCCTGCTCGAAGACGACGCTCCGCACGCCCCCGCGGTGGAGGAAGGCGGCCGCGGCGAGCCCACCGATCCCGCCGCCGACGACCGCCACCCGCGATCCGATCACGGGGACATCGTCGGCGAAACGCCGGCCGGTGGCGAGGGTTGCCTACCCGTCGATCTCCGCCAGCGCCTTGCGGGCCTGCTCGAGCTCGGCCTCCAGCGCGGCGACGCGGGCCTGGCGCTGTTCCCGCGCGGCGAGGATGACGGCGTCGATGAGGCCGGCGAGCTCGGCGTGCAGCTCCTGCGCCGCCCGGGACACGGCGGAGGCCGACACCGGCAGGCCGCGGTTGAGCCACGTGTTGCCCTGCTTGAGCTCGGCCTGCCAGTCACCGTCGGCGGTGCCGGTGACCGTGAGCGTGAGCTCGATGGTGCGGGTGGAGCGGGCGCTGGATCCCTTCGGCCGGCCGCGGCGGGGCGTCGCGGGCTCGGGGGTGTCGGGCGCTTCCCGCGAGGGCTGTGGTGATGATTCGCTCGCAAGCTCGCTCATCGCTGCGGCGTGCTCCTTCGTGACGGCGTGGGGTGAGCAGATCGTAGAACACATGTTCGGTACGCCGGTCGTCGGGCCGAGGCGGTCGGATGCCGCGACCCGTGCCCGAACTAGACATGCAGAAGTGCGCATGTTTCGATGTATGTGTCCGGGGGGCGATCGGAGGCGTGATGGGGCACGGGCACGGGCATTCGCCGGAGGGCGACCGCACGCGGCTGGGCATCGCGCTGGTCGTGACGCTCGGGGCGACGTTGCTCGGCGCGGTCGGTGCCCTGCTGACCGGGTCGTTGGCCCTGCTCGCCGACCTCGGGCACCTGCTCACCGATGCGGGCGCGCTGGCGGCCGCGCTGGTGGCGTCCGTGCTGGCCGCGCGTCCGGCGAACACGCGCCGCACCTACGGACTGGGCCGGGTGGAGGTGCTGGTCGCCGGGCTGAACGGCATCGCGCTGATCGCGGTCGTCGTCTGGGTCGGCTACGAGGGCGTCAACCGGTTGTTCGAGCCCGTGCGGATCCCCGGCCTGCCGCTGCTGGTCATCGGTGCGCTGGGTCTGGCCGGCAACCTCGTGTCGCTGTTGGTGCTCGCCGGTGGGGACCGGCGGAACATGAACTTGCGGGGCGCCGCGCTGCACGTGCTGGGCGACGCGCTCGGCTCGGTCGGGGTGCTGGTGGCGGCGGCGGTGCTGCTCCTCACCGGCTGGCCCTACGCCGACACCGTCGCGTCACTGTTCATCGTCGCGCTGATCGTGCCCCGCACGGTCGGGCTGCTGCGCGAGGTCGGTCACGTCCTGCTCGAAGGCGCGCCGAAGCACATCGACGTGGGTGAGGTGCAGGAGGCGCTGCGCGGCGTGCCGGGCGTGCGGGACGTGCACGACCTGCACGTCTGGGCCATCAACGACCGCAAGCCCAGCGTCTCGGCGCACGTCGTGGTGGACGAGGACGGCCACGGGCCGTGCGGGGAGGGCTCGGTCCTCGACCGGGCGGCGCGTCTGCTGCGGGACCGGTTCGGCCTGGCGCACAGCACGCTGCAGGTCGAGCAGCACTCCCACTCCGGGCACGAGGAACGCTGCGACTGACGGATCCCACCTGCGCGCGCGGCCGGATCAATTCCGGCCGCGAATTGTCGTTTTCAGCGCTCGCCGGCGTCGTCGGCGGGGCACTCGCCCCGATCATCGCGACGGCGCTGCTGAGCAGCTTCCAGAACTCGGTCGCCGTGTCCGTCTACTCGGTGGTGGTTCTGCTGCTGACGCTCGCCTGCGTCGCCCTCGCGCGCGAGACCGCCAATGTCGACATCGACGCCGTCGAGGCGGACGCGGTGGCCGGAGAGCACGTCGTCGCGGCGCAGCCCGGCTGACCGGACCGTCCACACCGGCCGACCCGGCCGACTCCCGCCCGGTCCACGCCCAGCGCGTCGGCGGGCCGGTCGGGCAGCCCCTGCCGCGGCACGCCGAAATCCGAGGCCGGCGTGCCGCGGCAGCGGGCTCTTCGGGTGGGAGCGCGCGTCCTTCCCGCGATCGTGGACAGCCGTGCGGCACGCCCCGTATGGTGAACGGCGAGTTCGCATTTCGAACGATGCGGAGGCCGAACATGCGTCCAGATCGAGGGGAGCCGGCGTGATCGCCGCCGACCGGGTGATCATCAGCACCGCGGTGACGGGGTCGGTCCACGTGCCGTCGCAGAGCGACCACCTGCCGATCACGCCGGAGGAGATCGTCGCGGAGTCGCTCGCCGCGGCGGAGGCCGGAGCCGCGGTCATCCACCTCCACGCCCGGCATCGCGAGGACGGCAGACCGGCGTTCGAACCGGCCGTCTTCGAGGAGATCATCCCGCCGATCGCGGCCGGGTGCGACGCGGTCGTCAACATCACGACCGGCGGGGCGTCGTCGATGACGATCGAGGAGCGGCTCGCCGCGGCCACCCGGTTCGGCCCCGAGCTCGCCTCGCTGAACATGGGATCGATGAACTTCGTCTTCTCGGGCATCGCCGACCGGGTGACCCGGTGGAAGCACGACTGGGAGAAGCCGTACGTGGAGAACACCTACGGCCATCCGTTCATCAACTCCTTCCAGCAGATCGAGTACGCGTTGCGGGAGCTGGGGGAGAAGGGCGGCACCCGGTTCGAGTACGAGTGCTACGACATCGGGCACCTGTACACGCTCGCCCACTTCGCCGACCGCGGGCTCGCCAGGCCGCCGTTCCTCATCCAGGGCGTCTTCGGCATCCTCGGCGGTATCGGCGCCGACCACGCCAACCTGACGCACATGGTCGCCATCGCCGACAAGCTCTTCGGGGCCGACTACCACTTCTCCGCCTTCGCCGCGGGGCGCCACCAGATGCAGTTCTGCACCCACAGCGCCTGGCTGGGGGGACACGTGCGGGTGGGCCTCGAGGACAACCTCTACATCGGCAAGGGCGAGAAGGCGAAGAGCAACGCGCAGCAGGTGAGCAAGGTCCGGGAGGTAGTCGCGGACCTCGGCAAGCAGATCGCGACCCCCGCCGACGTCCGGCGGATGCTGGCGCTGAAGGGTGCGGACAAGGTGGGGCTGCAGCGATGACCGGAGCAGGGCTGCTCACCGGCAAGGTCGTCCTCGTGGTCGGTGGGAGCACCGGCATCGGGGCCGACTCCGCCCGGGTGTTCGCCGAGGAGGGCGCCTCCCTCATGCTCGCCGCGCGGTCGGAGGACGCGCTCGCGGCGCTCACCGGCGAGCTGGCGAGCGGGGGGTGCGACGTCGCGTACACCGCGGGCGACGTCAGCGTCGCCGCCGACGTCGCGCGGTTCGTCGACGCCACGGTCGAGCGGTTCGGCCGGCTCGACGGAGCGTTCAACAACGCGGGGATCAGCCAGCAGGGCCGGCTCGACGAGGTGCCGGAGGAGGACTTCGACCGGGTCATGGCCGTGAACGTCAAGGGCATGTGGCTGTGCCTGCGCGAGGAGATCCGCGCGATGCGCGACTCGGGCGGGTCGATCGTCAACACGAGCAGCGTGGGCGGGTTCCGGGGCAACACCGGGCTCGGCGCGTACCAGGCCACGAAGCACGCGGTCATCGGCTTCACCCGAACCGCGGCCCACGACAACGGCCCGCTCGGCATCCGCGTCAACGCCGTCGCCCCCGGGCCGATCGAGACCCCGATGCTCACCCGGTGGCGGGAGAGCGACGCCGCCGCCGTGGAGCGCCGGATCGCCGCGGTCCCGCTGCGGAAGGCCGGCACGACCACCGAGGTCGGCAATGCCGCCGCATGGTTGCTGAGCGACCGCGCGAGCCAGATCAGCGGCGTGGTCCTGCCGGTGGACGGCGGGTACTCCGCCTGATCGGCCCTGCCCGAACGGCACCCCCATCGGACAGGGGTGCCGTTCGGGCATCCGGGAGCGGACGGCGAACTACCCCTCGGGCGGAACCACGCCGAACACCGACAGCTGCGTGGCGACCTGGTCGTAGTAGCCCACCAGTGCCACGAGCTCGAACAGCTTGCGCCGCCCCAGCCCGGCGACGGCCGCGGCGTACTCCGCGTCGTCGAGGGTCTGCCGGTCGAGGATCGCGAGGGTCGCGGTGAAGACGTGGCGCTCCTCGTCGGAGGAGAACGACGGTGGGGTGCGGGTGGCGAGCCCCTCGACCTCGGCGTCGGTGAGGCCCGCGGCGCGACCGGCCCTCCGGTGCGCGTACAGCTCGAAGGGGCTGTCGCGGTGGAAGGCGACGAGCAGGATCGCGATCTCGCAGGCGCGGTCGGAGAGCTCCAGCCCGTACCGCATCGTCCAGCCGACCCGTTCGAACACGCGGGCCAGCGGAGGGCTGAGCAGCCAGGCGTTCGGCGGCCCGATCAGCCCGCCCTCGGGGTGCAGGAGCGAAAAGGACGCCCCGGGAGCGGCGCGCTTGCCGCCGGTGAACTTCGCGTAGACCTCCGCCTGCTCCGGTGTCATCTCGTCCGGGGTGATGCGGGACAGGCGCTCGGTCACAACGGTTCTCCCTCGACGATCTCGTAGCGGTAGCCGCCCGCCGGGTCCGTGACGACCCGGCCCGGTGCGGAGTCCGGGAAGTGCGCCGGGAAGAGCAGGACGTCGCGGTCGGCGATGTCGCGCAGCAGCTCCTGGCGAGCTGCGCTCGCGCGTGCGTGGTCGACGCAGAAGTCGGTGCTCCGCTCGGGGAAGGCGAGCTGCAGCGCGTGGTGCACCATGTCGCCGGCGAACACGGCCCGCCGCCCGTCCGAGTTGACCTCGACGCAGACGTTGCCCGGCGTGTGCCCCGCCGCCGGCAGCAGCCGGATCTCCTCGTAGATCCGCAGGTCGGGCTCGACGAGGTCCAGGAGGCCCGCGTCGCGCAGCGGGAGCACGCTGTCGCCGACGTAGTCGCCGAGGCGGGCGACGTCGCCTGCCGCCGCCGCGCCGGTCCAGTGCGCGAGCTCGGCCGCCGTGGTGAGGTGCCGGGCGTTCCGGAACGCAGGCACCCAGGCAGACCCGTCGAAACGGGTGGCGAAGCCGACGTGGTCGACGTGCAGGTGGGTGAAGACGACGGTGTCGACCTCGTCCGGCGTCGCGCCGGCCCGCTGCAGCGCGGCGAACCACTCGTCGTCGCGGCCGGTGAAGAGCGGGTTCGGCCGGCTCTTGCCGTTGCCCACACCGACGTCGACGAGAACGGTCCGGTCCGGGGTGCGGACCAGGAAGCCGCCCATGTCGATCACGAGGAACCCGTCCTCGCAGTACGGCGGCCGCCAGTACCAGCCGTCCCCGTCGAACGTCTCGAGGTCCGGGAAGAACCTCAGCGGGTGGACGCGGTAGTGGAACTGCACGAGCGGCGTGATCGTGACCGCGCCGACGCGATACCGGCGCAGCGGGGCCGCGCCGTCGCGGGCGCGCGCCCTGGCGGGCGCCGTCACCGCTCGACCGCCGTCTCGCGGATCCCGATCCGGGCGAGCAGCCGGGTGACGAGCAGGTACTCGAGGTGGGTGCCGGGCCACTGGGTGATGTTGGCGCCGCCGGGTGAGTGGTAGTAGTTGCGGCAGCCGGACTCCATCGCGTTGGCCTTCCTGGCGATCTGGTCGTCGATCCACCTCACGTACCGCTGCTGGATGCGTTCGTCGGTGTCGACGTAGCCCGTCCCGAACTCCAGCCTGCGCACCGCCTTGGCCGCCACCTCGGCCTGCCGCTCCAGCTGGGCGATGATCGAGAACCCGCCGTTGGTGTTGGGGCCGTACAGGATGAAGAAGTTCGGGAAGCCGGCCACGGTGACGCCGAGGAACGCCGATGCCCGGTCCTGCCACGCATCGTGGATGCTGCGCTTGTCCAGGCCGCGGACGTCGAGGCCGGCGAGGAACCTCGTCGGCTGGAAGCCGGTGCTGGTGATCAGGACGTCGATCTCGTGGTGGACGCCGCGGGCGTCGACGATGCCGTTCTCGGTCACCGACGTCACCGGGTGCGGGACCAGGTCGACGTGGGGCAGGTTGAACGCCTCGTAGAAGGTCGAGGCCAGCACCGGGCGCTTGCATCCCCACGGGTAGTCCGGGGTGACGGCGTCCCGGACGGCCGGGTCCCGGACCGTGCGGCGGATGTGGTCCAGGCAGCTGCGCCGCTTCTCCTCCTGGGCCCGGCTCGTGGCGTCGTAGGCCTTGAAGCGGGCGATCGACTGGTAGAACAGCCAGCCCCGGTGCAGCCACTGGGCCCCGGGCACGTGGCGGTAGACCCAGCGTTCGCGCGCGCTGAAGGCGCGTTCCCGCTTCGGCTCGACCCACCCGGGCTCGCGCTGGAAGACGAGCAGGGACGCCACCGAGCCCGCGATGCCCGGCACGATCTGGGCTGCGGTGGAACCCGTGCCGACCACGGCCACGCGCTTGCCGGCCAGGTCCAGTTCCTCGGGCCACTGAGCGGTGTGGAACCGGGTGCCGCGGAACCGGTCGAGGCCGGGCCAGTCCGGGTGGTTGGGGACGTTGAGCAGCCCGAGCGCGGAGATCACGACGTCGAACGTGTCGCTCTCGCCGGTGGCCGTGCGCACCTCGTACGTGAGCTGCGCCTCGTCCCAGAGGACCTCGGTGACCTTCGTGTTCAGCCGGATGTGCGGCCGCAGCCCGAAGGTGTCGACGATCTCGTTGGCGTAGCGCAGCAGCTCCGGTTGCCGCGCATGGGTGTGCGACCAGTCGTAGCGCAGGAACGAGAAGCTGTAGGCGTGCGAGGGGATGTCGACCTCGCAGCCGGGATATCGGTTGTCGTACCAGGTGCCCCCCACGCCCGCCGACTGCTCGAAGATCACGAAGGTGGCCGATGTCCGCTGCCGGAGCTTGATCGCGGCGGCGATCCCGCCGAAGCCCGCACCGATGATGGCGACCCGGATCGACCGCCGGGGCACGCGACTCATGATCCGGTCCCGTTCGTCTCGGTGCCGTTCGTCTCGGTCCCGTTCCTTTCGGCGAGCACCCGCTCCGCGAGCCGGAAGGCCTGCAGGGCGGCGGGCGCGCCGCAGTAGGGCGCGGTGTGCAGGAGCAGCTCCTGGATGTCGGAGACGGAGCAGCCGTTGGCGAGCGCGCCGCGCACGTGGGACTCGAACTCGGTCGTGCGGCCCTGCGCGGTCAGGATCGCGAGGGTCACCAGGCTGCGGGTGCGCCGGTCCAGCCCGTCGCGCGTCCAGACGTCCGCCCACACCGCGCCGCTGATCCAGTCCTGCACCGGCCGGTGGAAGTCGGAGGCGTTCGTGTGGTTCCGCTCGACGAGCTCGTCACCGAAGATCGCGCGGCGGACGGCCAGACCGTCGGAGATGCCCGCGTCGTCGCCGTCCCGCATCAGCTCACGCCGATGCGGGAGACGGCGGCCACCAGCTGTTCGGAGACCACGTCGTCCTCCTCCTCGGGCATGAACACGGCGAGGCCGACGACGGCGAGCGTGGCGACGATGGATCCGTCGGCGGTGAGGATCGGGGCGGCGACCGTCTTGAACCCGCCGCCCGCGTAGACCTGCCGCGCCGTCATCAGTCCGCCGACCGGCCGGAGGTCCTCGTCGTCGATGGTGCGCAGGCGTCCGGCGCCCCGGCCGAGCTTGTGGTAGGCGGCGAAGAGGCGCGACTGCGCGGCGTCCGGCGGCAGCGAGCGGCCCACCTCCACCGAGATCGTGGTGATCCGGCTGTTGTCCGGTACCACGCGCGCGATGACCGGGGCCCGGCCGCCCCACACGCTCAGCACCACGGTGTTGCGGATCGCCCGGCACAGCTCCTGCATCACCGGGCCCGCGGCGTCCAGCACCCCGAGCCGGGACAGCGCCAGGGTGCCGAGCCGGGACAGGACCGGGCCGAGCTCGTACGTCGTGGCGTCGCGCCTGCGCAGGAGGCCGCGCTTCTCCAGCGACACCAGGTACCGGTGCGCGGTGGAGCGCCCGACGCCGAGCGCCTTGGCCGTGATCTGCGTGTCCAGGTACGGCGAGTCCGGGTCGAGGCAGTCGAGCAAGGTGGCGATCCGGGCGACGACCTGGATGTCGCCGCCGGACGCCTCGCCGTCCACGGGTACCTCGGCGTTCCCCACACGGACCTCCGCGCCGTCGCGTATTCCGGGACCATCGTCGCGCGATACGCGACGACCGATGACGCTAGTTCAGCCCATCGCCATGGTCAATGCTCTTCAGGCACTATTTGTCAGGCAGTCCGACGATCTGGAGGAAGCGAATGAGCGAACGAGTCGCGCTGGTGACCGGGGCAGCGGGTGGGGTCGGGAGCGCTCTGGTCGAGCTGCTCGCCGGCCGCGGCTACGTCGTGGTCGCCGCGGACATCTCGCCGGACGTCTCGTCGACCGTGGGGGAGCTCGCGGGCGTCGTGCCGGTGGTGGGCGACGTCGCCGACAGCGCGTCGGCCGAACGGGCCGTCGCCGTGGCGGATCGCGAGTTCGGCCGCCTCGACCTGCTCGTCAATAACGCCGCGCGGTTCCTGCGGAAGCCGATCGGGCAGTCGACCGACGCCGACTTCGACCTCCTGTTCGCCACGAACGTGCGCGGAGCCTTCGTGCACTCCCGCGCGGCCGCCGAGCCGCTCGCCCGGACCCGGGGCGCGATCGTGAACGTCACGTCGATCTCCGGGCTGGTGGGCATGCCGAACCAGCGTCCGGGTGAACGCCGTCGCCCCGGGTGCCGTGGACACCGACTTCATCGCGGAGGCCAGGGCTGCCGACCCGGACCCCGAGGCGACGGCGGCCGCCGTGCTGGCCCGCCATCCGCTGGGCCGGATCTCCACGCCGCTGGACGTCGCGAAGGCGATCGCCTTCCTCGCGTCGCCCGAGGCCGAGGGGATCACCGGCACGATCCTCGGCGTCGACGGCGGATACGTGGCCCAGTAGCCGCTCTGTCGCGCATTGCGGGACACGAGCGGGCACTGAATCGATCCGCGCGGCGGACTCCGGGCCGGCCCTTGCGCAACGGAAGTGCAGGATGCCAGTCTGCATCGCGAACACGCTGTTCGTAAATTGAACAACAAGTGAGCCGGCGCGCAATCGATGGAGATCTGCCCATGGCCATGTTCCGAGAGCTGCTCCGGTCCTCCGACGGGCCGGTGGTCGGCACCTTCGTCAAGATCCCGGCGCTCGAGGTGGCGGAGATCGTCGGCGAGGCGGGGTTCGACTTCGTCGTGATCGACACCGAACACGCCCTGCTCTCGGTGCGGGACGTCTACTCCCTGGTGGTCGTGTACTCGCGAATGGGCGTCGCGCCACTGGTCCGCATCACCGACCACGGCTACGGCGACGCGCAGCGCTACCTCGACGCGGGTGCCGCGGGTGTCCTCGTGCCGCACGTGTCGAACGCCGGGCAGGCGAGGGACACCATGCGCCAGTTCCTGTTCCCGCCCGAGGGCACCCGCGGCATGGGGTACGCGTCCCGCGCCGGGCTGTGGGGGAGCCTGCCCGGCGGTGCCGGCGAGTACGTGCGCGTCGGACGGGAGGACGTCGCCCGGATCGCCATGGTCGAGGAGAAGGAGTCCGTCGACGACATCGCGGGGATCCTGGCGGCCCCGGGCGTCGACGCCGTCTTCATCGGCCCCGGCGACCTGTCCCTCTCGATGGGGGAACCGGGCGGCTCACCGGCCGTGCACGACGCGGTCACCAAGTGCATTGCGGCGGCGGTGGAGGCCGGGGTTCCGGTCGGCACCGTGGTGGCCGGCGAGGACCAGATCCGGCTGCGCGCCGAACAGGGCTGCCGGTTCGTCCTCGTCGGGAACGACACCGGCATGCTCGGCGCGGCCGCCCGACGAACGATGGCGACGGCCCGTTCCGCCCTCGCCGCCCTCACCGTCGACGAGGAGGACTGAACACCGATGGCCTACACGAAGGACGACCCGCGCTCGGCACTGGCGGCGCCCAGGGCGGCGGCACCTGCCGCGGGGGACGGGATCGCCGCCCCCCAGTTCCTCGACTTCTCCGTGCTCCCGCCGGACGCGGTGTCCGCCGACGGCAGCAGCCAGTGGATCGTCCGGGGCCAGAACTTCGTGCTGATCTACACGGAGCCAGCTGCGGGCGACCTCGTCTGGAAGTCCACGCTCCGCTCCGAGCAGGTGCTGCTCCT
Source organism: Pseudonocardia adelaidensis (assembly GCF_039543345.1). Classification (NCBI taxonomy): domain Bacteria; kingdom Bacillati; phylum Actinomycetota; class Actinomycetes; order Pseudonocardiales; family Pseudonocardiaceae; genus Pseudonocardia; species Pseudonocardia adelaidensis. The sequence continues at coordinate 145,511 of NZ_BAABJO010000018.1, read as the reverse complement.
GATCGACGAGAACAGCGCCGTCAGCGGCACGACCGGCACCGGTGACTCCCACGAGGTGACGGGTCCGGCCCTGGTGGTGGTGCCGCCGGGCGAGAGTGCGATCACGAGCACCGGCACCGGCCCGATCGCCGCGCTGCTGCAGTCCGACGAGGCCGAGTGGGCCGCGAAGGCGTCCAACGCCGCGGCGTACGAGACCCCGGCCCCGCACGTCGCGCCGCTCGAGCCGTGGCCCGAGCCCGTGGACGGCTACCGGTGGCGGACCTACCTCATGTCCGACGTGCCGGACGACCCGAAGCGCTTCGGGCGGATCTTCCGGACCCGCGCCTTCATGGTGAACTTCATGCCCGCCAGGCCCGGTCCGCGTGATCTCTCCGCGATGTCTCCGCACTTCCACGACGACTTCGAGCAGGCCAGCCTGGTGGTGGCGGGCACGTACATCCACCACATCCAGACCCCGTGGGGCACCGACGGCCGGAAATGGCGGCCGGAGGACCACGCGCAGGTCGGCAGCCCCTCGGTGACGATCATCCCGCCGCCGACGATCCACACGTCGCAGGGCATCGGATGGCGGACGAACCACCTCATCGACATCTTCTCCGGCCCGCGCCGCGACTTCTCGGCCCGACCCGGGTGGGTGCTCAACGCCGACGAGTACCCGGGCCCGGACGACTGATTCCGGCGCAGTTCCCGAGGTAATTGCGGTCGGGCTGGAAAAGGCCCGGCGAAGTCAGCGGTAGTAATCGGCAGTAGAAATCGGCAGTGCCTTGCGCGGTCAAGCTGTCTTTCAGCGTTGAAGGAGACTTGTCATGTCCGAGAGCACGTCCGGCCCGGCGGCCGAGCTGGATCCCGCCTTCCGGGCGCGGCGGAAGCGGGCGGTCCTGAGTGCGTGGGCCGGCTTCGCCGTCGACTCGTACTCGATCTACATCGCATCGTCGGTGCTGCTGCCCGCGCTCGTCTACTTCCAGGGCGACATGTCCGCGGAGGCCAAGTCGATCTTCGCGGGCATGACGCTCGCCGTGACCCTGCTCGGGCGCCCGCTCGGCGGCCTGATCTTCGGGCACTTCGCGGACCGGATCGGCCGCCGCCGCATCGGCGCCATCACGATCTTCGGGTTCGGCGCGGTCTCGCTGCTCATCGCCTGCCTGCCGGGCGCGGAGCTGATCGGCGCGATCCCGGCGACGACGCTGCTGCTCGCGCTCCGGTTCATCGAGGGCATCTTCCTGGGTGGCGAGTACACGGCGGCCACCCCCATGGCGCTCGAGTACACGCCGGCCCACCGCCGCGGCTTCGTCGGCGCGTTGATCCAGTGCGCGGCCAGCGGTGGCCCGCTGCTGGTGGCGGTCTCGATGGCCCTGACCCTGATGATCGCGCCCAGCGGCGGCGTCGACTCGCCCTACGTGCAGTGGGGCTGGCGCCTGCCCTTCGTCCTCGGCTTCGTGCTGTCGTTCCTGGTGGCCTGGTTCCTGCGCCGCAGGGTCGACGAGTCGGAGATCCAGAAGGAGGCGGTGGCCCAGGCCGGGACGCAGACGAAGTCGCCGCTGCGGATCATCCTGCGCGGCAAGCCGGGCCGGGCGTTCGTCCAGGCGTGGGTGACGATGACCGGCCTCTTCTTCGTGGTCACGATCAACAGCAGCGTGCTCAACCAGTTCCTGCTCGGGAACGAGGGCTACACGCCCGCGGACCTGGCCAACACGCAGCTGATCATCCCGGTCGCGATGGCCTCGTACGTCCTCTTCGGATGGCTCTCCGACCACATCGGCCGCAAGCGGGCCCTGTACATCGGCAGTGCGCTGCAGATCGTGCTGTACCCCGTGGTGATCACGGCCATCGGGTCCGGGACGGTCAGCGGCTGGTTCAACCTGACCCTGCTCGCGGTGGCCGGGCACTGCCTCACCGTCGCCCCGTTCGGCGTGCTGCCCGCGTACATCAACGAGCGCTTCGCGACCATCGTCCGGTCCACCGGGTGGGGCGTGGCCTACGGCACCGCGGTGATCATCCCGTCCTTCTTCTCGTACTACATGATCTGGCTCAGCGCCGTCGTGCCGTTCGTCTACACCGCGGGCATCCTCGCCTCGTTCGGCGGGATCCTGATCCTGGTCGCGACCCTGTGCGGCCCCGAGACGCGGGGTGTCGACCTGCGCGAGGCGGGCCGGGACGAGGAGCCTGCGCCCGTCGTGGCACCGCTCGCCGCCGCGTCCACCCCGTCCCTCACCCCGGCGAAGGAGCAGGGGTGACACCGACCTACGAGGAGCTCACCCGGCGCGTGGACGCTCCACCCGGGTCGTCCTGGGGGCTGTTCGGCCGGTGCGACCAGCTCGGGACGCTGAACTTCCTCACCGAGGACCGGACCGCGGCCGCCGCCGGCCTGGTGCGCCGGGGCGCGACGTTCAACCTCGACTACCCGCTCAACACGTTCGTGCCGAGCATCTCCGGCACCCGGCCCGCCACCGAGCACCACATCTTCTCCAACAACCCGCACCACCGCGACGACTGGCTCGACTCGTTCTACCTGCAGTCGACGTCCCAGGTGGACGGCCTGCGGCACATCCGGCACCCGCGTCACGGCTTCTACGGCGGGGTGCCCGACGGTGCCGTCGCCGAGGGCACGGCCGACCTCGGCATCCACCTGCTCGCGGAGAAGGCGATCGCCGGGCGCGGGGTCCTGCTGGACGCCGTCCGCTACCACGACAGCATCGGCGACCCCCTCACGCTCGGGAAGCTGACCAGGTTCACCCCCCACGACCTCGACCGCGTCGCCGAGCACTGCGGCGTGACGGTCCGGCCGGGCGACATCGTGCTCCTGCGCACCGGGTTCGCCGAGAGCTGGCTGCAGCTGCCGCCCGAGCGGCGCGGCGATCGGGGCGGCGGCGGGGCGGGCCTCGACCAGTCCGAGGAGATGCTCGCCTGGCTGTGGGACCACCGGATCGCGCTGATGGCCTCCGACAACGGGGGCCTGGAGTCGTACCCGGTGAACCGGGCGTCGGGATGGGTCGACCCGGACGAACCGCCACCCCCGCGGGGCCCCTCGCACAACGGGATGCTGCACCGCCCGCTGCTCGCCCTGCTCGGAATGATCATCGGGGAGCTGTGGAAGCTCGACGAGCTCGCCGCGGACTGCGCCGCCGACGGCACCTACGAGTTCCTGGTGACGGTGAAACCGCTGAACCTCGTCGGCGGGGTCGGCTCCCCGCCCAACGCCATCGCGATCAAATGAGAAGGGGAGTCCTATGACCCAGACAGCTTCCGGCCTGTGGGACGAGACGCTCGACGCCGATCGGCTCGTGCCCGACGCCGAGGCCGACGGGTTGCTCGCCGGTGGCGTCGACCTGCACACGCACCCCGGCCCCAGCCCGTTCCCGCGCCGGATGTCGATCCTCGACGCGGCCAGCGACGCGGCAACGGTCGGGTTCCGCGCCATCGTCTGCAAGTCCCACCACCACAGCATGCAGACCGACATCCTCGCGCTGCAGTCGGCGGGGCTCACCGAGACCGGCGTGCAGGCCTTCGGCGGCATCGCGCTGAACCGGACCGTCGGCGGGCTCAACCCGTACGGGGTCGAGCTGGCACTGCGGATGGGAGGCCGGGTCGTGTGGTTCCCGACGATCTCCTCCACCGCGCACCTCGAGTTCCACCAGCACAACCACAACAGCGGCTTCCCGGTGGCAGGCATCCCGCTGCGCGACAACGAGCCGATCAGCGTGGTCGGCGACGACGGTGCGCTCGTGCCGGAGGCGCAGGACATCCTGTCGGTGATCGCGGCGGAGTCGGCGATCCTCAACTGCGGGCACCTGCCTGCCGACGAGATCGACGTCCTGATCCCGGCCGCGATCGCGGCCGGCGTCGAGCGGATCGTCGTCAGCCATCCCGACTTCATCGTCGGGGCCTCGCCGGAACGGGTCGGAGGGTGGTGCCGCCAGGGCGCCAACGTCGAGCACTGCCTCGCGATGGTGGTCAAGAACCCGGCCGACGGGTCCGGTGCGGAGAAGGTCGCCGCCTTCCTCCGCGAGACGGGCGTCGGGCACACCATCTTCTCCTCCGACCTGGGGCAGAAGAACAACCCGCTGCCGATCACCGCGTACCGGCGGATGGTGCGCAGGTTGCTGGACGCCGGCACCGCGGAGGACGACATCAGGGCGATGGTGGGCGGCAACGCGGCGCAGCTGCTTTTCCGATGACTGCTGCGACCGCGAGCGCCGGGTCGTGCTGGGTATAGTCGCTGGACCCGCACGCGGAGGAGGACGGTTGACCAGCGGCTCGGGCGGCACCGGCGAGATCCAGGCGGTGCAACGGGTCGGTCAGCTGCTGGCCCTGTTCACCGTCAACCGGCCCCGGCTCACGGTGGCCGAGGCGGCGTCCCTCGTCGGGCTGAACCGCAGCACCGTCAGCCGCTACTTCGGCTCCCTCGTGCTGGCGGGCGTCCTGGAGCGCTCACGCGATGAGCAGGCGGCCTACGAGCCCGGCCCGTTGCTGATGCAGCTCGGCGCCGTGGCGCAGGGACAGCGCCGGGTGCTCGACCTGGCGCCGACCCACATGCGCAGGCTGGCCAACGAGACCGGGCTGACCACCGTGCTCTCGCTGCGGGGCTCGGACGGCCCGGTGGTCTCCCTCGTCAGCGAGGTCGGCACGAGCCCGATCCTGGTCACGGTGCGGGTCGGCACCACACTCGGGATGGACTCGGCCCAGGGACACCTGTTCCTGCGCTTCTCCAAGGACCGCGAGGCGATCGCGCGGTACTGGGAGGGCCTCGACCCGGTCAAGCGGCGGCGCGTCGAGGCCGAGGTGGAGGCCGCGGGGGCGGCCGGGCTGGCCCGCGCACTCGCGCCGATGGGCGGCCTGGGCATCCTCGCCGCCCCCGTGTTCGACGATCACGACGTCGCCGCCACCATCGCGCTGGTCGGCGTGGAGCCCGAGGCCCCCGAGATCGCCACCGCGCTGCGCCGCTGCGCGTTCCGGATCACGGCGGAGATGGGCGGCACCGACGTCTGGCGGTCGCTCATCCCGGGCGACTTCGACGAGGTCGCCCGCTCCGTCGAGGCCTCGTAGCCAGCGCGGACCACCCGGGCTGGCTACCCGCCCCGTCTTGATTCGTTCAAGGGACTGGGCCACGCTGGGACGGGTGCCAACGACGTCGGACTTCGAGCACATGCTGCGCGGGGCCGCGCTGCGAGTCACGCGGCCTCGGCTGGCGGTGCTGTCCGCGGTGCACGATCACCCCCATTCCGACACGGGCTCGATCATCGGGCTCGTCCGGGACGACGTCGGCGAGGTGTCCCACCAGGCCGTCTACGACGTGCTGCGCGCACTGACCGCGGCGGGCCTGGTGCGGTGCATCGAGCCGCCGGGCTCGGTGGCGCGCTACGAGGCTCGGGTGGGGGACAACCACCACCACGTCGTGTGCCGGTCGTGCGGCGCCATCGCCGACGTCGACTGCGCCGTCGGTGAGATGCCCTGCCTGACCCCGTCCGAGGACCACGGCTTCGCGATCGACGAGGCCGAGGTCATCTACCGGGGCCGGTGCCCCGAGTGCGTCGCGGCACGCGGCTGAGCGCAGCTTGCGGAGCGAACGTCGAGACAGCGCGAGACCGACACAGCGCGAGACAGCGCGAGATAGGAGATGTAGCGGACGTGACCGAGAGCATCAGCGAGACCGAGAACCCCTCGATCCCCTCCCCGACCCCCGAGGTGACCCGGCCCAGGACGAACCGGGACTGGTGGCCGAACCAGCCGGACCTGACGGTGCTGCACCAGCACTCGGCCCGGGCGAACCCCTTGGGCGCGGACTTCGACTACGCCGAGGCGTTCAGCACGCTCGACGTCGAGGAGCTGAAGCGCGACGTCGTCGAGGTGATGCGGACGTCGCAGGACTGGTGGCCCGCCGACTACGGCCACTACGGGCCCCTCTTCATCCGGATGAGCTGGCATTCCGCCGGCACCTACCGCATCCACGACGGCCGGGGTGGCGGCGGTCAGGGCGCCCAGCGCTTCGCGCCCCTCAACAGCTGGCCCGACAACGCGAGCCTCGACAAGGCGCGCCGGCTGCTGTGGCCGGTCAAGGAGAAGTACGGCCGGAAGATCTCGTGGGCCGACCTGCTGGTCTTCGCCGGCAACGTGGCCATCGAGGACATGGGGCTCCCGACGTTCGGCTTCGCCTTCGGGCGGGAGGACATCTGGCAGCCCGAGGAGATCTTCTGGGGCTCGGAGGACACGTGGCTCGGGGACGAGCGCTACAGCGGCGAACGGGACCTGGCCGAGCCGTTCGGCGCGGTGCAGATGGGCCTGATCTACGTGAACCCGGAGGGGCCCAACGGCAACCCGGACCCGCTCGCGTCGGCCCGTGACATCCGGGAGACGTTCAAGCGCATGGCGATGAACGACGAGGAGACGGTCGCGCTCATCGTCGGCGGCCACACGTTCGGCAAGTGCCACGGTGCGGTCGACCCGCAGTACATCGGCCCGGAGCCGGAGGCGTGCCCGGTCGAGCACCAGGGCATCGGCTGGAAGAACCGGGTCGGGACCGGCGCCGGTCCGCACGCGATGACCAGCGGCCTCGAGGGTGCCTGGACCACCGCGCCGACCACGTGGGACAACGGCTACCTGGACAACCTGTACGGGTACGACTGGGAGCTGACGCGCAGCCCCGCGGGCGCGCACCAGTGGACGCCGAAGAACCCCGAGGCCCAGGGCACGGTACCGGATGCGCACGACCCGTCGAAGCGGCACGCGCCGATGATGCTGACCTCGGACATCGGGCTGAAGGTGGACCCGATCTACGGACCGATCACGAAGCGCTTCCACGAGAACCCCGCCGAGCTCGCGGACGCGTTCGCGAGGGCCTGGTACAAGCTCCTGCACCGCGACATGGGGCCCGTCTCGCGCTACCTCGGCCCGTGGGTGCCGGAGCCGCAGCTGTGGCAGGACCCCGTCCCGGCGGTGGACCACGAGCTGATCGGGGACGCCGAGATCGCGGCGCTCAAGGAGAAGGTCCTCGCCTCGGGGCTGTCGGTCTCCCAGCTCGTCTCCACCGCATGGGCGTCGGCGGCGAGCTTCCGCGGTACGGACAAGCGCGGCGGGGCCAACGGCGCCCGGATCCGCCTCGCGCCGCAGAAGGACTGGGAGGTGAACAACCCGGACGAGCTGGGCGAGGTGCTGCAGACCCTCGAGCAGATCCAGCGGGACTTCAACAGCACGCAGGCGGCCAAGCGGGTCTCGCTCGCCGACCTCATCGTCCTGGGTGGGGGCGCGGCCGTCGAGAAGGCGGCGAAAGACGCCGGGCACGAGGTCACGGTCCCGTTCGCGCCGGGTCGCACCGACGCCTCGCAGGAGCAGACCGACGTGGACTCGTTCGCCGTGCTGGAACCGAAGGCGGACGGTTTCCGCAACTACCTGCGGGCCGGGGAGAAGCTGCCGCCGGAGACGCTGTTGGTGGACCGCGCCTACATGCTGACGCTCTCCGCTCCGGAGATGACGGTGCTCGTCGGCGGCATGCGGGCCCTGAACGCCAACGTCGGGCAGAGCGCGCACGGCGTCTTCACCGACCGCCCCGGGACGCTGACCAACGACTTCTTCCGCAACCTGCTCGACATGCGGACGGAGTGGAGGGTCTCGGACGCGGAGAACGTGTACGAGGGGCGGGACCGGGCCACCGGCGAGCTCAGGTGGACCGCCACCGCGGCCGACCTCGTCTTCGGCTCGAACTCCCAGCTGCGCGCGATCGCGGAGGTGTACGCGTCCGCCGACGCGAAGGAGAAGTTCGTGCGCGACTTCGCGGCCGCGTGGGACAAGGTGATGAACCTCGACCGGTTCGACCTCCGCTGACGGTGCCCGGGCCGGCCGCTCGCCGGCCGGCCCGGCGCCGCGCGGCACGTAGCCTCGAACCATGAGTGTCACCGCCGGACCGCAGCTCGAGCTCGACAGCTCCTTCGCCCGCGAGCTGCCCCGCCTGTCGGTGCCGTGGACGGCTGCTCCGGTCCCGGCGCCCACCCTGCTCGCACTGGGCGAGGAGCTGGCCACCGAGCTGGGGCTCGACGCCGCAGCGCTGCGGGAGCCCGCCGGTCTCGCGCTGCTCGTCGGCGCGGAGCTGCCCGGCGGCGCGCGCCCCGTCGCGCAGGCCTACGCCGGTCACCAGTTCGGCTTCTACCAGCCGCGGCTGGGGGACGGGAGGGCGTTGCTGCTCGGCGAGCTCGTCGACCGCCGCGGGCAGCGCCGCGACCTGCACCTGAAGGGCTCGGGCCGCACCCCGTTCGCCCGCGGCGGGGACGGCAAGGCCGCCGTCGGCCCGATGTTGCGCGAGTACCTGATGGGCGAGGCCATGCACGCGCTGGGCATCCCCACCAGCCGGGCGCTCGCCGTGGTCGCCACCGGCGAACAGGTCGTGCGGGAGACGCTGCTGCCCGGTGCGGTGCTCGCGCGGGTCGCGGCGAGCCACCTGCGCGTCGGCACCTTCCAGTACGCGGCCGCGGCCGGCGACCCGGCGCTCCTCCGGGAGCTCGCGGACCACGCGATCGCGCGCCACCACCCCGGCGCGGTCGACGCGGACACCCCCTACCTGGAGTTCTACCGCCGTGTGGTCGACGCGCAAGCGTCGCTCGTCGCGCGCTGGATGCTCGTCGGGTTCGTGCACGGAGTGATGAACACGGACAACACAACGATCTCCGGGGAGACCATCGACTACGGCCCCTGCGCGTTCATGGATGCATTCGACCCCGCCACCGTCTTCAGCTCGATCGACCACGGCGGCCGCTACTCCTACGGCAACCAGCCGGGCATCGCGCAGTGGAACCTCGCCCGGCTGGGCGAGGCGCTGCTGCCGCTGATCGACGAGGACACCAACGTGGCGGTCGAGGCCGCCACCGAGGTGGTGCGCTCCTTCGCCGAGCGGTACGAGTGGTACTTCGCGCACGGCATGGCGGCGAAGCTCGGGCTGGAGGCACCGGACGAACCTCTCGTCCGGGACCTGCTTTCGCTGTTGCACGCCCAGCACGTCGACCACACGCGGTTCTTCCGGGCGCTGTCACGAGGTGACGCGCGCTCGCTGTTCGCCGAGCCGGAGGCGTTCGACGCCTGGGCGCAGCGGTGGGAGGCCCTGCTGCCGCCGGACCGCGCCGCTGCGGCGGCGGCCATGGACCGGGTCAACCCCGTCTACATCCCGCGCAACCACGTGGTGGAGGAGGCGTTGACGGCGGCCACCGCGGGGGACATGGCGCCGTTCCACCGCCTCGTCGAGGTCGTCTCCGACCCGTTCGCCGAACGCCCTGGTCTGGAGCGCTACGCCGAGCCGGCGCCGGCGGGTAGCCGGCCCCACGTCACGTACTGCGGGACCTGACGAACCGCGCAGATCGGGTCCGGCCGGCACCTCGCACCGCAGCCGCCGCGCGGGCCCAAAACCCACACTTTCCGGGCAAATGGGGTAATAGCTCCAATTCACGCAGGACGGCGGCCGAAATGCGTTTCTCCGGCCCCCGCGGGTACCCCTCCATCCTCTCCATGCGCAGTCGGCAACGAAAGGGGCTGACGATGGCTTCCCAGGGGACGGAAACACACGCGGGCTTCGTGCCGCGCCAACGTGAGCCCGAGGCCGGCCCACCCTCGGCGCCGGGTCCGGAGGCCCCGCCGACCAGGATCGAGCCCACTCCCGTCGCCGATCCCGCCGGCCTGGGGCTGGCGGCGTTCGCGCTCACGACATTCCTGCTGTCCGCGGTGAACGCGGGCTGGACCGCAGCGGCCGTCTGGGTGGCTTTCGCCGCCGCCTACGGCGGCCTGGTGCAGTTGCTCGCCGGCATGTGGGAGTTCCGCAACCGCAACGTCTTCGGGGCGGTGGCGTTCTCCACCTACGGCGGGTTCTGGCTGGGCATGGCCTTCTTCGCCCGGCTCATCGAGCCGACGCTCGCGCCGGGGCAGGCGGCCGTCAACATCGGCTGGATCCTCATCGCCTTCGCGATTTTCAACACGTACATGTTGTTCTGGAGCACGCAGGTCAACACCGCCGTGTTCCTCGTCTTCCTCACCCTGGAGGCCACCGAGATCGTTCTCGCCGTCGCGGCGTTGGCCGGCGTGGCCGTCCTCACCGTCGTCGGCGGATACCTGGGGGTCCTCACGGCGCTCGTCGCCTGGTACACCTCCGCAGCGATCGTGATCAAGGGGACCGCGGGCCGGACGATCCTGCCTGTCGGCGGGAAGATCTTCGACCTGAGCCCGATGGCACGCCCACCGGCCGCGACGCGGGCGGGTCAGCCGCTTCCGCAGTGAACCGGCGAGCAGCGAGAAGGCGGTGACCCGTGACCACCGAGTCGACGAACATCGATGCCCTGCTGCGCGAGGAGCGGACCTACCCCCCGCCCCCCGATTTCGCGCGCGAGGCCAACGCGCAACCCGACATCTACCGTCGTGACCCCGATGAGTTCTGGGAGACCGAAGGGCGGGAACGGGTCACCTGGTTCACGCCTTTCGAGCAGCTCAAGCAGTGGGATCCGCCGTACGCCAAGTGGTACCTCGGCGGAAAGCTGAACGTCTGCTACAACTGCGTCGACCGCCACGTCGAGGCCGGCAACGGGGACAAGATCGCCTACCACTGGGAGGGCGAACCCGCGGACACCCGCCGCGACATCAGCTACGCCGATCTGCAACGCGAGGTGACCCGCTTCGCCAACACGCTGCGCAAGCTCGGTGTTCAGCGGGGGACGCCGGTCGCCATCTACCTCGGAATGATCCCGCAGCTGCCGATCGCGATGCTGGCCTGCACCCGGATCGGTGCTCCGCACACCGTCGTGTTCGGGGGCTTCTCCGCGGAGTCGCTCGCCGCCCGGATGAACGACATGAAGTGCCAGATCCTCATCACCCAGGACGAGGCGCTTCGCCGGGGCAGACCGGTGTCCCTGAAGTCGATCTCGGACGAGGCGATGGCCGCGGCATCCGGCGTCGAAACCTGCGTGGTGGTGCGGCGCACCGGCACCGAGGTCGCCATGACCGACGGCCGCGACGTCTTCTACGACGAGGCCGCCGCCGACCAGTCCGACGACCCGGCGTCGTGCCCCTGCGAACCGATGGACGCCGAGGACCTGCTGTTCCTGATGTACACGAGCGGGACGACGGCCACACCCAAGGGGATCGTGCACACCACGGGCGGATACCTGGTCGGCACCAGCACCACCCACCATTACATCTTCGACATCAAGCCGGACACGGTGTACTGGTGCGCCGCGGACATCGGCTGGATCACCGGCCACAGCTACATCGTCTACGGCCCGCTGTGCAACGGGGTGACGAGCGTGCTCTACGAGGGCACCCCGGACTTCCCGGACAAGGACCGGTGGTGGGACATCGTGCAGCGCTACGGCGTCACGGTGCTCTACACCGCGCCGACCGCGATCCGCAGCCACATGAAGTGGGGCCCGGAGTACGCCCAGCGGCACGACCTGTCGACGCTGCGGGTGCTCGGCACCGTGGGCGAGCCGATCAACCCGGAGGCCTGGATCTGGTACCGGGACCACATCGGCGGCGGGCGCATCCCGGTCGTCGACACCTGGTGGCAGACCGAGACCGGGCAGATCCTGATCACCCCGCTGCCGGGCGTGACCACCCTCAAGCCCGGCTCGGCCACCAAGCCGTTCCCGGGCGTGGAGGCGGCGGTCTACGACGAGCAGGGCAACGAGGTGGGACCCGGCGGCGGCGGGTACCTGGTGCTCACCGCCCCGTACCCGGCCATGCTGCGCGGGATCTTCAACGACCCGCAGCGGTACCAGGAGACGTACTGGTCGAAGTACCCCGGAGGCGTCTACTTCGTCGGCGATGGCGCCCGCATCGACGACGACGGCGACTTCTGGCTACTGGGCCGGGTCGACGACGTCATGAACGTCTCGGGCCACCGCATCTCGACCATCGAGGTGGAGAGCGCGCTCGTCGACCACCAGGACGTCGCCGAGGCGGCGGTCTGCGGGCGGGCCGACGCGCAGACCGGGCAGGCCATCGTGGCGTACGTCAGCCTGAAGGGCGGACAGGAGGGGACGCCGGACAAGCTCGCCGAACTACGCGACCACGTTGGCCGCAAGATCGGCAAGATCGCAGCACCGGCGAACATCGTGTTCACCCCGGACCTGCCCAAGACCCGATCGGGGAAGATCATGCGACGGTTGCTGCGTGATGTGGCGGAGAACCGCTCGCTCGGCGATACCACCACGCTCGCCGACCCGGACGTGGTGAACGAGATCAAGGATCGAGCGACGGCGGAGGCCGCCAAGGAGGAGTGAAGGGGCACCGCCGGGGAGCCCGGCCCCACGTCACGTGCTGCGGGACCTGACGAACCGGAGTGTCGGTGCCGCCCGGAGCCCCGAGCTCATGGGCCGGTGCGCGCGGTCCAGGTCCTGCATGCGGAACCGCCTGCCGTACGCCCGGGTCACCGCCGCGACGGTGGCGTCGAGGTCGGTGGCGGCGCGCAGCGCGCCGAGCCCGGTGTTCAGCACGCGCACGGCGATGGTGTTCTCGCCCGGCCGCAGCGAGCCGGTGATGTCGACGGTGTACGGCGGCGCCCACGCCCACCCGCGGTCGTCGCCGTTCACCACGACCTGCGCGACGTCGCCGACCGGGGCGTCGACCTCGGCGCGGAACGACTTCCCGCGGATGCCCGCCTCGCCGGCCGCGTCGGAGGAGGCGGTGCGCACGGGACCGAGGTCGAGCAGGACCGTGCCGCCGAGCCGGTCCGCGGTCAGCACGACGGTGGTCTCGTAGGTGGCGCCACCCGAGAAGTCGGCCCGCTCCGGGTCGTCCTCCCACCGGTGGGGCACGGCCACCTCCCGGCGCGCGTCCGGGGCGTCGCCGTAGGCGACCGTCCAGCCCGCGGCGAGCTCCACCGTCTCGACCGGGCCGATCGCCGGGGCCGCCGGGACGCCCGGGTCGGGTGCGGGCAGCGCGACGAGCACGGCCGCCTCGTACGGCTGGAGCTCGAGCGGCACGCCGCCGTCGCGCAGCTCGACCCGGTGGGCGCGCCCGGTGCGCGCGTCCCACCGCTCGAACGCGGCCCCGGCGTCGCGCGGGCGCAGCGTGAACGCGCGCGGGGACGGGCCGGTGTTCGCGACGAGGTAGACGTCGGCCCCGCCCGCCCTGCGGTGTACGACGCCGACGTCATGCGTGGTCGGGGCGTCCGGCGGCACGAGCGCGGCGAGGGCGGGCAGCAGCGCGTCGACGTCCGCCACGGCGGTCCACCCGTCCCGGTGCACGGTGCCGCCGACGGTCACGACGGTGCCCTGCTTCTCCAGCAGGCGGGCGGTCTCCTCGGGCAGGTCGTGCACGAACGGCAGGACGACGACGCGGTACCGGCTGCAGTCGGCCTCCCGCAGGGCCGTGTCGTCGACGAGGTCGTAGTCGTACCCGGCCTCCCGCAACGCAGCGGGCAGCGCCTCGCCGATGTGCGTGCGCGTGGCGTGCCAGAGGTCGAGGTAGCCGCGGGTGCCGGGGGTGAAGTGCTGCGCGGCGTCCCGGCTCGGGGCGTAGAGCGCGACGTCGACCACGGGCTCGCCCTGCCGCAGCAGCCAGCACAGGCGGTGCAGGTAGCGGGTGAGCTCCGGCATCGCGGGCCACCACGGGTTCGCGTCGCCGAGTGCACCGGAGGCGTAGAAGATCCACCCGGGGGCCGGCGCGTCGGGCGGCGAGTACGGCCAGCCGTGCCCGATGAGCTGGTTGACGCCGAGCAGCAGGTGCTCGTGCGCCTCGCCCGCGAGGTCGAGCGGGGTGGCGGCGAGGGACGGCGAGTGCACCCACGTCCAGGTCTCGGACGAGACCACCGGTCGCTCGTACAGGTGCGCGGCCGACGTGGCCCACTTGGTCTGCGTGACCGATCGCCATCCCCAGCCCTCGCCCTCGGGCAGGTCGGCGTGCCGGTAGGCCGACAGCGGGCCGGGCGGCTGCCCGTAGCTCTGGATCCGGAACGCGACGCCGTGCCGCTGCGCCCACTCGCGCACGACGGCGACGAAGTTCTCCTCGTAGAGCTCACCGAGGGTCATCGCGACGTCGGCCCGGACCCGCTCGGAGCCCTCCCCCCGGGTGTGCAGCAGCGGCAGGTCGGGCAGCAGGTCGTAGCCGCGGCGGGCGTGGAACTCGGCGGGCAGCTGCGGGGTCCAGTCGGCTGCGTAGACCTCGAGGCTGTCGCAGAACACCGCGGTGACGAGGTCGCTCGGCACCGCGGCGAGGATGGGTTCGGCGACCGCCCGCAGGTGCGCCTCGGTGGCGGTGCGGCTGCAGTGGTCGAGCACCGGGCCCTCGGCGCCCGCCGCAGCCCGCTTGACGTTCTGGCCGGTGGGGCTGGAGACGGCGAGCAGCACCGTCCGCGGGCCGGAGCCCGCAGGCACCTGGACGGCGCCGTCGCGGACCGGCAGCCGGTCGAAGCGGGTGGGCGGCTCCTGCTCGGAACCGTCGCCGATGTACGCGGCGACGAGCTCGTCACCGGGCCACGGCTGCGCGGCGGCGATCCGGAACGGGCGCGTCGGCACCTCGCGCACGTCCCACCGCAGGCGTCGCGCGGCGGTCTCGTCCGTGATGTGCGGGCCGCCGAACGACCAGCCGCTGCCGATGGTGACGTCGAAGCGCAGGCCGAGCCGGTTCGCGGTCTCGGCGGCGAACCGCAGCCGGGACCGGTGCCGCTCGGACAGGAACCCCCCGGCCTCCCGGTCCGCCTCGGACACCGAGAGCGGGTACACCGACGCGACCTCGACCCCGCCGATGCCGGCCGCCGCCATCGCCTCCAGCTCGCGGGCCAGCTCGGCCTCCTCGACGAAGGGGCCGAACCACCACCAGCGCATCATGACCCGGCCATCCGGCGGGGGAGCGGCGAAGCCCGCTCGCAGCGTGCGTACGGCCTGCCCTGCTGACGGCATCGTCTCGACTCCCTCGGGTCGCCAGGTCGGATTGGAACGTATCAATGCCCGATCTCGGGTACAAGGCGACGCCGGGAAGGCGGCGTTGTTGAAGCGATTCAGGACACGAGCCGGAACACCGGCCCGTCCCGGCAGACCAGCGGGGACTCCTCGGCGTCCGCCGCCCCGCCGGTCGAGCACCCGTGGCAGTACCCGAGGCCGCAGGCCATGTGCGCCTCCAGGGAGACCTGGACCGAGGCGCCCCACCGCTCGCCCAGCTCGCCGCAGAGCCGGGCGAGCCGTTCCGACCCGCAGGTGAGGATCTGCTGCGGGGGACGGCCGTCCAGCTCGCCCTGGAGGCGGGCCCGCAGCGCGGCCACGTCGCTGGTGCCCTCGGCGTCGTTCACCGCCCAGACCGCGGCGGCGCCGTGGGCGCGGAACAGCTCCTCGCCGATCACCGAGTCCGGGTCGCGGCCGCTGGTGACGGCGAGGAGGTCGGCCGGACCGTGCGCGAGGTCCTGGGCCACGCAGGTGAGGGAGCAGGTACCGATGCCCCGGCCGACGACGAGCACCCGGTCGGTCTCCGGGTGCACGGTGAAGCCGCGGCCGAGCGGGCCGACCATGACCATGCGCTCGCCCGGGGCGAACGTGGACAGCGCCCGCGTGCCCTGCCCGACGACGGCGTAGCGGATGTCGACGACCCCGCCGGCCGGGTCCCGGGTGTAGATGGCCATGGGGCGGGGGAGCACCGGGCCCGCCGACTCGTCCTTCGCGGCGGTCAGCATGACGAACTGGCCGGCCCGGGCCGACGCGGCGATGCCGGGGGCGGCGAGCCGGAGGTGGTGGTACCGGTCGGTGAGCCTGCGGTTGACGAGGACCTCGGCGCGGTACCACGCCGGGGCCGGCCGGTCGTCGTCCGTGCGTTCGAGGGACTGGATGCTCATCACAGCTCGCCGTCCAGGCGCAGCAGGCTCTCGGCCAGCACGGTGGTCCCGAGTGCGACGTCGTCGATGTCGGTGTGCTCCGCGGGGTCGTGGCTGAT
Organism: Pseudonocardia adelaidensis; assembly: GCF_039543345.1. Lineage (NCBI taxonomy): Bacteria > Bacillati > Actinomycetota > Actinomycetes > Pseudonocardiales > Pseudonocardiaceae > Pseudonocardia > Pseudonocardia adelaidensis. The sequence goes on along the minus strand of NZ_BAABJO010000018.1, from coordinate 129,629 downwards.
CCCGTCCCGGCTGGGGATGAAGATCATGCCGGTCGGGGTGACCTCGTTGACCTGCTGCGCGTCGTGGCTCGCCCCGCTGGGCAGGACGGTGGGCTCCAGCCCGAGGTCCGCGCAGGCGGCCACGAGCGTGTCCCGCACGGCCGCGGGCAGCGGCACCGGCGGCGTCTCGGCCAGCGGCGTGGTCGTGCACCGCACCCCCCGGCGGGCGCACGCGGCCGTGGCGCTCTCGACGATCTCGGTGGCGGCCCGGTGCTGCCGGTCTCCGTCCAGCCCGCGGACGTCCACCCAGAGGCTGGCGCTCCCGGCGATCGTCGTCATCGACCCGGGCGCCACGTCGATCCGCCCGACGGTCGCCCGCGTCCCCCACGCGGCGGCCCGCAGCGCCACCGACTCGACGAGCAGCACGATCTCGGCGGCCGCCGCGGCGGCGTCGGCGCGCAGGTGCATGGGGGTGCCCCCGCTGTGCGACGCCCGCCCGGCGAGGTCGATCCGCATCCGGGTGCTGCCCGAGATCGCGTCGACGACGCCGACCCGGCGGTCCGTGGACTCCAGCACCGCGCCCTGCTCGATGTGCAGCTCGACGAAGGCCGCCCAGCCCGCGGGGTCCCAGCGGGCGTCGGACACCCGGGTGGGGTCCAGCCCGACGCCGGACATCGCGTCGGCGAGGGAGACGCCGTCGGCGTCCCGCTTGCCGGGCAGGTCGTCCGGTCCGGTCAGACCGGCCACGATCCGGCTGCCGGTGCAGGCCTGGCCGAAGCGGGCGCCCTCCTCCGCGGCGAACACGACGAACCGCAGCGGGTGCCGGTGCCCGACCCGGTGGGTGGTGACGAGCCGGGCGGTCTCCATCGCGGCGACGACGCCGACGATGCCGTCGAACCGGCCGCCGTTCGGCACGCTGTCCAGGTGGGAGCCGGTGCCGACCGCGGGGGCGGCGGGGTCGGTCCCGGGCAGCTCGGCGAGCGTGTTGCCGGCCGCGTCGGTCCACACCGCCGCGCCCAGCCCGGTCATGTGCGCCGCGAACACGGCGTGCGCCTCCCGCTCGAGCCGGGAGTAGGCGAGCCGGGTCACACCCGGTCCGGAGTCCGGCTCGGAGAGCCCGGCGAACCGGTCGAGCAGCGTCCGGAGGCGGTTCGGGTCGGCCCCGAGCGCCTCGTGGGCGATCGGGACCGCGGTCACGAGGGCACCCCCGTCACCTCGTCCGAGCTCGCCAGCGCCGCGGTGGGCACGTCCGTCACCGCGGCGAGCGCCGGGGACGTGAGCGCCGCGGCCACCGCGACGGTCTGCCCACCGCGGTTCGCGACGAGCGTGCGCAGGCCGGCCAGCCGCCGCTCGCCCCACTGGGTGGCGAGCAGGGCCACCGGGGCACCGGCCGGGACGTCCGGGCTGACCCGGAGCAGCCCCTCGACCTCGAACGCCCGCAGCACGCCGATGTCGAGGTTCCGGGCGACGACGTGGGCGAGGACCGCCTCGTCGCTGGTGTCCCAGACGACGAGTGCGGCCGGCGCGGCGACCGCGCGGATCTCGCCGGCCAGGCCCTCGCCGACGACGTCGACGTCCCGCGGCGACTGCGCGGTGTTGAGCGTGGGACCGTAGGCGTCCGGTGCGACGCCGACGGCGCGCAGTGCGGCGATCACGGCGGAATGGGCTGTTGGTGCCACGGTTGTCCTCCTCCGGCGCTCAGCGCGGGGTGGTGTCGAGCTCTTCGGCCGCCCGTTCCGGGATCAGGAACATGGCCGCCATGTCGACGATGTAGATCAGGGCGAGGAAGCTCAGCGCGCCGGGGAAGCCGAACGAACCGGCGAGCAGCGCGACGACGAGCGGGGCGAGCCCGCCGACGCCGCGACCGATGCCGAACAGCACGTTCTGGGCCGTCGCACGGGCCGACGTCGGATAGCTCTCGGCGATGACGGCGCCGTAGCCCCCGAGCATGCCGTTCGCGAAGATCCCCATCACGGCGCCGCCCGCGAGCACGGCCAGCGGGGCGGTGAGCTGGGCGTAGCCGAACAGGGCGAGGCAGGCGCCCGCCTGGAAGATCCAGAAGGCGCGCCGGCGACCGATCCGGTCGGCGAGCTGCCCGAACACCAGGATGCCGAAGATCATCCCGCCGATGGTGACCGCGGTCCACGCCGCCGAGGCGGTGAGGCTGAGCCCGATCTGCTTCGACAGGTAGGTCGGCAGCCAGGTCATGATGCCGTAGTAGCCGAAGTTCTGGATCGAGCAGATGATGACGATGCCGAGGCTGGTCCGGGCGGTCCTGCGGTCGGCGACGAGCAGCCGGAAGGGGTTCGGCGGCTTCGTCACCGCGGCCGCCGCCTTCTGCCGGACGAACGCCTCGGGTTCGTGCAGGCGCGACCGGAAGACGGCCGCGACGACGGCCGGGAAGATCCCGATGACGAACAGGCCGCGCCACCCCCACAGCGTGATCACCGGGGCCGAGATGATCGCCGCGAGCAGCACGCCGAGCTGGAAGCCGACGCCGACCACCGACGTCGCCCTCGCCCGCTTGAGCGCCGGGAACGCCTCGGCCGCGAGGGCCATGCCGATGCCGAACTCCCCGCCGATGCCGGTGCCCGCGACGAACCGGAAGATCGCCATCTCGACGAAGCCCTGCGACAGGGCGGTCAACGCCGTGAACACGGCGAACAGGACGATCGAGTAGGTCAGCATCTTGACCCGGCCGTACTTGTCGGCCAGCGTCCCGAACACCATCGCACCGGCGACGGTGCCCACGAGCGTGATCGTCGCGAGCCAGCCGGCCTCCGTGGTGGAGAGGCCGAGGCTCAGGGTGATCGCGGGCAGCGCGAAGCCGAGGATCTGCAGGTCGAACCCGTCCATCGCGTAGCCGAGCGTGGCCGCGAAGACCGCCTTGCGGCCGTACGGCGTGACGCGCTCGTCGTCCGCCCCGGCGGGGTCCGGGGTGGCCGCGGCTGCGGTGTCGGCCGCACGGCTGTCCGTGCGGTTCTCGGTGCGGTCGTCGAGGCCCATGAGGCGGCTCCTGCCGTCAGAAGGAGAGGGTTCCCACAAGGTCGGTGAGACGCGTGACGCCGAGCTCGGCCGCCAGCGCGGGGAGCTCGCGGACGATCTCGGTCATCACGAACGGTCGGGCGAAGGTCGCCGTCCCGATCTGCACGGCGCTCGCACCCGCGACGAGGAACTCCGCCACGTCGCGCGCGGTGCCGATGCCGCCGCAGCCGACGACCGGGATGGTCACGGCCTGAGCGGCCTGCCAGACCAGCCGCAGTGCGAGGGGCTTGATCGCCGGGCCGGACAGGCCCCCGGTGCCGTTGCCGAGCGTGGCGCGCCGGGTCCCGGGGTCGACGGCGAGGCTGGGAAAACTGTTGCACACGGTGATCGCGGCCGCGCCGGCGTCCTCGGCGGCCCGCGCGGCGGAGTCGATCGAGGCCAGGTCCGGGCTGAGCTTCACGAGCACTGGCACCTCGGTGCGGGCGACGACGCCCGCGACCACGCGCCGGACGGCGCCGACGTCGGCACTGAGGGTGGCGCCGCCGCGTTCCAGGTTCGGGCAGGACACGTTGACCTCGAGCGCCGCGACCTCCGTGCCGGCCAGCTCCTCGGCGACGTGGAGGTACTCGTGCTCGGAGAGGCCGCCGATGCTCACCACCACCGGCACGCCGAGGCGCTGGTAGGCAGGCAGCCCGGATCGGGCGAACTCCCGAGCGCCCCGGCTGGGGATGCCCACGCTGTTGAGCATCCCGTGGGCGCTCTCGCCCAGCCGGTGGGCGCGGTTGCCCGACCGCGCCTGCGCGAAGACCGTCTTCGTGACGACGGCACCGAGCCGGTGCACCGGCACCAGCTCGGCGAGCTCCGGTCCGAAGCACCCCGAGGCCGGCATCACCGGGTTCGCGAGCAGGAGGTCTCCCAGCCGCACGGACAGATCGACCGGCCGTGCGGGCGCGGTGACGCCCCCGACGGCTCCGTCGACGAGACCGGACATAGTGGAAACCTCTTTCCAGTGAGGAAGTGGGAGAGCCTGCACCCTGCTCGGGACCCTGTCAAGCGTCCCGGAGCGGCTCGAGGACGCGGGCCACGTCGGGCTCCCGGTCGAGCCCGATGAGCCGGTCCCACAGCTGCGGGCCGGGCGCGTCGGCGAGGGCGAGGAACTTCGCGCGCAGTTCGTCGGCGGTCAGCGGGTCGTGGTGGTGGCCGCGCGGGTCGGACACCGACGCCTCCAGGCGTTCCCCGGCGTGCACCACGACGCGCGTGGGTGAGTGGCGCGGCCACTGCCGCTCGAGCTCGGGGTCCACCGTGACCCTGACCCGCCGGGCCAGCTCCGCGACGGGAGGCCGGTAGTCGAAGGTGCTCACCTCCGAGGCCCGCGTGAGCAGCGTCGCCGCCACGGCGTAGGGCAGCGAGAAGCGGGCGGACAGGTCGTTCGGTGCGGCCTGCCGGTCCAGCTTCAGGTTGTTCGTCACCGTGCGCACCTCCACCGCGGAGATCTCGTCCACGGGTACCGCCGGCAGGGACAGCACGGCGTCGATCGCGCCATGGGTGAGCGCGCAGGCGCTGTGCCGCTTGAAGTAGTTGCGCAGGATCGCCGGGCTTGCCGGGTCGAGCTCGGCCGTGAGCGCGTCCGCTGCCACGGCCTTCCCGGTGACCTGCCCGAACAGGGCTCCGACCGACTCCGGCGAGCCCCGGAAGCCCGCCCGGTGCAGCCGGACGGCGCGCAGCGCGTTCTGCGCGGCGAGGCCCATCGCGGTGTTGCGGGCGGTGGCCCCCTCGTAGCAGGCGTTCCAGACCGGGACGTTCGGGGTGGTGGCGGCGATGGCCGCGACCGCCTGGGGGTCCTCTTCGAGCAGGAGGGCCACCGCGACCGCGGCGCCCACCCCGGCGAGGTGGCCGTGGGGGTGGGTCGGTGGCGTGAGCCGGAACGCGGTGAGGAGTCGCGCGGCGACCTCGTACCCCGCGACGACCGCCGTGAGCAGCTCGGCGCCCGAGCGGTGCGCGACCTCGGCCGCCGCCAGCGCCGCCGGCACGATGTGCATGCCGGGGTGGCCGGTCGGGCGCATGCCCTCGTCGAGCTCGAGGAACGACCCGGCGGTGGCGTTGAGGAAGGCCGCCTCCTCGGCCGTCGTGGGAGGTGCGCCGGGCGCGAGCACGGTCGCGCCCGGCGCCGCCACGCCGGGGAGCTGGGCCTCACGCAGGCGGGTCATCTCGGGGGTCCGCCCGCCGCCGAGGCTCACCCCGACGGTGTCGGCGACGACGTGCAGCGCGTGCCGGCGCACCGGTTCGGCGAGCGGGCCGGGGAAGAGCGTGACCGCCTGCCCGATCGCCGCCGACACGCCCCGGGCGAGTGCGCCGGTGCCGGTCACCCGGCCACCGCCTCCGCGGTCGTCGCGCTGTGGTCGGCGGCGAGGAAGCGGCCGCGGCGTGGCGCCACGATCTCGCGGTCGCGCACCACGACCTCGCCGCGCAGCACCGTGGCGACCGGCGCGCCCTGCAGCTCGAACCCGTGCCACGGGCTCACCGGCTGCTTCGCGATCAGCTCCTCGTTGCGCACCGTCCGCCGGGCCTCGGGGTCGACGACGACCAGGTCGGCGTCGCTGCCCGGGCGGATGACACCCTTGCGCGGGTAGAGGCCGTAGAGCTTGGCGGTCTCGGTGGCGGTGACCTCGGCGAACCGGGTGGCGGTGGTCTTGCCGCGCAGCAGCGCGTCGATCAGCACCGGGCCGAACGTCTCGCACCCGACCGCCCCGGCCGGCTGGGTCTCGAACCCGCGGCTCTTCTCCTCGACCGTGTGCGGCGCGTGGTCGGAACCCAGGGAGACCAGCGTGCCCTCGTTGACCCCGGTCCAGAGGGCGTCCTGGTCGCGCTGCTCGCGCACCGGCGGGTAGACCTTCATCACCGGGCCGACGCGCGGGTAGTCGGCGTCGGTCAGCGTGAGGTACTGCGGGCAGGTCTCCGCGGTGAGCCGCACGCCCCGCGCCTGCGCGGACCGCACCGCCTCCAGCCCGGCCTCCGACGCCAGGTGCACGACGTGGAAGCGGCACCCGGTGGCCTTGGCGAACTCCGTCGCGATGGCGATCGTCGTTGCCTCGGCGGCCGCGGGCCGGGCGGCCAGCAGGTCCTCGTAGGTCTCGATCGGGTGCCCGAGCAGCTCCTGGCTGGTGGCGAGCACGTCCTTGTCCTCGCAGTGCGCCGCCAGGAGTCCGCCGTGCCGGGCCACCTCCTCGAACAGCCGCATGACCTGGCCGTTGGGCGGCGGCATCAGCAGGTTCTCCGGCGGCTCGTCGCCGAGGTTGTAGACCAGGGACCGGGTCTCGCGGTGCAGCGCGTACCCCCAGAAGAGCTTGACGGCCACCGCGCCCGCCGCGAACAGCGGGCCGATCTGGTCGAGGTTCGGCTCGCCGAGCGCGAGGCCCCACAGCCCGAAGTCGGTCCACGCGGACGCCTCGTGCTGGGCGCGCCGCGCCTCGAACACCTCGACCGAGTCCACCGGGGGGATCGCGTTGGGCATCTCCAGCACGGTGGTCACGCCGCCGACGAGCGCCCCGCGCGTCGAGTGGTCGAAGTCCTCCTTGTGCGTGAGGCCCGGGTCGCGCGAGTGGACGTGCGGGTCGATGAAGCCGGGGAGGACGAGCTTGCCCGCGGCGTCGTAGCGCTCGTCGCTGTCGACCCGGGCGCCGGTGTCCAGGATGCCGGCGATGACGCCGTTCTCGCACAGGAGGTCGGCGTTCAGCAGCCCGCTGGGCGTCACGAGCCGGCCGTTGGTCAGGTGCAGTCTCACTCGTTCGCTCCTCGAACGTCGGTGGGTAGGGGCGCCCAGCTCTCGGGGTGGACGGTGGTGCCGAGGTCCGCCGCGGCCGCCGCGTCGATCACCCGCACGGCGCAGACCAGGTCCTGCAGGGCGAGCCCGTGCGACTCGTAGACCGTGATGTCGTCCGGGTGGGTGCGGCCGGGGACGCGACCGGCCTGCACCGAGGCGAACGCGGTCGCCTCCGCCGGGTCGAGGCCGTTGGCCAGCAGGTCGCCGCACTCGGTGCGGGCGACCTCGACCGAGTCGACCACGACGTGCGCGGCCCGGCGGAACACGGTGGCGTCCAGCTCGCGGCGCCCGGCGGCGTTGCTGCCGACGGCGTTGACGTGGGTGCCGGGGCGCAGCAGTGCCCCGTCGAAGAGCGGCTCGCTCGCACCCGTCGCCGTGACCACGACGTCGGCCTGCGGCACCGCCCGCTCGGGGCTCGTCCCGGACTCCACCCGCAGCCGCGGGTGCGCGTCGCGCAGGGCGCGGGCGGTGGCCTCGGCCCGCTCGGCGGTCCGGCCCACGACCAGCACCGTGTCGAGCTTCGGCAGCACCTCGGCCAGCGCGGTGACCTGGGCCGGTGCCTGGAAGCCGGTGCCGAACACGCAGACGGTGGAGCTGTCCGGGCGCGCCATCGCCCTGGTCGCGACGGCGGACGCCGCGGCCGTGCGGCTCCGGCCGAGCAGGTCGCCCTGCAGCAGCGCGCGCAGCTCGCCGGTGCGGTGGCCGTAGACCAGGATCGTGATCACGCTCGCGCGGTTCGTGCCGGAGCGCACAACCGGGTAGGACTTCACGGCGACCGCGTCGAGCGTCGGCGCGATCGCCGACATCACGTTGAGCGTGACGCCGCCCGCGGAGCTGCGCTCGCGGGGCCGGTCCTGCGCGGCGCCGGCCGCGAGCAGGTCGAACGCCGTCTCCACGGCCGCCACCGCGGCGGCCGGAGGCAGCACCCTGCCGACGACGGCGTCGTCGATGATCCGCGGCAAACGCGCTCTCCCCACTATGCTGGCCAAGAAGTGAAAACTTCTTTCCACTCCGATGGAAGGGTCCGAGCATGGGAGTCCTCGACGCCGTTGTCAAGGAGCGCGGCGCCGGGCCTGCGCGGGGAAACCGCGTGTTTACAGTGGGCGGGGTACACCGACGGCGGCCGAAGGGGAGGAGCTGGTCGATGGGCGTGGCCAAGCCGGTCGAAGTGGTCGTCCGCGCCGTCGAAGTGCTCAACGCGGTCGCCTCGGCGCGGGGCGGCCGGACGCTCCAGGAGCTGCACGACGAGCTCGAGATCCCGCTCGGGAGCCTGCACCGGATCCTGACCACGCTCAGCCAGAGCGACTACCTGCGCCGGTCACCGGTGACCAAGCGGTACTTCGTCGGACGGGCGGCGCGCGCGCTCGGCGGGGGCACCGGCTCCCCGAGCGCCCGGCTCATCCAGCCCCCGCCCGCCCTGGTGGAGGCGGCAACCGAGACGGGGGAGACCGCGTTCCTCACCGAGCTCGTCGGCGACGTCCCGGTGTGCGTCTCCATCGTCGAGGCCGAGCACGCGTTGCGGCTGTTCGTCCGCATCGGCCAGGAGATGCCGCTGCACGCCGCGGCGTCCAGCCGGGCGATCCTCGCCCACGTCGACGAGGAGGTCGCCCGGACCCTGCTGACCGGCTCCGCGCCGCTCACCGGCTACACGGAGGGCACGCCCCGGGACGTCGAGGACGTCATGCAGGTGCTCAGGGAGGTCCGCACGCAGGGCTACGCCGTGTGCGACAACGAGCTGGACCCGAACGCGTGGGCCGTGGCCGCGCCGATCCGCGACGGCGAGGACCGGGTGACGTCCAGCGTCACGATCACCGCTCCCGGGCCGCGGGTCGCCGACCCCGCCGTGCGGGCGCGGGCCACCCGCGCCGTGCTGCGCGCCGCGGAGGCCCTGTCCGCCGAGCTGGGCTCGGCGCGGCGGGAGCTGTCCGAGAGCCCCGTCTGATGCCGGGCCCGAGGTCGGTGGGCCTGCTCGGCACCGGGGGCACGATCGCGGCGATCGCGTCCGAGTCGGGGGCCAGGGGGCACCGCGGGGCCGGCGACCTGGCACCCGCGGACGGTGCGGCACCGGCCGGGATCGAGGTCCACCCGCGCGACGTGCTGCGCCGCTCCTCGCGGGCGATGACCCTCGACGACCTGTGGGCGCTCGCCGAGGCCGTCCGCGCCGAGATCGCGGCCGGCCGCGACGGGGTCGTCGTCACGCACGGCACCGACACCCTCGAGGAGACGGTCTACGCGCTGGGCCTGCTGGTCGAGACCACGGCGCCGGTGGTCGTCACCGGCGCGATGCGTGCCGCGCACCTCGCCGGACCGGACGGCCCCGCGAACGTGCGCGCCGCCCTCGTCGCCGCGGCGGAACCCGCGCTGGCCGCCTACGGCCCGGTCGTCGTGTTCTCCGACGAGGTGCACGTGGCCCGCCTGGTGACCAAGGTCCACGGCACCCGCATCGCCGCGTTCGCGTCCCCGGCGGCCGGGCCGGTGGGCTCGGTCGTCGAGGACCGGCTCGAGCTCCTGCTCGGCCCGCCGCCCACCCCGGACCGCCTCCCGCGCACCGCCGCCCCCAGCCGTCGCGTCGCCATCGTGCCGACCGCCACCGAGGTCGACGGGTCGTGGGTCGAGGCGGCCGCGGGGGAGGCCGACGGCCTGGTCGTGGCCGCGCTCGGCGGCGGGCACGTCTCGCCCGCCCTCGGCGAGGCGCTGATCCGGGTGGCCGAGTCCGGCCGCCCGGTCGTCGTCACCAGCCGCTGTCCGGACGGCGCGCTGCTCGCGCGCACGTACGGCGGCGCGGGCTCGGAGATCGAGCTCCGGAAGGCGGGCCTGCTGTTCGCCGGGGGTCTGACGGCGCCGAAGGCGCGGCTGCGGCTGGTGTTCGGCATGTCGGCCGGCATCCCGGCGGATCAGCTCTTTCCCTAGGAGGGTCCTGAACAACTCCGGCCGTAGCGCCGTAGGCCCGACTCGGGACACTAGGGCGCGGGCGGCAGGCGCGCCTCGATCGCGTCGAGACGGGTCATGATCTGCTCCAGTGCGAAGCCGACGTCGACCCGGCGGGCGACCTCGATGCCCTCCCGTCCCGATGGCGGGACCGGGGCGGCGGCGGGGTCCTTCCCGAGGTGCGACATGATCTGGTCCCGCGCGAAGCCGAGGTCCCCGCGCGAGGCCAGGGCGTTCAGCTTCGCGCGGTCATCGGGCGTGAACATGTCGTCCTCCAGGTGGTCGGCGACGGCCGCGCGGAACGCGGCCATGTCGAAGTTGGGGTCGATCTTCCGGCCGGTCGGGGCGGCCACCTCCTTGTGGCCGAGCACGCGCGCCACCGGGAGGCGGTAGTGCTCGGCGAGGGAGGCGCAGAGGCGGGCGTACGCGTCGTACTGGACGGCGGGCCAGGCGGCGGTGCCCGTGGCCTCCGCTTCGATCCCGACGGCCCAGGCGTTGCCCGTGCTCGGCTCGTGGACCACGCCGGCGTGCCAGCACAGGCCGGCCGCGACGACGTAGACCGTTCCGCTGCGGCCGAGCACCAGGTGGGCCAGCCCACCGTCGCGGACGTGGTTCAGCGACGGTGCCTCACCGGTGGGCGGCCCGGCGGTGTGGTGGCAGACGATCGTCCGCACGCCCGACATCTGGCCGTGGCCCCTGTTCCGCCAGCCATCGACCTCCACGACGCGCAGCCCGGAGCCGCGGCAGGCGTCCACCAGATCGAGCAGGATCATCGCGGGACAGCCTCGCACGTCCTGGCCGGCCGGTCAGCCATCGCGCCACAGCGTCGCGTAGAACATCTCCCGGCTGGGGTAGCGGTCGACGCCCTTCACGTGGGCGCGGGTGATCGTCGCGAGGTACGCCCGGCTGAGCCAGCAGACCGCGAGGTCCTGGTTCACGATCAGCTCCACCTGCCGGTACGCCTCGGTCCGCCGGGCCTCGTCACTGGTGCTCGCCGCCTCGTCGAGCAGCGCGTCGACCTGCGGGTTGGAGTACTTGCCGTAGTTCGCGCTCCCTCCGGTGCCGAGCAGCCGCTGCACCGGCGGGAACGGCGTGTCGAACGAGCTCACCGTCGTGGTGAGGTCGAAGTCGCCGCTCTGCACGACCTCCGCGGAGTAGCGGGCGAGGTCGAACAGCTCCACCTTCACGTCGATCCCGACCGCGGCGAGCTGGGCCTGCACGAGCTCGCCGAACTGCCCGCGCGCGGTGGTGGTCTTCAACGAGATCGCGGTGCTGCCACCGCCCGCCCGGTACTCGTCGACGAGCTGCCGCGCCTTCTCCTGGTCGAACGCCGGCCACACCTGGCTCGCCTGCTGGGAGTGGAAGGGGCTGCTCTCCCCGAACAGGCTCTGCGCCGTGACGAGCTGGTTGTTGTAGAGGCTGGCGGACAGCGCCCGCAGGTCGAGCGCGCGGACCACCGCCTCGCGCATCCGGCGGTCGTCGAAGGGGGCGCGGCCGAAGTTGAAGTAGAGCAGCTCCCCGCTGTCGCCCGGCCCGTAGTACACCCGCAGGTTCGGGTCCTGCAGCGCCCGGACCAGCTCCTGGTTGTAGGCGGCCAGTATCACGTCGACGTCGCCGTTCTGGACCGACGCGTAGCGGCTCTCGGTGTCCGAGAGCGGCCGGAACTCCAGCCGGTCCAGGTAGGGCTTGCCCTGTTGCCAGTAGGTCGGGTTGCGCTCCAGCACGATCTGCGAGTCCCGCACCCACTCGACGAACCGGAACGGGCCCGCCCCGACCGGGTGCTCCCCGATCGCGTCCCCGTACCGCTCCAGCGCCTCCGGCGAGATGATCATGCCGAGGCTGCCGGCGAAGATCGGCTGCGCGAAGACGGCGGGGAACGCACCCAGCGGGGACTTCAGCGTGAACTCGACGGTGAGCGGGTCCACCGCCCGCATCGACGCGATGCTCTGCGCCGCGGTGCGGGCGGGCGTGGACGGGGCGTCGATGTGGCGCTGCACGTTGACGATGACGGCATCGGCGTCGAGGTCCGTCCCGTCGGAGAACGTCACCCCCGGCCGGAGCTTCATGCGCCACGTCAGACCGCCGTCCGCGGAGTCCATGGACTTTGCGAGGTACGGCTCCGCCTTCCCCTCCGGCGTGAGCCGCATCAGTGTGTCGTACACGGCGAACGCCGCCGGGTTGGCGTTCTGGACCGTGGGGTCGAAGCTCGCGGGCTCGCGGTCCATCCCGATCCGCAGGACACCGCCCGGCTTCGGGGTGCCCTCGGCCGCGAGGTCCCCGCCGTAGGCGTCGACGGCCTGGATCTGCACCCCGCCGGTCCGGACGTCCGCCGCACCGCAGGCGGCGAGCGCGAGCACGCCGAGCACCGCGGCCATGGCCGCGAGGACCGACCGGACCCGGGGTGTCGCGCCGGGAGCTGGCACGGCCTACTCGCCCGCTGCCGGTTGCGGCGCCAGCTCCCCCCGCTGGAACGCCGCAGCCTCCTGGACCACCGGGTCGTCGTCGGTGCCCAGGTAGCGCCAGTCCTCGCCATCCTCGAGGATCTTGTCCGCCCCGCGCAGCCGCGTGAAGTCGTGGTCCGGGCCGGCGAGCGCCGGCGGGGGCGTGCCGTCGGCCGACAGGCTCTTGGCCGACCGGATGAGCAGCGAGCGCATCTTGATGATCGCCTTGTCGATGGTGCCCAGCCGTTCCTGCGAGCGGTCGTAGATCGGGCCCATCGACTCGGTGACCATCAGGTCCTGGCTGACGAAGTCGCGGATCCCGCTGAACGTCTCGGTGCGCTGCGCCTCGCGGTCGATCTTGTAGAGGTTCTCCGCGACGTAGTCGCGGGGGGTGATCCCGCCTGCCTGCCGGGTGAACGGTGTCTCGAACGGGCTGAAGTCGTGCAGCGGCGCGCCGCCGTATCCGCGCGGGTTCGCGTCGACCTGCGCGTTGAACGTGTAGCGCCAGCAGTTGTGGTCGTCGATGGGGACGACCATCAGGTGGCGGGTGTTGAACGGGACCGCGGCGATGATGGTGCTGTACGGGAAGATGTACTCCGTGATCCGGACGTTCGTGTGCTCGTTCGGCGTGGTGCGCAGGCCCGCGTAGCGGAATCCGTACCACGTGTCCTGCACTTCCAGGCGTGGTGCGCGGTCGTGGATCCAGAACTTCCACGTCGTCGCGTTGGTGGGATATCCCGGCTTGTCCGAGCCGTCGTCCGGAATGTCGGCGGCGGCGTCGAACATGTGCAGCCAGGAGATGTGGGCGGTGTCGACGTTGCCCTCCATCGTCTGCATCCAGTTGCACGACGATCCCAGCTTCGTGGCGAGCTGGTGCTCCGCGGGGAGGCTCTCGGTGCCGAAGTCGCGGAAGGGCGTCATCGTGTCCCGGGGGCCCATGTAGGTCCAGACGATCCCGCCGGACTCGTGCACCGGGTACGCCTTGGCGCGGACGCGTTCCTTGAACGTGCTGGTGGGCGGCTCGCTGGGCATGTCGATGCACGCGCCGTCGGCGTCGAACTGCCAGCCGTGGTACGGGCAGCGCAGGCCACAGACCCCGGGCCCGGGTGTTGCGGGCGACGTGACGGTGCCCTCGTTGCGGCCGTAGAACAGCGACGCGCCGCGGTGCGGGCAGTTCTCCTGGATCAGCCCCACGCGACCGTTGAGGTCGCGAAAGGCCACGAGGTCCTCGCACAGCAGCCGCACCCGCACCGGATCGCCGCCCGGTTCCGGTATTTCGCTGGAGAGCAGGGCGGGCGTCCAGTAACGCCGCAGGAGATCCCCCATCGGGGTGCCGGGACCGACTCGCGTGAGAATCTCGTTGTCCTGCTGGGACAGCATCGTCCACCCTCCACGCCCCGCGCCGGAACCGCCGCCGTATCGTGGCGGCCACCGGCGCCGGATCGAATCGAGATGATCATTCCGGGCGCCACGCGAAGATCTGCAGAAATGTGCGGGCCTGGCCTCGACGTTATCGTCGACCCGGGCCCGGGACGAAACTCCGATTGTTTCTACCCGGCCATCAGCACCGCTGATGGTGCCCGGTCAGCAGGCCACGAAGTGGTCGGTCCGCCCGCCGGTCGCGTCCCAGACGAGGCGGAACCGCGCCCGCCCGCCGTCCCCGGCCGGGAACTCGATCTCGTGGGAGCCGCCCTGCCGGAGGTCGTCGAGCGCGCGGGCCCGCCCGTCGGCGGAGTCGCCGTGGGCGCTGACCCAGTCCCCGACGATCTGCCGGTAGAAGCCGGCCGCGTCACGCCAGTCGGGGAACCGGTGTTCCTCGTCGATCCCGGTCACCAGCCACATGTCTCCTCCATCGACGGCCGGTCGTCGCACTTCATGTCAGGGCGGGGGGAGCCGCGCTCGTGGACACGCCGACCCCACCCCGCGTGGTCGCCCCGTACCGGGCCTTCTCCTTCGAGATGTCCAGTGGCCTGCCGCGCTGCGTCCGCTGCTCGAACGCGGCGTCGTCCAGCAGGTCCGCGGGAACGAGCCACGCGACCTCGAACTCCAGCCCGTCGGGGTCCTTCGCGTAGACGCTCTTGGAGGTGCCGTGGTCGGTGGCGCCGACGTACGCGCCCGCGGCCGCCAGCGTGCCCGCGATCTCCTCGAGCTCGGCGAGGGTGCCCACCTCCCAGCCCAAGTGGTAGAGGCCGACCGCTCCGCGCCCGGCGGGGGAGCCTGCGGCGTCGTCGCCGATGGCGAACAGGCCGATGTCGTGGTCGTTGGTGGAGTCCGGGGCCTGCAGGAACGCGGCCCGTCCCGGCCGCTCCATCTGCACGGTGAACCCCAGCAGGTCGCGGTAGAACGCGACGCTGCGGTCGACGTCGCGCACGTACAGCACGGCGTGGTTCAAGCGGTGGATCCCCATCCGCACGGAGGGTAAGCGATCTCGGCGACCGCGGGAAACAACGATTGTTTCTGATCGCGCATCGGCGTCGCTGATGGCCGTGCGTGAAGGGGTGGCGGCCGATCCGTCGCTGCGTTTCCATGAGCGGGTGAAGTCCGCAACGTCGCGTCTCACGCGGCTCGATCTCAACCTCCTCGTCGTCCTGCGGGAGCTCCTCAGGGAGCGCAACGTGACGCGGGCGGCGAAGCGGGTAGGGGTGTCCCAGCCCGCCGCGAGCGCCGCCCTGTCGCGCCTCCGCCGCTACTTCGACGACGACCTGCTCGTGCGCCGGGGTGGGAAGTACGAGCTGTCCGCGCTCGCCTTCCAGCTCGTGGACCAGGTCGAGGCGGTGTGCGAGGGCGTCGAGCGGCTCATCGCCACCGGCTCGGGGTTCGACCCGGCGACGACCCGCCGCGAGTTCGAGATCGTGATGTCCGACTTCGCGATCACGGTGATGGGGGAGCGGCTCGCCGGCCTCATGAACGTGCACGCGCCGGGCGCGCGCCTCAACGTCGTGCTGGTGCGGGAAGCCCTCTCCGCGCACATCGGGCACACGATCCAGGTTGCCGACTGCGTCGTCTCCCAGGCGACCAGCCGGTTCCTGATCCCCGAGATGTGCTCGAGCCCGCTCTTCGAGGACCGGTGGGTGTGCGTCGTCGCGGAGGGCAACACGCGGTTCGGCGAGGACGTCGCCGACATGGACGCGCTGATGGACGCCACCTGGGTGGTGCCGTACCACGACGACGCGAAGTTCCCCTCCATGGTGCCGGTGAGCAGGCAGTTCGCGCGGCTCGGGGTGCGGCCGCGGGTGGCCGTGCGCGTGGACAGCTTCCACGCGGTGCCCTACCTCGTGGCCTCCACCGACCGCGTGGCGCTCATGCAGGGGCGGCTCGCCGCGGCGTGCTCGCGCTACCTGCCGTTGCGGGTCCTCGACTGCCCCCGACCCCTCGAACCGCTCGAGATCCAGCTCTGGTGGCACGTCCGGCACGACGTCGATCCCGGGCACCGCTGGTTCCGCCGCATCGTCGAGCGCGCGGCCCGCGAGGGTGCGGGCGAGCCGGTGGGCACGGATCCGGCCGGCACGGATCCGGTCGGCGGGGAGGTGGACTGGCTGCGCGACGACCCGGCCTAGTCACGGCCGGTCGCGTACCCGGCCGAGGAGCGTGGGCGCGTCACCACCGGGTCTGGCTCGTCGCGAGCTCGCGCAGGGCGCCGACCACGCTGAGGAGGTGGGTGCGCATCGTCTGCTCGGCGAGGTCGGCGTCTCCGGAGCAGACCGCCTCGATGACGCCGAGGTGCTCCTTGAGCCCGACGGCCGGGCGGCCGGGCAGCAGGGCCACCCGGTAGTGGTAGCGCACGCTCTGGGTGCGCAGGCGGTCGAGCATCAGGCCCGCGGTCTGGTGCGCGGAGATCTCCCGCACGGCCCGGTGCACGAGCTGGTTCGTCCGGCTGTAGGTCGGGATGTCGGCGCACTCGACGGCGGTGCGCATCTGCTCGCCCAACTCGCGCAGGCGCGCGCGGTCGGCCGCCGTGGCGCGCTCGGCGGCCTTGGCCGCGCAGAGCCCTTCCAGGACCGCGCGGGTCTCGGTGATCTCCACGGCCTCCTCGAGCGAGATGGGGCGTACCCGGGCGCCGCGGTTGCGTTCGCGCTGCACGATGCCCTCGTTCTCGAGCTGCGCGAGCGCGGTGCGGACGGTGCCGCGCGAGGCCTGGTACAGCGAGACGAGGTCGGCCTCGGGCAGCCGTTGGCCCGGGGCGTACCGGCCCTGCATGATGCCCTCGCGCACGGCTGACACCACCTCGGCCACCGCCTCGCTGGGGGCCGTCTCCCCGTCAGCCGCCATGGGCTTCCTCTCGCGCCGGTCCGGTTCCCCGTAACCCTTACACGCACCGCACGTCGACCAGTGCGGGCCTGCGCTCGTGCCGGACGGTGCGCATCGCCTGCTCGAGGGCGGGCCCGAGCTGTGCGCGCCGGTCGACCCGCAGACCGAGGCCGCCGGACGCCTCCGCGTACGCGGCGAAGTCGGGAACCGGGCCGAGCTGGGCGAGAGGGGAGAGCCCGCCACCCGTCGCCGTGTGCCCGACGGGGTACATGCGCAGGGTGGAGCCCTGCACCGCGCCCCAGTGCGCGTTGGTGCACACGATGGTGAGCACGGGCAGGCCGTGCATCGCCATGGCGTGGTGGCAGGCGGCCGGGTTCGCGAACAGGTAGGCGCCGTCGCCGACGGCCGCGATCACAGTGGCGTCCGGCCGCGCCATCTGCAGGCCGAGCGCGGCCGGGAGCCCCCAGCCGAGGCCGCCGGCGGGCGGGGTGCCGAACCAGGTGCCGGGGAGGGTGGACGCGAGCAGCTCCGCCGACGCCCAGTACTCGTTGACGACGACGGCGTCGGGCGGGCGGACCTGCGCCAGCGCGGCGTTCAGGGCCGCCTTGGTGATCGGCCCGTCGGCCACTGCCTCGGCCTCGAGGACGCGCGCCCGGCGGCCGCGCCAGCCGCTCACCCGCGCCGCCAGCCGATCGGCCCGCGCGGGGTCGACGGAGCGCGCGTCGAGCGCGGACGCGAGCGCGCCGAGGAGCGCCGCCGACGTCGTGGTGATGGACAGGTCCGCGCGGTGGGTGCGCACCGGGTAGCGGCTGAAGTGGGGGTCCGGTCCGCACTGGACGACCACGGCGTCGTCCCGGGGCGCGGCGTTGCCGGGGATCCACGGGACGTCCAGGTCCAGGACGCAGAGCACGTCGGCCTCGCCCAGCACGGCGTCGACGGCGTAGCCGGCGTGCAGCGGGTGGTCGGCGGGGAGGCTGACGTGGCGCTGCCCGTGCTCGACGACCGCGATGCCGAACCGGCGGCACAGCTCGTCCAGCAGCGCCACCGCGTCCGGGTCGGCGCCCGCGTCGGCCGTGACGATCACCGGGAACCGGGCGCCCGCGAGCAGGTCGGCCAGCCGCGCGACGGCGGTGGGGTCGGGGTGGGGCGGTGCCGGGCGGGCCGGGGCGGGACGCGCCTCGGCGCCGGGCACCGGACCGGCCAGCACCTCGCGCGGCAGGGTGAGGTACACCGGGCCGCGCGGTTCGGTGCACGCCACGTCCAGCGCCCGGTCGACGACGTCGGTGACGTGCGCACCGTCGCGCAGCTCGTAGTCCCAGGCCACCAGCTCGCGCAGCATGCCCGCCTGGTCGAACATCTCCTGGGCCCAGTGGATGCCGGCGTCGCGGGCGCCGAGGCGGGAGTGCTCGTACAGCGGGGTGCGGCCCGCCGTCAGCAGGATCGGCACCCGGCTGCGGGCGGCGTTGAACACCGCGCACACGGCGTTGGCCGTGCCGACGCTCGTGTGCAGCATGACCGCCTGCACGCGCCCGTCGCCGAGGTAGGACCCGTGCGCCATCGAGACCGCCACGTTCTCGTGGGCGCACACGACCACGTCGGGCAGGTCGAGTTCGGACTCGTGGCGCCGCGCGTACGCCTCGACGAGCGGCGCGAAGTCCGTGCCGCTGTTCACGAACAGGCGATCCACCCCGCGTTGCCGCAGCCGCACGAGGAAGGCCTCTGCCACCGTCTCGGCTCGCTGGTCCCCGGGGTGGAGGCGTGCCGTCGGTTCGGCTGCTCGCAGCTCCATGCTCACCTCCGCCATCAGCGCCGGTGAAGCGTACGCATAACCAAGATTGTTGACAATATGGTTGCCGTAATTGGTTTTCCAGAGCTAAGGTCTGCGCATTCATCCCGCAGCCAGGGGGCCAGCCAATGGGTTCAGCCGTCGGAGCGGACGGACCGGAGGTCGAGGTCGGCGCGGCCGTTCCCGCGCCGGATCCCCTGGAGCGCGAGGAGGCAGCGGCGGTGGCCGCCGGCTGACACTCCCGACCCACCACCACACCCCGAGAGGCCGACGATGCTGTCTGCACAGGACAACGAGTTCCTGACCCGGGTTGGCCCGGGTACGCCGATGGGCGACCTGTTGCGCCGGTACTGGACACCCGCGTTGCTGGTCAGCGAGGTGCCCGAGCCGGGGGGTGACCCGGTACGCGTGCGGCTGCTCGGCGAGGACCTCGTGGGGTTCCGGGACGTCAACGGCAGGGTCGGGCTGATCCAGGAGAACTGCCCCCACCGCGGCGCGTCGCTGTTCTACGGCCGCAACGAGCTCGGCCCGGGCGGCACCTGCGGCCTGCGCTGCCCGTACCACGGCTGGCAGTTCGACGCCGACGGCGCGTGCATCGACATGCCCAGCGAGCCGCCCACCAGCACGTTCAAGGAACGCGTGCACGCCAAGGCCTACCCCACCCACGAGTCGGGCGGGATCGTCTGGACCTACATGGGCCCGGCCGACACGATGACGCCCTTCCGCGACTTCGGCACCGAGTCGCTCGAGCCCCACCAGGTCGCCGCCACCAAGTTGCACACCAGCTGCAACTGGATGCAGGCCATGGAGGGCAACATGGACACCTCCCACATCTCGTGGCTGCACCAGTGGAACGGGGTCGACGACATCCCGGACGACGGCAGCGACAAGCCCGGCTACCCCACGAACGCGATGTCGTGGAAGTTCTGGAAGCACGACCGCGCGCCGCGCCTGGAGATCGAGGACACCTGGTACGGGTTCAAGTACGTCGGCATCCGGGAGACCCCGGCCGGGCACACGCACGTGCGGATGAGCGCGTACTGCTTCCCGTACCACACGGTGATCGCGTCGGTGCCCTTCAGCACCCAGCACGGGCTGTTCGTGCCGGTCGACGACCACAACACCTACCGCTACAGCTTCTCCACCCGGGTGAACGAGGGGCTGGCCGAGGTCGGCGGCACCAACCTCTTCGCGCTCAGCCCGTTCGAGTTCGGCCCGTCCGAGGTGGGCCGCAACGGGATCATCCCGCGGCGCTACACCCTGGAGAACGACTACGGCATCGACCGCGAGGAGCAGCGCACCACCACCTACTCGGGCGTGCGCGAGTTCATCAGCCAGGACTTCATGGTCACCGAGACGATGGGCCCGATCTACGACCGCTCGCAGGAGCACCTCGGCACCTCCGACAAGGCGATCATCCGGATGCGCAGGCTGCTGATCGCCGCCGCGAAGCGCCTCGCGGAGGGCGGCGAGCCGCCGGCGGTGGACCCGGATCTCGACTACCGGAGCATCCGGTCCGCGGAGAAGATCCTGGAGCCCGGTGAGGACTGGCGCCTCCTGGGCACCGACGCCGACCCGATGGTCCAGAGGTACGACGCCGGCAACACGCGCACCCCGCTGGCCGGTAGCTGACGCGCCCGCGGTGCGCTCCGGCTCCCCCCGGTGCGCACCGCTCCCACCACCCCTCTCGAGACACCGAGGTTTCCGGATGAGGTTGCGACCCCGCACGTCCCGCGTCGTCGCGGGCGTGGCGCTCGCGTGCTGCGCCCTGCTGGTGGGGGCGTGCGGGGCGGCCGACCGGGGCGCGGTGTCCGAGGGAGCGCTGCAGGAACGCGACCCCTACGGCGGTGACCCGGCCGCCGAGGGCACGCCGAAGCCGGGCGGCACCCTCCTGCTCGGCATGGACCGCGAGATCGTGAGCTTCGACCCCACCGTCCAGAACTCGAACATGGCGGCGACGGCGGTCTACGACTCGCTGATGAAGCTCACCCCGGACGGCAAGGCCGAGCCCTACCTCGCGCGGTCGATGGAGACCACCGACGGCGGCACGACCTGGGTGCTGGCCCTGCGGCCGGCCGTCACGTTCTCCGACGGCACCCCGCTCGACGCGAACGCGGTGATCGTCAACACGCAGCGGCACATCGACAAGGTCTCCTCACCCGCGCACGCGTTCGCGGAGCGGATCACCTCGATGCGCGCGGTGGACCCGCTCACCGTGGAGTTCGTGCTGGACGGGCCGTTCGGTGACTTCCCGGTCGTGTTCGCCCAGCCGATCACCTACGGCAGCCTCGGCCTGATCGTCTCGCCCGCCGCGCTGCAGCGCTACGGCGACGACATCGGCCGCCACCCCGTCGGCGCGGGCCCCTTCACGTTCACCGAGTGGGTCCCGGACTCCCGGACCGTGCTCACGAAGAACCCGTCGTACTGGCAGGAGGGCAAGCCCTACCTGGACGCGCTGGAGTTCCGGCCGCTGCCGGACACCGAGACGCGCTACGCCTCCATCGAGAACGGCGACGTCGACGTGGTGTTCGGCGGCTACAACCAGGAGCTCGTGCGAGCGGGCCAGAACCCGAACCTGCGCGTCTACTACGGGCCGGGCAACGCGGGCGAGTACCTCTACTTCAACTTCACCGGGCCACCGTTCGACGACCGCCGCATGCGGGAGGCGCTGATCAGGTCGCTCGACCTGAAGGCGCTCGCGGCGAGCCAGTACAGCGGGCGGCTGGTGGCGGCCACCAGCCTGTTCACCGAGAGCAGCCCGTACCACACCGCGGCGGCGTCGGAGGCGTGGCCGGCCTACGACCCGGAGCGGGCGAAGCAGCTGATCGCCGAGTACCGCGCGGACGGCGGCAACCCCGACTTCACGTTCAAGACCACCCAGACGCGGGTGCCGTTCGGCGAGTTCCTCCAGGCGCAGATGGCCGCCGTCGGGATCGACGTGCAGCTGCAGTTCTACGACCTGGCGCAGTTCTCCTCGTCGGTCGTGCAGAGCAACGACTTCCAGCTCACGACCTGGATCGGCACCTTCGACAGCCCGTTCCCCGGCGTCACCCGGCTGCTGCACACCGGCGGCAACACCAACTACGGCAAGTACTCCAACCCGCGGGTGGACGCCCTGCTCGACGAGGCCGCGGCCACGTCGGACCCGGCCGTCCGCACCAACGCCTACCAGCAGGTGGAGACGCTGGTGGGGCAGGACCTGGCCATGGCGTGGTTCAGCCGCAGCTACCTGTCGACGATCACCAAGCCCGAGGTCAAGGGCGTCGACCGGTACGTATCCCGCGACATGTTCTACGCGACCACCTGGCTCGACCGCGACACCGCCCGCTGATGACCCCGACCACCCTCCCGACGACCACCCTCCCGACGGCCACCGCAGCCCGCCACCGAAGGGCCCGAACCCGATGACCTACCTGATCGCCGAATCCTGCGTCGACCTCATGGACCGCAGCTGCGTCGACGTCTGCCCGGTCGACTGCATCTACACGGGGGAACGCAAGCTCTACATCAACCCCGCCGAGTGCATCGAGTGCGGAGCGTGCGAGCCGGAGTGCCCCGTCGACTCCATCGTGCTCGAGCAGCAGGCCTCCGACGCCGAGGCCGTCCACATCGCCGACAACGCGGCCTTCTTCTACGACGTGCTCCCCGGCCGGGACGCCCCGCTGGGAGACCCCGGCGGGGCGTCGCTCACCGGCCCGATCGGCGTGGACACCCCGCTCGTCGCGGCGTTGCCGGTGAAGGGCTGAGTGCGCGATGGCCGACACGCTGAGTGCGACACCGCAGGTCACGGCCGCGGGTCCCGTCGCGCGCCGCGGCGGGGCGCGGAAGGCCGCGGTGCGCCGCGTCCGCAAGCGGCTCACGCACCTGCTGCTCGTGCTGCTCGCCGTCACGTTCCTGTCGTTCATCGTCGTCGACCTGCTGCCCGGCGACGCGGCCGTCGTGGTGGCCGGCGACAACGCGACCCCCGAGCAGGTGCAGCAGGTCCGCACGGAGCTGCAGCTCGACCGGCCGGTGCTCGTGCGCTACGTCGACTGGCTCGGCGGCGTGGTCACCGGCGACCTCGGCCGCTCGTTCCGGACCGGCCAGCCCGTGGTCGAGGCGCTCGCCCAGCGCATCCCCGTCACCTTCGAGATCACGATCATCGCCCAGCTGCTGGCGCTGGTGGTGGCGGTGCCGCTCGCCGTCTACTCCGCGTACCGGCCCGGCGGGCTGGTCGACCGGACGTCGATGACGCTCGGGTTCGGCGCCGCCGCCATGCCGAACTTCGTGTTCGGCATGGTGCTGATCGTGCTCTTCGCGGGCGGCGTGTCGAGCATCCTGCCCGCCACCGGCTACACGGGGTTCTTCGAGAACCCACTGGCCAACCTGCAGTCGATCGTCCTGCCCTGCCTGACGCTCATGATCGCCGAGGCGGCGGTCTACCGACAACTCCTGCGCTCGGACATGGTGTCGACGCTGCAGGAGGACTTCATCCTCATGGCCCGGTCGAAGGGGCTGCGCCCGGCGCGCATCCTCTTCCGCCACGCGCTGCGGCCCTCGTCGTTCTCCCTGATCACGCTCTCCGGGGTGAACATCGGCCGGCTGCTCGGCGGCACGGTGATCGTCGAGACGCTCTTCGCGATCCCGGGGCTCGGGCAGCTCATCGTGCAGGCGGTGTTCAACCGCGACTACATGATCCTGCAGGGCGCGCTGCTCTTCGTCGCCGTCGCCTACGTCGTGATCAACATGCTGATCGACCTCCTCTACCTGGCCCTCGACCCACGGGTGCGCAGAGATGCCTGAACACGTGATGACGGGGCAGGTGGTGCCCGAGAGCGCTGCCCCGAAGAGCCGGACCGGCAGGCGCCGCGCCGAGCGCACCCCGTTCGGCTGGTACGTGGCGTGGACCTGGCTCGGCGCGGTCGTGCTGGCGGCCGTGTTCGCGCCGCTGCTGCCGCTGTGGGACCCGGCGGTCCCCGACTACACGGCCGTGTTCTCGGGCATCACCCCGCAGCACTGGCTGGGCGGGGACACCCTCGGCCGCGACACGTTCTCCCGCGTGGTCTACGGGGCGCGGGCGTCGCTGCTCGTCGGCATCTGCGCCGTCGGGCTCGGTGCGCTCGTCGGGGGCTTCCTCGGGATGCTCGCGGGCTACTTCGGCGGCCGCACCGAACGGGCGCTCGCGCTGGTCACCGACGTGGTGCTGGCGTTCCCGGGGCTGGTGTTCATCATCGCGATCGTCGCGATCCTCGGGTCCAGCCTGACCCACCTGATCATCGGCCTCGCGATCCTGTCGGTGCCGACGTTCATCCGGCTGGCCCGCGCGGCCACCCTCGTGGTGGCTCAGCGGGAGTTCGTGCTCGCCGCCCGCGCGTACGGGTGCAGCCCGATCCGGATCATCGCCCGCGAGATCGCGCCGAACGTCGTCCTCCCCGTCGCGGCGTACGGCTTCATCATGATCGGCGTCTTCATCGTCGTGGAGGGCTCGCTGTCCTTCCTGGGGCTCGGCATCCCGCCGCCCACGCCCAGCTGGGGCGGGATGATCGCCGGCGGCCGCCAGGAGCTCCTGAACTACCCGCACATCTCGCTGTTCCCGGCCGCGGTCATGTTCCTCACGGTGCTGTCGATCAACTACATCGGCGAGCGGATCCGCAAGCAGTTCGAGGTCAAGGAGAGCAACCTGTGACTGACTTGCTGACCGTCGAGGACGTCGTCGTGCGCTTCCACACCAAGAAGGGTGTGGTGCACGCGGTCGACGGCGTCTCGCTGCGGCTCGAGGAGGGGGAGGTCCTCGCCGTCGTCGGCGAGAGCGGTTCGGGCAAGACCGTGTTCACCCGCCGCGTCATGGGGCTCGTCTCCGGCGGGCGCGGCACCGAGGTCGAGGGCACCGTCACGTTCGACGGCACGGCCCTCACCGAGCTCTCGGGCAAGGAGCTGTCCCGGTTCTGGGGCGCGGAGATCGCGCTGATCCTCCAGGACCCGATGACGTCGCTGAACCCCGTGAAGCGCATCGGTGAGCAGCTCACGGAGACGATCGTCCAGCACGAGCGCGTGACCAAGCAGGAGGCGCGGGACCGGGCCGTCGAGCTCCTGCGCTCGGTGGGGCTCTCGGAGCCGGAGCGGCGGGTGCGCCAGTACCCGCACGAGCTGTCGGGCGGCATGCGCCAGCGCGTCACGATCGCGATCGCGCTCTCGTGCAACCCGCGGCTCCTGCTCGCCGACGAGCCGACCACGGCGCTCGACGTCACGGTGCAGGCCCAGATCCTCGACCTGCTCGCCGATCTGCAGTCCCGCCTCGGCATGGCGATGCTGCTGGTCACGCACGACCTGCGGGTGGTGCGCAGCCGCTCGGACCGCATCGCCGTGATGTACGCGGGCCGGATCGTGGAGACGGCGCCGACGCCGGTGCTCTTCGCCGATCCGAAGATGCCCTACACCGAGGCCCTCATGAACGCGGTGCCGCCGCTCGCGGGGCCGAACCACACCCGGCTCTCGGTGATCCCGGGCCGTCCACCGGACCTGATCGACCCGCCCACGGGGTGCAAGTTCAGCCCGCGCTGCCCGGTGGCCCAGGACAAGTGCCTCACCGAGGAGCCGCCGCTGCGGGATGCGGGTTCCGCCGAGCACCGGTACCGGTGCTGGTTCCCCGTGGGCAGCCCGGCCTGGGCGGAGGCCAGGGCCCGCAACATCGAGCGAGGCGAGAGCGCCGCAGGCACTCCGCTGACCGAAGAGGTGGTCCTCGCATGAACGCGTACGAGCAACGGCGCTCGTCCCCCGGCACCCGCCGACGACTGCGGCGGGTGGTGGCGCTGCTGTTCGGGCTCACGGTGCTCGCCGCCTGCGGCAACGTCACGCCCGCCGCGACGGTGCCGGCGGGCACCGACGGCATCAGCGCGGTCAATGCGCGCGGCGGTGACCTCGCCGCCGAGGGCACGCCGCGCCGTGGCGGCACGCTGATGATGGGCACGGACCGGGAGGCGATCTCCTTCGACCCCGCCGTGCAGAACACGAACCAGGCCGCGCTCGCCGTCTACGACTCGCTGCTGAAGCTCGACGACAAGGGCGATCCCCAGCCCTACCTCGCCGAGTCGATGCAGACCACCGACGGCGGCGTGACCTGGCGCATGGGCCTGCGCGACGGCGTCGTGTTCTCCGACGGCACACCGCTGGACGCGCAGGCGGTGATCACCAACGTGCAGCGGCACGTCGACAAGGCGTCCTCGCCGGGCCACCTCTACGCGCAGCGGATCGCCTCGATGCGCGCGGTGGACCCGCGGACCGTCGAGTTCACGCTGTCGGGCCCGTTCGGCTCGTTCCCCTCGGCGTTCGCGCTGACCCCCACGAACGGCAGCCTGGGCGCGATCGTCTCGCCTGCGGCGTTGGAGCAGTACGGCGACGAGATCGGCATGCACCCCGTCGGCGCCGGCCCGTTCGTGCTGTCCGAGTGGGTGCGCGACTCCCGCATGGTGCTCACCCGGAACCCGCACTACTGGCAGCAGGGCATGCCCTACCTCGACGCGCTGCAGTTCCGGCCGCTGCCCGACACCGAGACGCGCTACGCGTCGATCGAGAACGGCGACGTCGACCTGATCTTCGGCGGCTACCACACGGAACTGCTGCGCGGGCTGCAGAACCCGAACCTGAAGGTGTACTACGGGCCCGGCAACGGCGCGGAGTACATCTACTTCAACCACACGAAGGCACCGTTCGACGACAAGCGCATGCGGGAGGCCGTGGTCCGGGGCATCAACCTCGACGCGCTCGCGGCCACCCAGTTCCGCGGCCAGATGGCGCGCGCGTCGAACTGGTTCGGCGCCGACAGCGGGTACTCGACGCCTGAGGCCGAGGCGGCGTGGCCCGCCTACGACCCCGAGCGGGCGCGCCAACTGGTGCAGGAGTACGTAGCCCAGGGCGGCAGCGCCACCGTGCAGTACAAGACGACGAACGCGCCCAACCGCGTCCAGTTCGCCGAGTTCCTGCAGGCGCAGATGGCCGAGATCGGGATCACGATCCAGCCGCAGTTCTTCGACCTCGCCCAGTACTCCTCGAGCGTCGTGCAGAGCCACGACTTCCAGATCGCGGGCTGGGTGGGCGGCCCGACCGACGTCCCCTACCCCGGCGTGCTGAACCTGATGCACACCGGCGGCAACGCCAACTACGGCGGCTACTCCAACCCGGAGGTCGACGCGCTGCTCGACAAGGCCGCCGCCACCACCGACGACGCCGAGCGGACCCGGCTCTACCAGCAGGTCGGCCTGAAGACCAACCAGGACATCCCGGTCGCCTACTACAGCAGGGGTTACCTGTCCACGATTGCGAAACCGGAGGTCAAGGGCGTGGTGCGCTATCTGACCAGGGACATGTTCTTCGCGACGACATGGCTCGACCGGTGACGGCGGCGCGCACCGAGCGGGGGCCGCACGCGGCGGGCGCGCCCGCCGCGTCCGAGGACAACGACGTCGTCCTCCGGTTGACGGACCTCGTCGTCGAGTTCCCGGTGGGCGGCGGGCAGACCGTGCACGCCGTCTCCGGGATCGACCTCGAGGTCCGCAGGGGCGAGACGATCGGGCTGGTCGGCGAGTCCGGGTGCGGCAAGTCGACCACCGGCCGGGCGATCATGCAGTTGCCCAGGCCGACGAGCGGGTCGGTGGAGTTCGAGGGCCGCGACCTCACCACGCTCACGCACCGTGAGCTGCGGGAGCTGCGGCCCAAGCTGCAGATGATCTTCCAGGATCCGATCTCGTCCCTGAACCCGCGGCGGCGGATCCCGGACATCGTCGGCGACCCGCTGGTGGTGTGGGGCCGCGCCGCCGACCGGGCCCGGGTCGTGCCCGAGGTGCTCTCCGCGGTCGGGCTCGACCCGGAGCAGGTGGCCGACCGGCGGCCGCACCAGTTCTCCGGTGGGCAGTGCCAGCGCGTGTCGATCGCGCGGGCGCTGGTGCTCGAACCCGAGGTGCTGATCTGCGACGAGCCGGTGTCGGCCCTGGACGTCTCGGTGCAGGCGCAGATCCTCAACCTGCTCGAGGACATGAAGCGCCGCTACGGGCTCACGCTGGTGTTCATCGCCCACGACCTCGGGGTGGTGCGCAACATCAGCGACCGGGTCGCGGTGATGTACCTCGGCCGGATCTGCGAGCTGGGGGAGACCACCGCGCTGTTCGACGACCCGGTGCACCCGTACACGCGGCTGCTCGTCTCGTCGATCCCGTCGATCGAGGCCCCGTCGACGGAGGCGGGGGCGAAGGCCGACCGGGGGCGCGGCGAGATGCCCTCGCCGATCAACCCGCCCAGCGGCTGCCGCTTCCGCACGCGATGCCCGCTCGCCGACGAGCGCTGTGCCGCCGAGGTGCCCGAGATGCGCGAGGTGAAGCCCGGCCGGTTCGCCGCCTGCCACCACCCCATCCTCGAGCCCGAAGGAGCCTGATGCCGATCGACCCCGGAGCCGTCGGCCGCCACGGTGAGCCGCGTTCCCGGACCTGGACCTCCACCGACGCCCTGCTCTACGCGGTGGGCGTCGGCGCGGGGCTGGGGGAGCCGACCCAGGAGCTCGCCTTCACCACCGAGAACTCCGCAGGCGTGCCGCAGCAGGTGCTGCCGACGTTCGCGGTGCTCCTGTCGCAGGCGCCGCCGCCCCCGTTCGGCACGTTCGACCGGGCGATGCTGGTGCACGCGGAACAGGAGATCACCCTGCACCGCCCGGTGCCGGTCGAGGGCACGGTCACGGCGACGTCCCGGGTGGCGGGCGTGTACGACAAGGGCAAGGGTGCCCTGGTCGTCACCGAGTCGACCGCGGTGCTCGCGGCGGGGCCGGACACGGGCCAGCCGCTCGCCACCAACCGCAGCGCCGTGTTCATCCGCGGCGAGGGCGGCTTCGGGGGAGACCGCGGCCCGCGCGACGACTGGGCCGCGCCCGACCGCGCACCCGACCACAGCGTGCGGTACGAGACCCGCCCCGAACAGGCGCTGCTCTACCGGCTGTCCGGGGACCGCAACCCGCTGCACTCCGACCCGGCGTTCGCGGCGCGGGCCGGGTTCGGCAAGCCGATCCTGCACGGACTCTGCACCTACGGCGTCACCGGGCGGGCGCTGCTGCACGCGGTCGCGGGCGGCGACCCGGCCCGCCTCACGGGCGTGTACGGGCGGTTCAGCGCAACCGTCACCCCGGGGCAGGCCCTGACCGTGGACATCTGGGACGAGGGCGGCGGGCGGATCCTGCACCGCACCCGCACCGAGGACGGCACCGTGGTGATCGACCGCGGTAGAGCGACCGTCGTCGCCGCCGTCGCGGGAGGGGAGCGATGACGGGCACGAACCCGCCCGAGCTGGTGGCGGCCGATCTCGTCGCGATCGACGTGCACACCCACGTCCACTTCTCGACGAAGGCCGCGCAATCCGAGGCGGGCGCCGAGCGCATGGCGCAGATGAAGGCGCACTTCAAGTCGGACGTGCTCGGCATGGACCTGCACCAGCTCGCCGCGTTCTACCGGGAGCGGCGCATGGCGGCCGTGGCGTTCACGGTCGACACGCTCGGCGACCGCGCCGAGCACGCCCCGACCAACGAGGAGATCGGCGAGATCGCCGCCGAGCACCCGGACGTGATCATCCCGTTCGCCAGCGTGCACCCCGCGCGTGGCAAGGCGGGCGCGAAGATCGCGCGGCGGTTGATCGAGGACCACGGGTTCCGCGGCTTCAAGTTCCACCCGAGCGTCCAGGAGGTCTTCCCGAACGACCCGGTCGCGTTCCCGATCTACGAGGTGCTCGCCGAGCACGGCCTGCCCGCGCTGTTCCACACCGGGCAGAACGGCGTGGGCGCCGGCACCCGGGGCGGCGGCGGGGTGCGCCTGAAGTACTCCAACCCGCTGGCCCTCGACGACGTGGCCGTCGACTTCCCGGACATGCCGATCATCATGGCGCACCCGTCGTTCCCGTGGCAGGACGAGGCACTCGCCGTGGCCACGCACAAGGCGCAGGTGTACATCGAGCTGTCGGGCTGGTCGCCGAAGTACTTCCCGCCGCAGCTCGTGCAGTACGCGAACACGCTGCTGCGCAAGAAGGTGATGTTCGGGACCGACTTCCCGCTGTTCACGCCGGAGCGCTGGATGGCGGACCTGGAGAAGACGGAGATCCGCGACAGCGTGAAGCCCGACATCATGCTGCACAACGCGGCGCGGCTGTTCGGGTTGGAGAAGGACCCGGAGGACGGCCAGGCATGAACATCGGGCTGGAGGACAACTTCGCCTCGCACTTCGAGCACATCGCCGACCTCGTGCCGCGGCGGGTGGCGATCGCCGCGGGTGAGCGGGAGCTGACCTGGGCGCAGTTCGACGAGCAGGCCGACCGGCTCGCCGGGTACCTGGCCGCCCGGGGCATCCGCGCGGGCGACCGGGTGGGGGTGGACGCGCGGAACTCGCCGGAGCACCTGATCGCGCTGCACGCGCTGTTCAAGCTGATGGCCGCGCCGGTGAACGTCAACTACCGGTACCGGGCCGCCGAGGTGCGGTACCTGCTGGAGATCTCCGGGGCCAGGGCCGTGATCGTCGACGACGACCTCGCCGGCGTCGTGGCGGAGGCCGCCGCGGCCGTGCCCGGCTGCGACCTGCTGGTCCGGATCGATCCCGCGGGCGGCTTCGGGGCCTCGGTCGCCGTCGCCGACCGGCACCCCCGCCGCCCGCGGGGGGACACCGAGTGGCGGTTGTTCACCGGCGGCACCACCGGGCACCCGAAGGCCGTGCTCGGGAGCCACACGGAGCGGCTGCGGTCGGTCCGCTCCGGCGGGTTCGCGACGCTGGGGCTCGCCGGCATCGACCCGGTGGAGGCGCTGCACCAGGCGCTCGACATCGACCCGCACGGGCCCCGTGGGATGGTGCAGCTGCCCGCGTCGCCGCTGATGCACGGCACGGGGCTCTACTCCGCGCTCGGCGCGCTGTCCGTCGGCGCGCCGGTGGTGCTCCTGACCGGGCGGCGCGTCACGGGTGACGCACTGTTGGCGGCGATCGAGCGGCACCGCGTCACCGACCTGGTGATCGTGGGCGACGCCTTCGGGCTGCGCCTGCTCGACGCCCTCGACGAGCGGGCCGCGGCGGGCCGGCCGCTCGGGATCGACTCCCTGCGCCGGGTCCGCAGCATCGGCGCCGCGTGGACCCCCGGCGTGAAGCGCAGGCTGCTCGCCCACGCCGACCTCACCCTGAGCGACACCGTCGCGTCGACGGAAGGCGGGGTGTTCGCCCGGTCCGAGACCACGCGGGCCTCGCTCGCCACGGGGATCGACGACGAGGCCGGCACCTTCGAGCTGGCGCCCGGCGCCCGCCTCCTCGACGACGACGGCCACGACGTCGTGCCCGGCTCGGGAACGATCGGGGTGCTCGCCGCGCCGGTCGTGCCCGAGGCGGGCTACGAGGGCGACGAGGAGCAGACCGCGAGCGCCTTCCGCGACATCGACGGCGTGCGGTACACGATGCCGGGCGACCTGGCCACGCTCGAGGCGGACGGGCGGCTGCGGCTGCTCGGCCGGGGCAGCACCGTGGTCAACACCGGTGGCGAGAAGGTGTTCACCGACGAGGTGGAGCTCGTGCTGCGCACCCACCCGGCCGTCCGCGACGCCACCGTGCTCGGGGTGCCCGACCCGCGCTGGGGCAACGTCGTGGCCGCGGTGGTGTCGCTCGAGCGCGGGGCCGCCGCCGACCCCGACGAGCTCGCGGCGTTCGTCGGTACCCGCCTGGCCGGCTACAAGAAGCCGCGCCGGATCGCCGTGGTGCCCGAGGTGCAGCGGCTCAACACCGGTAAGGCCGACCTCGGATGGGCGCGCCGGCAGTTCGGGGCGGCGGCCGCTCCGGCGCCGACCGCCCCGTGAGCCTGCGACCCTCGACACGGAGCGGTTGGTGGGTGGTGGTGGGCGGGTCGATCCTGCTCACCCTGCAGAACGGCCTGATCATCAGCGCCTTCGGCGCGTACCTCGTGGTGATCACGGCGGACACGGGCTGGTCGGCGGGAGTGGTCGCGCTCGGGTACGCGATCGTCCAGCTCGGCAACGGGTTCCTCTCGCCGCTCACCGGGTGGATCTGCGACCGGGTGGGGGTGCGTGCGGTTGCCAGGGCCGGAACGGTCGTCACGGCGGCCGGTTTCGCCATCGCCGCCGTCGTCACCGACGCGCCCCACTTCGTCGGGGCGGTGGTCGTGATCGCCCTCGGCTGTTCGGCGGCGGGCATCACGCCGCTGACCGTGGCGGTGGTGCAGACGATGACCGCGCGGCGCACGCTGGCACTGGGGTTGCTCCCGACGGGCATCGCACTCGGTGGGCTGGCCGTGCCGCTCGTGACGTGGGCGCTGGCCGGAGCCGGCTGGCGCGCCACCTTCCTCGGCGTCGCCGGGGTGATACTGGCGGTGGGCCTCGTGGCGGGCTCGGCCCTCCCCACCGATCGGCGCCCCCGCCCCGTCGCGAAGGCCGCGCCGCGCGACGGGCCGAGCGACCGGGGCAGCGACCACGACCTGGGCAGCGCCCTGCGCACTCCGGCGTTCTGGCTGCTCGTGGCGGGGCACGGCACGGCGCTGGTCGCGGTGAGCGCCGTGAACCTGCACCTGGTGCCGTTGATGACCCACCACAACGGCATCCCGCTCGCGACCGCGGGCCTCGCGGTCGCGGTGATGTCGACGGCACAGCTGCTCGGCCAGGTCGTCACCGGCATCGTCGCCGATCGCCTGGACAAGCGCAGGCTCGCCGCCGCGTGCATGGTCGTGCAGACCGGCGTGCTGGTCGCGTTCGCGACGGTGTCCGGCTTCTGGCTCCTCCTGGCGGCGGCCACCGTCCACGGCATCGCCTGGGGGCTGCGCGGGCCGGTGATGACCGCGATGCGCGCGGACTACTTCGGCGTCGGCTCGTTCGGCACGATCATGGGGTGGTCGGCGGGGTTCGTCTCGATCGGGCTGGTGGTCGGGCCCCTCCTCGTCACCGGCATCGCCGGCGGGACGGGCGGGTACCCGGCCGCCTTCCTCGTGCTGGCCGCGGTGACCGCCGCCGGTGCCGTCGCGTTCGTGGTGCTGCGGCGGCCGCGGGTTCGCGTGCCGGTGCGCTGCGGTGACGGCGCCGGCCGGGCATGAGCGCTCACGGGAGGGGCAGGACCGCGCCGACCCCGCCGCCGAAGGCGTGCACGTCCACCGCGCCGTCGGTGCGCAACATGCAGAGCGCGAGGCCGTCCCCGAGCGTGGTCAGGTCGCCGCGGCGAGGTGCTCGACGAACCAGTCGCGGGCCGCGCCGCTCGCTGCGTCGAACCCCTTCGTGTAGGCGTCGAAGTGGCCGCCGGGCAGGATCACCAGCTTCTTGGGCTCGCGCGCCTGCTCGTAGGCGTTGATCGCGAGGTGGGCGGGCGTGAGGTGGTCCTCCCTGGCGACGACGAGCAGCAGGGGTGTCGGTGAGACCCGCCCGATGTACGTTGCGGGTTCGTACTCGCCGAGCATCTCGACGGTGCGCAGGGTCACCTCGTTCCGCCACGACGGTGCGCGGGTCTTGCCGGTTTCGGTGAACCAGGCCCACGAGTCCGGCGTCGGCAGGGCGGAAGCTGCGAGCGGGTCCTCCGCCACGACGGGCACCATCGCGGGCGGGTCACCGGCGAAGCGCGCCACGCGGTCGGCGTCGAACTGCTCCCGGAAGCCCGCGCGGAAGTCGGAGCGCACCAGTTCGGCGACGTTCGCCGACCCGCTCACCAGGGGTACCTGGGCGGCGACGGCCTTCACCCGCCGGTCGATCGCCCCGACGACGAGCACGTGACCGCCCGAGTAGCTCGAGCCCCACACGCCGATGCGCGTGCCGTCGACATCGCCCAAGGTGCCGGCGTAGGTGATCGCGTGGCGGTAGTCGCGCACCTGCTGCCACGGGTCGATCTCCTGGCGCGGTTCGCCGTCGCTGGCGCCGAAGCCGCGGTTGTCGAAGACCAGCGCATTCACCCCGCCGGCCGCGAAGACCTCGGCGAACGCGTCGAGGTACATCTCCTTCACCGCCGAGAACCCGTGGGCCATCACGACCGTGGGGCGGCGCCCCGAGGCACCTTCGGCCGGGTAGAACCACCCGCGCAACGTGACGCCTTCGGCGTCGAACGCGATGTCGCGCCTCGCCATCGCCCCTCCTCGGGTGTCAGCTCGGATCGGTGAAGGTCACCGTGACCCGGTCGTACCCGAGCGAGCGCGCCAGCGACGTCAGCATGTCGCGGGTGTTGGTCTCGGCACGGGTGAGGAGGTCGCTCTGCCGGGCCGTCTCGTCCAGCTTCCGGGACGCCAGCTGGTAGAGCTCTTCGTCGTCGACGGGGTCGTTCTGGATCGCGCCCGCGATCCGCTCGACGATGCCCCGTTCCCGCCCGACGACGCGGCTCGCCGACGGGTCGAGGGTGGCCGGCGCCAGCCTCGCCGCCGGCAGCGTGAAGGTCACGGCATCGCCGCCGGCGGACACCTGCTCCGGCCCGAGACCGGACAGGTCGACCAGGGCGTCGACGTGGCCGGTGGCGAACATCGTGGTGCGTTCGCCGCTGATCAGGGCGGGGACGTGCGGGGTGTCGCGTTCGATGTCGACGAGCACCTGGAACGTGCCGGTGGCGGCGTGGTACTCGGAGACGTCGGCCAGCGCGGCCAGCAACGGGGCCGGGCCCCGGTCGACGGTCTGCGGCGCGAACGTGGCGGACAGCGCCGGGAACATGCCCACGGCCTGCGCGCCGATCGGCACGGCGATGGCCAGGGCGGCGACGGCCGCGAGGAACTTGAGCCGGCGGCGCCGCAGCAGCCGGCCGGTCCACGTCCTGGTGTCGGGCTCGAACAGGTGCTGCGGCATGGTGCGACTCTCTCCGGGGTCGAGCTCGGCGTCCGCGTCGAGAACACGCCCCGTCACCAGTCCGTGTCAAGGGGTCGCGGCGATGCGGTGCGCCAGGTGGACGCCGCCGCTGCTGCGCATGCCGCGCCGGTGCGGTGTCGATCCGGCTAGCCGAGCGTGAAGGGGTCGCGGGTGCCGCCGGTCAGCTCGACCCAGACGGCCTTCTCCTGGAGGTACTCGTCGATCGCGTGCAGCCCGTTCTCCCGCCCGAGCCCGGAGTTCTTGAACCCGCCGAACGGCACGCTGGGGGCGACGACCCGGTACGCGTTGATCCACACGCTGCCGGCCCTGATGCGGGCGGCGACGCGGTGGGCGCGGTGGACGTCCTTGGTCCACACCGCGCCCGCCAGGCCGTACGGGGTGTCGTTGGCGAGCCCGATCGCCTCGTCCTCGTCGGTGAAGGTCAAGGCCGCGAGCACGGGCCCGAAGACCTCCTCCCGGTACACGGTGGACCCGGGCGTGACGCCGGTCAGGACGGTCGGCTGCACGAAGAGCCCCCCGAGCGCGGCCGCCGGGCCGCCCCCGCAGGCCACCGTCGCCCCTTCGGAGCGGGCGGTGTCGAGGTAGCCGACGACCTTCTCGTACTGCGGCGCGTTGGCGACCGGGCCCATCTCGGTGCCGGGGTCGTTGGGGTCGCCCAGCCTGATCGCCGCGGCCCGCTCGGCGACCAGCCGCACGAGCTCGTCATGGACGTCGGCGTGCACGATCAGGCGGGACCCCGCCATGCAGGTCTGGCCGGTCGCGGCGAACACGCCGGCCACGATCCCGTTGGCCGCCGCGGCGAGGTCGGCGTCGGGGAACACGACCTGCGGGGACTTGCCGCCCAGCTCGAGGGTGACCTTGTTGATGTTGTCGGCGGCGGCCTTCGCGACGGCGCGCCCGGTGGCGGTGGAGCCGGTGAACGCCACCTTGTCCACGCCGGGGTGGGCGGCCAGCGCGGCGCCGGTGTCCCGGGACAGGCCCGTGACGACGTTGACCACGCCCGGCGGGAAGCCCGCCTGCTCGACGAGCTCGGCGAACCCGAGCGTGGAGACGGGCGAGTGCTCCGACGGCTTCACCACCACGGTGCAGCCCGCGGCAAGGGCCGGGGCGAGCTTCCAGGTCATCAGCAGCAGCGGCGAGTTCCACGGCGTGATCGCCGCGACCACGCCGACCGGCTCCCGCCGCGTGTAGACGAGGTAGTTCGGGTTCGGCGAGGGGATCTGGCGGCCCTCGATCTTGTCGGCCAGCCCGGCGAAGTAGTGGTACCAGGAGCCCAGCGCGTTCAGCTGGCCGATCATCTCGCGGTACAGCTTGCCGGAGTCGTTGACCTCCAGGCGGGCCAGCCGTTCGGCGTTCTCCCCGACCAGGTCCCCGAGCCGCCGCATGAGCGCGGCCCGGGCGAACCCGGTGAGCCCGCCCCACTCCCCGTCCAGTGCGGTGCGCGCGGCGGCCACCGCGGCGTCGACGTCGTCCGGCCCCCCGTCCGGGACGATCGCCCACGGCCTGCCGGTGTAGGGGTTGTGCGACTCGAAGGTGCGCCCCGACCGGGCGTCGGCGGCCTTCCCCCCGATGACCATGCGGAATCGCTCCAGCTCACCGGACATGCTGCCGTCCTCCTCGGTGTGGTTCACAGGGCGTCGACGACGGCCGGGACCGCTTCGGTCTCCCAGCCCGGCGCCATGACGTGCACGCCGCCGACCCCGGGGACGTCCCGCAGCCGGCTCACGATCTCGGCGGCGATGGCGATCCCCTCGGCCTTGGCGGCGTCGCCGGTGCGGCCCCGCATGCGCGCGAACGTCGCCTCGTCGACCTCGACGCCGGGGATGTTGTCGTGCATGTGCTGCAGCATCCGGGTGCTGCGCGGCGGGGTGACGCCGACGAGCAGCGGGGCCCGGTCGGTGATCCCGGCGGCCACCACCGGTGCGAGCCACGCGGCGAACCGGTCGACGTCGTAGACGATGTTGGTCTGGAACAGGTGCAGGCCGGCCTCGAGCTTCTGCTCCAACCGCTGCACGGAGTCGACCAGCGGATTCGCCGCCCCGACGATCCGGAACGAGGTCCCCGTCGCGAGGCGTTCACCGGCGAGCAGCTCGCCCGCGTTGAGGCCGGCGACGAGGCGGATCATCCCGAGCGAGTCCAGGTCGCGCACGTGCGTGGCGAGCGGCTCGTACCGGCCGACCTTCAGCGGATCACCGCTGAGCGCCATCACGGTGCGGACACCCAGCGCCCAGGCGCCGAGGAGGTCGCTCTGCGCCGCCATCGCGTTGCGGTCCCGCCCGGTGATCTGCAGGATCGGCTCCACCCCCTCCTGCAGGAGCAGGGCCGCTGCCGCCAGCGCAGACACCTTCACCGTGGCGGCCTGGTTGTCCGTGACGTTCACGGCGTGGACCCGCCCGCGCAGCGCGCCGGCCGCCGCCCGGATCGGGCCCGGATCGGGATCGAGGGGCGGCCCGAACTCGGCCGTGATCGCGAAGCCGTCCGTGAGCGCTGTCTCCAGCACGTCTTCTCCCGTCTCTGGGGTCGCTCCGCGGTGCGAACGGCACTTCGGGTTGCAGGGTGCGAGCGAACGCGCCGCTCGCCTCCTCCCACCTCGGCCACCACGCATCCCCAGATTTGAGGACGATCTCGGCGAGCGCAAGGGCCGGGGTTCGTCGCCGTCGCCGATGCTGGTTCGACGAGGTCGGCGACGCCGCAGACTGCGCGCCGTTGACACCCGTCGCAGACGCCATTTATGTTCGATGAAAAGACAGAAGCTGCGGGGGTCGGATGACGGAGATCGCCGGTGTCGCGCGCTACGCGCGCCCCGCTGGATGGCCGGAGGTCGACCTCGTCGACACCGACGTGCACATCACGCCACGCTCCATCGGGTCGCTGCTGCCGTACCTGCCCGCCCGCTGGCGCGACTACATCCGCGAGAGCGGGATCGCGAGCCTCGAGTCCGACCTCTACCCGCCCGGGGCGCCGCTGTCCGCGATCCCCGGCTCCCACCCCGCGGACGGGCCGCCGGGCTCCGACCCGGACCTGCTGCGCACTCAGCTCCTCGACCCGTGGCGCACGCGGATCGCGGTCACGCACTGCATCTACGGCGTCGACGGGATCCACAACGCCGACTGGGCCGTCGCGATGGCGCGCGCCGTCAACGACTGGCAGCGCGCCGAGTGGCTCTCCGGCGAACCGCGGCTGCGCGGGTCGATCGTCGTGGCCGGGCAGGACCCGGAGCGCGCGGCGGCGGAGATCGACCGCATCGGCGACCTGCCGGAATTCGTGCAGGTCCTGATGCCGGCGCGGGCCCGGCACCCGCTCGGCAGCCGCACCTACTGGCCGATCTACGAGGCCGCGGCGCGCCACGGGTTGGCGATCGGTGTCTACGCGGGAGGCACCAGCGGCAACCCGATCACGCCGGTCGGGGCGCCGAGCTACTACCTGGAGGAGTACGTCCTCATCGCGCAGGTGTTCCAGGCGCAGCTGGTGAGCCTGGTCAGCGAAGGGGTCCTCGCGCGGTTCCCGGACCTGCGGATCGTGCTCATCGAGGCCGGGTTCACGTGGCTGCCGCCGCTCATGTGGCGGTTCGACAAGAACTGGAAGGGGCTGCGCCGGGAGGTCCCGTGGGTCGACCGGCTCCCGTCCGAGATCATCCGTGAGTCCGTCCGGCTCACCGCGCAGCCCCTCGACGAGCCGGACGAGCCCGAGCGCCTGCTGGAGGTCATCGACCGGCTCGGGAGCGACCGGATGCTCATGTTCTCCACCGACTACCCGCACCACCAGTTCGACGACCCGGCGCGGTCCGCGCCCACCGGCCTCGGGGACGAGGCCATGACCCGGTTCCTCGGGCGCAACGCGCTCGAGACCTACCGCCTGAGCGGGGAGTGATCACCGTGTCCCGGCAGCGCCCGCCGCTCGTCGACTGCGACATCCACAACGAGCTCGCACCCGGCTCGCTGGATCCGTACCTGCCACGGCGGTGGCGCGAGTACGACGCCACCTACGGCAACCGCGGCGACGGTGGCTCCTCCTACCCGAAGGGGGCGCCACGGGCGGCGCGCACCGACGCGTGGCCACCGTCGGGGCTTCCCGCGGGCGGCGACCTCGACTTCATGCGCGAGCAGCTCCTCGACGCCTACGACATCCGCTACGGGATCCTCAACTGCCTGAGCAAGTCCAGCCGGCAGCAGAACCCGGAGTACGCGGCCGCGCTCTGCCGCGCGGTGAACGAGTGGCAGGTCGAGGAGTGGCTGGAGAAGGAGCCGCGCCTGCGCGCCGGGATCACCGTCCCCTACGAGGAGCCCGCGCTCGCGGCCGAGGAGATCGACCGGGCGGCCGTCCACCCCGGCTTCGTGCAGGTGCTGCTGCTCGTCCGCACCGACGAGCCGCTCGGGCGGCGCCGGTACTGGCCCCTCTACGAGGCGGCGGTCCGCAACGGCCTGCCGGTGGGGATCCACTTCGGCGGGGGCCGCGCCAACCCGCTCACCGGCTCGGGGTGGCCGTCGTTCTACATCGAGGACCACACGGCGATGGCGCAGGCCTTCCAGGCCCAGCTCGTCAGCCTCGTCGTCGAGGGCGTCTTCGAGCGGTTCCCGACGCTGAAGGTGGTGCTCATCGAGGGCGGCTTCGGCTGGGTGCCGTCCCTGATGTGGCGCCTGGACAAGCACTGGGCCCGCCTGCGCGACGAGGTCCCGCACCTCACCCGGCGGCCGTCGGAGTACGTGCGCGACCACATGTGGTTCACGACGCAGCCGATCGAGGAGCCGCCCGACCCGCGCCAGCTGCTCACCGTCTTCGACAACATGGGCGGGACCGACAAGATCCTCTTCTCCACCGACTACCCGCACTGGGACTTCGACGACCCGGACCGCGCGATCAGGGCGCGCCTCGAGCCGGACACGCGCGCGCGGATATTCGGCGGCAACGCCATGGCGCTCTACGGGCTGGACTGATGGCGAAGCACGTGGTCGGGACGACCGACGAGATCGGCCCCGGCCAGCGCAAGATCGTCGAGATCGACGGGCGGTCGATCGGGGTGTTCAACGTCGGCGGGCGCTATTACGCGCTGCGCAACCAGTGCCCGCACGCCGGGGCGCGGCTGTGCGACGGCGTCCTCACCGGGCTGGTGACCTCCAGCTCCCCGGGGGAGTACACCTACGTGCGCTCCGGCGAGATCCTGCGCTGCCCCTGGCACGGGTGGGAGTTCGACATCGCCACCGGGCGCTCGTGGTTCGACCCGGCGCGCACCCGCGTGCGCGCCTACCAGGCGACGGTGGAAGCCTCCGACGGCCTCGCCGACCCGGACCTGTCGGAGGCGGGGTACGAGCCCGGCCCGTACCGCGCGGAGCGCTACGACGTCGAGGTGCAGCGGCAGTTCGTCGTCGTGCACGTGTGAGCCGTGGCGTCGTCCTCCGCGCCGTCGGCGGGCTCGATCCTCGGGCTGATCCGGGAGACCGGCGGGCTCTCCCGCGCCCAGCTGCTGGACCGCAGCGGGATGGCCCGCTCCACGCTCTACGCCCGGCTCGAGGAGCTCGCCGCGCTCGGCGTGATCTACGAGGGGGAGCCGCTCGGGGCGGCCCGCGGCCGGCCGTCGCGCCGCATCCGCTTCGACGACCGCGGCCGGGTGATCCTCACCGTGGCGATCGGGCAGGCCGCTGCGCGGGTGTCCGTCACCGACACGGGCGGGCGCGAGCTGCGCAGCCGCACCGTGCCCGTCGTGCTGGCCCGGCCCGCCGACGACGTCGTGGACCCGCTGCTGGACATCGGCTCGGCGCTGCTCGCCCGGGGTGAGGTCCTCGTGGGGGTCGGCGTCGCCGTACCCGCCCCGGTCGACGTGCGCACCGGGCTGATCAGGGCGGCGACGACGATCGCGGCGTGGCCCGCCGACGCGGTGCTGACGGCGGTCGGGCGCCGCTTCCGCGTGCCGGTGGTCGTCGAGAACGACGGTCGCGCCGACGCGTTGGGGGAGGGCGTGCCCGACGAGACGATGGTCTACGCCAAGGTCGCCACCGGCATCAGCTGCGGGATCGTCGTCGACGGCCACGTGCTGGAGGGCGCGCGGGGCGTGGCGGGCGACATCGGGCACATCCTCGTGGACCCCGACGGCCCGCGCTGCCGGTGCGGGCGCCGGGGGTGCCTCGCCGCCTTCAGCTCGGGAGCAGGCATGCTGGAGCGCCTCGCCCTCCCGACCCTCGACGACCTGGTCGCCGCCGTCGAGGGCGGTGACGCCGCCGCGCTCGCCGAGCTGGACGCGGCGACGAACCACCTCGGACGTGCCCTCGCCGCGATCGTCGCGACGGTCAACCCAGGCCGGCTGCTCCTCGGCGGGGCCGTCGGGCGGCTGATGGTCGAGGGGGTGCGCGCGCGGGTGCGGGGCGACGTCGTGGACCGGGTGGCCGAGGGCCTGCGGATCGAGGCGGCCAGCTGGGGCGAGGCGGCGGCCTCCCGCGGCCTGGCCGACCTGGTGATGCGACGCGCGTACGCCCCGGAGGCGATCGACGCGCTCCTGGTGGGTCACGGGCCGGGCTGACGTCCCGGCCGGGAGGCCAGCGCCACGGCGCCGAACGTCACCGCGGTGCCGACCCAGACGGCGGCAGTGGGGCGGGGCCCGGCGGTGAGCGCGTCCATGGCGAGCGCGCCCAGCAGCTGGCCGGCCACGCTGGCCAGGCTGAAGACCAGCACGCCGACCTGCCCCACGACGCGGGCGGCCGTCGCGATCACGACGATCCCGATCAGGCCTGCCGCGTAGAGCCACGGCTCGGGAGGGAGGCGGTGCACCGGCGCCCCGTGAGCCGCGATCCCGACCAGCCACACCGCGGCGAGCGTCAGCTCGGCGACGGCGAAGCTCACCAGCGTGGCAGGCCACGGCGAGCGGGCGGTGGCGCCGACCCGGCCGTTGAGTGCGGACTGGGTGGCGACCGCGACGCCGGCGAGCAGCGGGAGCACCACGAGGGCCGCGATGCCCGGGACGCCGAGCCGATCGGACACCGCGACGGCGACCGCCGCGACGCAGGCGAGCGCACCACCGACCCGGGCCGGTGAGACCCGGTGCCGTCCGGCGGGCCCGAGCCCCCACCGGTCCGCCGCGA
The DNA here is from genome assembly GCF_039543345.1 of Pseudonocardia adelaidensis. NCBI lineage: Bacteria > Bacillati > Actinomycetota > Actinomycetes > Pseudonocardiales > Pseudonocardiaceae > Pseudonocardia > Pseudonocardia adelaidensis. The sequence goes on along the minus strand of NZ_BAABJO010000018.1, from coordinate 88,561 downwards.
GGCCGCCGATCGCGCTGCCCGCGACGATCGCCACGGTGAACACGGCGACCCCGAGCGCGCCGACGCTGATCCCCTGGCCGGCCACGAACACCGCTCCGCCGACCCCGCCGAGGCAGTGCCACCACCGCAGCCCGCCGCTGCGGAGCCCGGCGCGGATCGCGGCCAGCCCGCGGCGCCCGGCCGGGAGTGCGGGCACGAGCGCCAGCAGCACGACCATGCCCGCGGTGGTCGACGCCAGCGACGCGGCGACCCCGTCGCCGATGCGCGCGCCGAGCTCCCCGTTCAACCGCGCCTGGGCCGCCAGCCCGACGCCGGCGGACACGGCCGCCCCCACTGCGACGACCCGCCTGCGACCGCGAGCGGTACGCGGCTCGATCACGTCCTCGAGAGCACCCACTTGCGGAGATTCTGACCTGCGCGCGCCGACCTCACCAGCGGGCGTGCAGGTTCTGTGGCTTGCGGAACACCAGACCCGACGGCGCGGCCGGGTGCTCCAGCGCGAGGCCCGGGAGCCCGACCAGCACGGTGCGGACGCCGATCACCGTCTCCAGCCGGGCGAGGTCCATGGCGGGGCAGAAGTGCGGACCGTGGGCGAACGCGAGGTGCTGGCGCGCGTTGGTCCGGCGCACGTCGAACGTGTCCGGGTCCGGGAACGTCGCGGGGTCGCGGTTGGCCCCCGCGAGCGACACGCTCACCGGGTCGCCCCGGCGGATCGGCGCGCCGGCCACCTCCACGTCGCGGGTGGCGTACCGGTCGACGACGGCGGCCGCCGGCTCGAGTCGCAGCGACTCCTCCACGGCGTTGGGCAGCAGGTCGAGGTCGTCCCGCACGGCCGTGAGCTGAGCGGGATCGCGCAGCAGGTGCCAGAGCAGGTTGAGGATCATGCCTTCGGTGGTCTCGATGCCGCCGAACAGCAGGACGGCCGCGTTCGACACCGCCGCGTCCGGTCCGAGGCCGCCCGCCACGGCCTCGCCGAGCAGGGATCCGTCACGGCCGGCGCCCGCGCGCACGTGCCCGGCGAGCGAGTCGAACGCCGCGGAGGCCTCCGGGGGCACCGGGCCGCCCGCGGTCACCTCCGACACGGCCGTGACGAACGTCGAGTACCACCGCAGGAGGGTGGCTGGGTCGATGTCCCGGATCCCCAGCGTCTCGGCGACCACCCGCACCGCGAGCGGCCCGGCGAAGCCCGCGCGCAGCTCGGCGCGGCCCGCCGGGCGGATCCCCGAAACCAGCCCGGTGGCGAGCTCGGTGATCCGCGGCGTGAAGCGGCGCGCCACCTCGGCGGGACGGAACGGGCCCACGAACGGTCGGCGCGCCGCGCTGTGCGCGGGCCCGTCGAGCGACAGCATGCTGGGCCCCACCACCCGTGCTGTGGAGAATCGGGGATCGTCCACGGTGAACGCGCCGGGGTCGCGCAGCACGCGCAACGCGGCGGCGCGGCTCGTCACGAGCCAGCGGCCGAGCTCGGGCACCCACGCGACCGGTGCGGTGGCGCGCAGCCGGGCGAGCGCGGGGTGGGGGTTCGCGGCGAACTCGGCGAGGTCCACGCTCATCCCGTGCGGCGCCGCTTGCCGAAGACCGTGACGAACATGTAGTCCTTGCCCGCCGCGTGGGGCGAGAAGAAGTCGATCACCTCGTCGTCGAACGACGTCGAGCCCACCGCACCCAGCCCCAGCGCGTGCGTGCCGAGGTGCAGCTTGCCCGCGTGCAGGGCGCCTTCGAGCTGGGCCAGGCGGTAGCCGCGGTCGCCGTAGCGGTCGAGGATCGACGGCAGGTGGGCGAGGTAGTAGAGGTTCACGTGGGCGTCGCCCGCGTACCGCTGGTTCGCCGCGATGCGGGTGGCCTCGTCGCGGAACGTGCCCGCGCGGATCAGCTCGACCGCGCCCCGCTCCGGGTGGTGCAGGTAGATGCCGGGAGTGAGCCCTTCGACGGCGTTGACGACGAGGTAGAGGTCGGTGAGTGGCGCGCCGGGGGTGAGCACGTCGGACGCCACCCCGCGGGTCGAGCGGTCCAGCAGCGTGGAGAACGCCTCGAACGGGATCTCGACGTCGGTGTCGTAGTTCCGGGTCGAGCGGCGGCGGAAGATGATCCGCTCCGCGGGCCGGGGGTCGAGCCGGTCGGCCGGGAGCGGGCGCAGCCCGGTCAGCCGGCCGGTCGGTTCCGGGGCCGGCCGGCGCCACCGGCGGGCCCGCCACGCCGCGGCGTCCGTGCCGGAACCGAGGGACGACGCCAGGTGCATGTCGGTGATCGCGTGGAACGTCACCTCGGCGGGCGACAGCCGCCTCGTGGGGAGGTCGAGCCGGCCGAACTCCGGTGCGGGCGGGGGTGGGGCGTCCGGGTGGCCCAGCGCGACGAGCGCCACCGTGGACTCGCGCCGCCCGTCGACGTCGAGCAGCGCGTTGACGGCTGCGTCGGAGTAGGAGAACACGAGCCGCGTGCCGACGCGCGCGGACGCGGCGACCGCGAGGATGTGGGAGAGCGACGTGCCGGCGTCCCAGAACGCGTGCCGGTAGGCGCGCTCCCGGTAGCGCCAGGCGTTCCGCCAGAACGTGCTCGTCATCGCCATGACCACGGGCGCGGCGGCGATCGACGGCTCGTCCCCGGTGGCGGCCGCGAGCGCGGAGCGGAAGTCGTCCGCGCGCAGCAGGCGCAGGCTGTGGTCGATCGCGGAGTAGTGGTAGACGCCCGCGTCCAGGTCGGGGAGGTCGGCGCAGACGAAGTAGAGCTCGAGGTGGTACAGCGCACCGGTGCCACCTGCCGTGCGGTACCGGGGGACGGAAGGGCCGACGGAGGAGGCCCGGGGCGGGTGAGGATGGTGCACGCGCCCGTCCCGCGTGGTCGGGGTGCGGTCGAGCGAGCCGTTCGTCAGCAGGCCGAGCCGGCCGAGCAACGCCCGGTCGGGGACGACGCGGGAGTCCTCGGCCCCCGTGGCGGCGATGGCCTCCAGCGCAGGCGGGCCCGTGTCCGGCAGGTTGCGGGTCAGCTCGATCGGCGGCGGTGTCTCGTACACCTTGTACAGGAACGGCTTGATGTCCCAGTCCTTCTGCCAGATCGCCGCGGTCCGCGCAGCCGGGTCGCCGATGCCGATGCGCTCGTCACCCGGCTCGGCATCGCTGAGCGAGTAGTACTTGGTGAGGGCGTGGAACGCTGGCGCCTGGCTGGAGTCGACCACCTCACCCAGTCTGCCGTCGCAGGTCGAGCCATGCGACCTGCTCCGGTGTCAGCTGCACCCTCGCCGCCTCGGTCGAGGAACGGGTCTCGTCCACCGAGCGGGGCCCGATCAGGGCGAACGTCGGGAAGGGCTGCGCGAGGACGTAGGCCAGCGCGATCGCGGTGGGTGTTACGCCCAGCTGCGCGCCGAGCGTCCGGGCTCGGGCGAGGCGTTCGAAGTTGCCGTCGCTGTAGAAGCAGCGGACGAGCTCGGGGTCGGAGCGGTCCTCCGGTGCCGCGCGGCCGGTGAAGAACCCGCGCGCCTGCGACGACCACGGGAAGAGCGGCGTCCGGGTGCGTTCGAACCACTGGCGGTCGGTGTCGTCGGTGACGTGCTCGCAGCCCTCCCACGGGACGTCGAGGGCGCGGGCCAGCCCGAAGTGGTTGCTCACGGCGGCGAAGCCGCGCTTGCCGTGGGCTGCCGCGTACGCGTTCGCCTCGTCGATCCGGTCCGTCGTCCAGTTGGAGCCGCCGAAGGCGCGGATGCGGCCGGCGTCGACGTGCTCGTTCAGCACGTCCACGAACTCCCCGACCGGCACGTCCGGGTTGTCGCGGTGCAGGAAGTAGATGTCGACGTGGTCGGTCTGCAGGCGATCGAGGCTCTCGTGCAGCTGGCTGGTGACCGACGGCGGGTCGCAGTTGGGCGTGTGCGCGCCCTTCCCGATGACGACGACCTCGGCGCGGGCACCGCGGTCGGCGATCCACTGGCCCAGGAGCTTCTCCATCAGGCCGTCGGCGTAGTGGTGGGCGGTGTCGAACGCGTTGCCGCCGCGCGCGACGAAGTCGTCGAACATCGCGGCGGCGTGCTCGGGCGTGCGCTGGTTGTCGCAACCCATGACGAGGCGGGAGATGTCGCGGTCGACGCCGGAGATCCGGCCGGAGGGCAGTGGGTTCGGATCGATCACCGCCTCATCCTGCCTCCCGCGGCGGGCCGGGGGTCAGCTCACCCCTGTGGAGCGGGCGCCGGAGGTCCCCCGACGGCATCAGGGGACAGCCCGAACTCGGCGAGCAGGACCGCGGCCCGGTCGATGTGCCCCATCGCCCGGAGCGCGGTGGCGACGGCCTGGGCGTTGGCGACGGTGCCGGGATCGGCGTCGCCGAGCACGCGGCGACGGCGCGCGAGGGTGTCCTCGTCGAGCTCGAGGGCCCGCTGGTGCTCGCCCAGGGCGTGGAGGTCGGCGGCGAGGTTGTTGGCCGAGTTGAGCGTGTTCGGGTGGTCGTCGCCGAGGGTGCGGCGGCGGCGCGCGAGCGTGTCCTCGTCGAGCGCGCGGGCCTGCTGGTGTTCGCCGAGCTCGCGGAGGTCGACGGCGAGGTTGTTGGCGTTGGCGAGGGTGTCGGGGTGGTCGTCGCCGAGGATGCGGCGGCGCCGGTGGAACGAGTCCTCGTCGAGCTCGCGGGCCTGCTGGAACTCGCCGAGCGAGCGGAGGTCGATCCCGAGGACGTGGGCGGACTGCAGGGTCTGGATGTCGTCGCCCCCGAGTACGCGCTGCCGCCCGAAGAAGGCGAGCTCGTCCAGCTCGCGGGCCCTCCCGAAGTCGCCCAGCGCGCGGTAGTCGCCGGCGAGGGCGCCCGCGTTGGCGAGGGTGCCGAGGTGGTCGTCTCCGAGGGTGCGGCGGCGCCGTTCGAGGGTGTCCTCGTCGAGCTCGCGGGCCTGCCCGCGCTCACCCAGCTCCCGGAGATCCGCGGCGAGGTTGTTCGCCGTGGCGAGCGTGCGCGGGTCGTCGGGCCCGAGCACGCGGCGGCGGCGTTCGAGGGTGTCCTCGTCGAGCTCGCGGGCCTGCTGGAACTGGCCCCGTGCGCCCAGCTCGACGGCGCGGTTGTGAGCGTCGGCGAGGGCGTCGGGGTGGTCGGCGTCGAGAGCGGGCCGACGGTGGAAAGGCCAGGGCACGTGGTCCTCTGAAGGGTCGAGATGATCAGGCGGTGTTCTGGCCCAGATCGTGGCAGGTGCCGGAGCGGTTGTCGCACCGACCCGCGCATCGACCGGCAGCTCGTCGCCTCAGACGATGGCGGGAGTGCTCCGCAGCCTACCGACCACGACCTGGGTGCCGAGGGAGAGCAGGGATGCGCAGACCATCACCACGGCCATCACGAGCGGGCTCGACCCCACGAGCGGCGACACGACCGCGCCGAGCGCGAACTGCAGTGCGCCCAGGAGCGCGGACCCGGTCCCGGCGACGTCGCGCACCTCGCGGGAGGCGAGCGCGGTCGCGTTGCCCATGATGAAGCCGAGGCTCGTCAGCGCGAGGAAGAGCACCGCGAGCACGGGCCACAGCGACGGCCCGGCCAGCACGATCCCGAGCAGCGCGACCGACAGCAGCACCAGCGCGCCGGTGGCGACCGCGAGCACCCGCTGCGGGTCGACCCGGCCTGCGAGCTGCCCGTTGGCGATGCTCGCGCCGATCAGGCCTGCGGCGTTCGCGCCGAAGGCGAGCGCGTACGCCCCGCTCGAGAGGCCGAGCACATCCTGCAGGACGAACGGCGAACCGGAGATGTAGGTGAACATCGTGGCGAAGGCCAGCGCGAACGCGACCGTGAAGCCGACGTAGCGCGGCCGCTCCAGGGCCGACCGGACGTCGCGGGCGGTCGTGCGCAGCCCGCCCCGGACCCGGCGCTCGGGGGGAAGCGTCTCGGGCACCGCGGCGAACGCGCCCACCGCCATGAGGAGCGTGAGCGCGCTGAGCGCCACGAATATCCAGCGCCAACTGCCCGCCCCGAGCAGCCCGCTGCCCAGCAGCGGCGCGACGACCGGGGCGATCCCGTTGATCGCCATCATGAGCGAGAACAGGCGCACCGTCTGGTTGCCCGTCGTGCGGTCGACGATCATCGCCCGGCTCAGCACGATGCCGGCGGCGCCGCCGAAGCCCTGGAGGAACCGGGCGACCACCAGGACGCCGACCGTCGGTGCCGCGACACACGCTGCGCTCGCGACGAGGCAGAGCAGCGTGCCGGCGAGTAGGAGGCGCCTGCGGCCCCACGCGTCGGAGAGGGGGCCGATGATCAGCTGGCCGGCGGCGAGCCCGACCAGGAAGCCGGTGAGCGTCAGCTGGACGTTCGACGCCGTGGTGCCCAGCTCCGCTGCGACGTCGGGGAGCGCCGGGAGGTACATGTCCGTGGCCAGCGGTGCGATCGCGGTGAGCAGCGCGAGCGCGCAGATCCACACCCCGAAGGGCGCCCGGGTGGCGAGCGACATGTTATCAATTTATATCTAATCTCTACGGATATCATCCGGGTGTGACCGACCTCGACGTGGAGCTCGACGACCTCGCCGAGGCCGCCCACACGCTGTCGCGGACGCTGCGGCGCACCGGTGAGGCCGAGGTGGGGCTCGACCAGCTGCCCACCTCGGAGCTGGACGTCCTGAAGTTCGTCGTGGCCAACCAGGGCGCGTCGGTGTCGGAGGTGGCACGGGCGCTGCGGCTGCAGACGAGCAACGTGAGCACCACGGTGGCGCGCGCTCGTCGAGCGCGGGCTGATCATCCGGGAGACGGATCCGCGCGACCACCGGCGCAGCCGCCTGCGGTCGAGTCCCCTGGCCGACGAGCACCGGCGGCTGCTCGGGCTCGCCTGGTCCCGGGCCATCGCGGGTGCGCTCGCCGAGCTGGACGAGGACGACGTGGCGGCCGTCCGGGCGGCGGTGCCCTCCATGACCCGGTTGGCCGACACCCTCCGTCGGCGGGCGGAGCGGAATACATGACAGTCGGTGACGCGTATCCGGATCGAGACTGGCCCGCATGGCGAAGCACGTGGTGGACACCGGGGTGATCGCCGAGCTCGTGGTGATCCGCGGCGCCAACCACCCCGACGCGCTGCCGGTCCAGGAGCCACGGGTGCGGGCCGAGGTCGCCGAGCGTTACGCCCCTGGCCGTGGGTTCGCGGAGGTCACCGATGCCTGGCGCCCGTACCGGACCTGGGGCGCGGTGCACCTGCGTGTCCTGCGCACGACGGAGCGGCTCACCCCGACCGCCGCCCGCGGCACCCCGGTCCCCGCGTAGCCGCTCACGCGCCTCCCCGGGCGCCGGGCACCCGGCGCCGGCGGCCCGGCACCTGGGAGCGCGCCTCGGCCACCGCGGCGGCCACCCGCGGCGAGGCGCCGGGCAGGGGTTCGCGGGCCGACCGGCCGACCCAGTCCGGCCTGCCCCTGAAGCGGGCCAGCACCGAGGCACCCTCCATCACCACGGCTGCCTTGATCATCTCGTCGTGCGTGCGCAGGACGAGCACGGCGATCGCACCCCGGAACCGGCTCCTGCCGCGCCCGGTGACGAGGATGTGGCCGGGCTCGTCGTGCTCGCGGGCGAGCCGCTTCACCGTGCGCGCGTAGTACTTGTGCTGGGCGATCGCGCTGATCCCGGTGAGCGACATGATCGCCACGACGAGCACGAAGACGGTGGCGTTGCCCACGTCAGCCCTCCTCTCGCCGGGGGGAGCGGATCGGCCACGGCTTCACCCGGCCCCGGGCGGCGGCCCGCTTCGCCCGGACGATGGCCTCCGGGTCGCGCGCCCGCAACTGGACGGTGCCGCAGTCCTCGCACATCCGCGCGGCCACCTCCGTGCTCACCTCGGTGGTGCCCAGCCGGTAGGTGAACCGGAGCGAGCCGACGATCGGCACGGCGATCCGGCCGTCGACCCACTGCCCGCCGCACGACGGGCAGCCTTCCCCGGTCATGCCGCCGGCACCTGCCCGACCCCGGCCGGCACCACGGGGTGGCCGTCGAGGAGGCGGTCCTGCAGCGCGCGCAGCTGCGCGATCGTCGTGCTCGTGTCGATCTCCACGTCGTCCCGGGTGAGGACGTGGTCCTGCCGGACGTCCCGGACCAGGCGTGCCCCCGCGAGCAGGCCCAGCGGCACGAACCCCTCCGCCTTGACGGCCTCGGCGCTGTCGATGACGCCGTACACGCAGTCGCCGCCGATGCCGTCGATCACCTCGCCCGCGCGCAGCGCCCGCTTCGCCCCCGCCGCGACCTCCGCCCGCCACGCGCGGGGCCGGATGTCGCTGCGGCCGTCCAGTACGGCGGCCGGGATCGAGAGGGGTGCCTCGATGCTGGCGAGGTGGTAGGGCCGGTAGAAGGAGTAGTACGGCCCGGCGCCCATGCCGAGGTACTCCATCTCCTCACGCACCGTCGGCTCGTCGCTGCGGGCCACCACGAAGACGCCGGGCGCCACCGGCCCGGTCGCCATGTCGACCACGCCGCTGCGGTCGAGGATCCCGCCGTCGGCGGCCGGCCGGAACACGTCGTGCAGCTCGGGCACCGTGGTGCGGTAGCCGGAGAGGCCCCGCCTGCTGACGCCGAGGTCGGCGGCGTTGGCCAGCGCGGCCATCTCGATCATCGCCTTGGAGCCGTCGACGAAGCTCGCGAGCATCTTCGGGTTCATCTTCTTGCGCCTCGCCTCGTCGGCGAGGCCGGCCGCCGTGGCGTGCGGGTGCAGCGGGTTGTTCTTGCCCTTGCCGGCGCACACGATGTCGAAAGCCAGGTCGCGAGCGAACTCGACGAGCTTGAGCGTCTCGGCCGGCTCGTCGCCCCGGCACAGGGTGTAGACAGCGCCGGACTGCGCGGCGATCCGCGACAGCATCCAGCCGACCGTCACGTCGGTCTCGACGTTGAGCAGGCCGACGTGCCGCCCGGCCAGCAGGCTCCGCAGCGCGACCTCGGCGCCGATCTCCGGCACCCCGGTGGCGTCGATGACCATGTCGACCGGCAGCGCGGCGGCCAGCGTGTGGTCGGTGACGGCGACGGTGCCCCCGTCGGCGACGACGCCGCTCAGCGCGTCGAGGTCGTCGCCCGTCGTGACGTGCTCGACGCCCGCGGCGCGCAGGGCGCCGGTGGCCCGCTGGAGGTCCAGGTCGGCGACGGCGACCACCTCCATGCCGCTGATCCGCCGGACCTGGGCGACGAACCCCCGGCCCATCTGGCCGGCCCCGACGAGCCCCACCCGCACGGGCCTGCCGGTCGTCCGCTCCCGTTCGAGGAGGCGTTCACGGTATGCCATGGGGACCCCCTATCGCAGCGAGCGGAACTCGATGACGTGGCCGGGCCGCGGATCGGGCACACCGCCCGCGGCGTGGACCGCCCCGGGCAGCAGCTTCTGGTCCGGCTGGTCGACGTAGAGCACGACGTGGCCGAGCTCGTCCAGGTTCTTCGCGGCGATCTCGCCGACCGCGGTGACGCTGAGCTCGTGCCCGCCGACGGACACGACGTCGCCGACGCCGATGGTGAGCGCCGCACTCCGGTCCTCGGGGCGGTGGACGACGCTCACGTCGGCCAGCGCGTCCGGGAGCGGCTCGGCGTACAGGATGAGGACGCCGGCGGCGAGCATGTCACCCGCCTCGGGCCCGACGCCGGTCACGGTCGTGCGGTAGTAGGTCATTCACTCTCCTGTCAGAGGCCGAAGCTCGCGAACCACGCGATGACGACGGCGAGCGGTGACGTGATGAGCCGGCTGAACAGCACGGCGGGCACGCCGATCTCCACCGTCTCCGCCCGCGCCTCGCCGAGGCCGAGGCCGACCGGCACGAAGTCGCAGCCGACCTGGCCGTCGATGGCGAACAGGGTGGGGAGGGCGTACTGGACGGGCAGGGCACCGGTGGCGATCTGCGTGCCCATCAGGACGCCGACGATCTGGGCCACGGCCGCGCCGGGCCCGAGGATCGGCGACAGGAACGGCAGCGCCACCACGGCGCTGATCGCGATGAGGCCGATCGGGTTGCCCGACAGCGGGGCGAGCAGGTTGCCGATCGCCGTGGCGATGCCGGTGTAGATGACGACGCCGAGCAGCAAGCTGACGTACGCCATGAACGGCAGGATCGTGTTCAGTGTCAGGTTGATCGACTGGCGGCCCGCGGCGAGGAACGTGTTGATGATGTGGCCGATCCCGCCGCCGAACCGCACCAGGAAGCCGCGGGGCGCCTCGGGTCCGGGTCCGGGTTCGGGTCCGGGTTCGGGAGGCCCCGCAGGTGCGCTGTCCGGCCGGGCGGCGGACGTCGCGTCGGCGAGCTCCACCTCGTCCGGCCCCACGGCCGAGACGAAGATGTCCTCGGTGATGAACTGCGCGAGCGGGCCACCCGGCTCCCCGGGGTAGACGTCGACCGTCGGGATCCGCTTGCGCGGGTACACCCCGATCCGGGCGGTGCCCCCGCAGTTGATGACGGCGGCGAGCACCTCGTCGTCGGGTACGCGGGTGCGGAAGCCGTCGACGACCTCGGCGCCGGAGAGGTCGGCGATCCGCTGCGCCACGGCGTGGATGCCGCCGCCGGTCACGGAGATGACCTTGTTGCGCTCCGCCGTGGGCGTCAGCTCGAGCCCCCGGCCCCAGCCGTTGGCCCCGGGGCGCACGGTGACCGTGCGGTAGGCGACCTCGCGAGTGGTCATCTCGCCGCACCGCCCGCCGTGCCGAACTCGGCGTCGAACGAGCGGAACAGCTCCGCCTTGCCCGCGCGCCGGATCAGGTAGGAGGTGATCAGCTCCGTGACCACGCCGCGGATGAGGATGACGACGATGCCCACGGCGAAGTAGCGCACGGCCAGCGGCACCGTCGACTGGCCGAGCTGGGTCACCCCGCTCGCGACGCCGAGCCAGACGAAGAGCTCGCCCGCGTTGGCGTACGGGAAGAACGTGGTGACGGGGTGGACGAAGGAGACCGCCGAGTCGTAGAAGGCGGGCTTGTGCCGCTCCCGCAGGAAGCGGCCGAACGTGTAGCACATCGGGTTGGTCAGCATCAGCACCGCGATCACCGGCATGACCGTGTACCGGGTGATCCACCAGCGCGACGACCACTGCACGGCCCGCGTCACGCGGTCCTCGCCGATGAACGCGATGAGCGCGTACATGCCGGTGAGCAGCACGATCAGGGTCGGGAGGATGCCGGTCACCAGCCCCGCGAACTGCTTGCCGGCCTCGTTGAAGATGCCGATGAAGTGCTCGCCCGCCCAGATGATCGCGTTGAGGACCGGGTTGTCGCTCCCCTCGGTGGGGGGCGGGGGAGCTTGGCTCAGGGAAAAGGTCACGTCCATGGGAGCCTTCCAGTGCCAAATTCACGTGTTCCATTTTCACGTACGTGCACACATCTCACATTTGCGCCGCTTGCGTTGATAGCACCGTGAGACCTGGAGCACAAGGCCGCTACTCCTCCAGCTCGCGCTCGAGCATCGCGGCGAGCTCGTCGAGCGTGGCGTCGGCGTGTTCGCCGTCGGCGTGGAGCGTGACGAGGTCGCCGTGCCCAGCGCCCAGCGTGAGGAGGTTCAGCAGGCTCCGCGCGTTGACCGGGGGCTGCCCGTCCTTCGCGATCCGCACCGGGACCCCCGCCCGCGCCACGGCCTTGGCGAACAGCGCCGCGGGCCGTGCGTGCAGGCCGACCTTCGAGCCGATCCGCACCTGCCGTTCGCTCATGGGCAACCTCCGTTGGTTGGGTCGAGTGTGCACATCTGTGCAGATGCAGCACCTGGTCGGCTACTATCCATGCTCACATCGGTGATTGACAAGGAACTTGGTGACGATGCCTGCGCCACGTGATCGCGGATCCCTCGCCAAGGCGGCCCGGATGTACTTCCTGGACGGCCGCTCCCAGGACGACATCGCCCGTGTGCTGGGCACGAGCCGGTCGAACGTCTCGCGGATGCTCACCGCGGCCCGCGCGCAGGGCGTCGTCGAGATCCGCGTCCACGACCAGACGGCCAGAGCGTTGGAGCTGGAGCAGGCCATGCGCGAGGCGTTCGGGCTCGCGCAGGTCCGGGTCGCCGCGTTCCGTCCGGGGGCCGACGTGGTGGCGGCGGCGGGCGACCTCGCGGCGCAGTGGCTCGACGAGACCGTCCGCGGCGGCCAGGTCGTGGGGCTGTCCTGGGGGACGTCCCTGCAGGCGACGGTCGCGGCGGTCGCCGCCGACAAGCCCCGCGACGTCGAGGTCGTCCCGCTCGTCGGCGGGCTCACGGTGGACGCGTCGCTCGTCGCGGGGCAGGAGCTGGTGCGCGAGCTGGCCGGCCGGCTCGGCGCGACCTACCGCTACCTGCACGCCCCGGCGCTGCTGCGCTCGGGCGCGGCCCGCGACGCGCTGCTCGCCGAGCCCGCGATCCGGGAGGCGCTGCGCTCGGCGCTCTCGGCCGACATCGCGATGGTCGGGATCGGCTCGGTCGGCATCGGGTCCAGCAACGTCATCGTCGACGGACTGGCGCTCACCGACGACGAGCGCGCGGCGTTCCTCGCCGAGAAGCCGGTGGGCGACACCTGCTGCCGGTTCTTCGACGCCGAGGGCCGCCCGATCGGGGGCGAGGTGCACGACCGCGTGCTCGCCGTCGAGCTGGAGGAGCTGCGCCGCATCCCCGTGGTGGTCGGGGTCGCCACCGGCGCGGAGAAGGTCGCAGGGGTCCTGGGTGCGCTGCGCGGCGGGTTCGTCGACGGGCTGGTCACCGACTCCGGGCTCGCGCACGCCCTGCTCAGCGCGGCCGCCGGCCGCTAACCGCACCCTTTACACCTGGTTGTCACGCGTGCTAGAGATGGTCACCATCGTGACTCATCCGCACGTAGTTGCGCTTGCGAGGGGAGCAGCATTGCGCGATCTCGCGAAGGAGCCCGAGGGGGCGCGCGGTGCACTCCGCACCATGTGGACGGCCCGCCGGTTCGAGGAGGCGGTCGACCAGCTCTTCGCCCGCGGTCTCATGCACGGGACGATGCACCTGTCCATCGGCCAGGAGGCCAGCGCGGTGGGCACGTGCCTGGCGCTGCAACGCGGCGACCTGATCACCTCGACGCACCGCGGGCACAGCCATTGCGTGGCCAAGGGCGCCGACCTGACCCGGATGATGGCCGAGCTGCTCGCGAAGGACACCGGGTACTGCCGCGGGCGCGGTGGCTCGATGCACATCGCGGACATCGAGACCGGCAACCTCGGCGCCAACGGGATCGTGGGCGGGGGGATCCCGATCGCCGTCGGCGCCGCGCTCGCGCAGCGGCTCGGGAGCACGGGCCGGGTCGTGGTCGCGTTCTTCGGGGACGGCGCCGCCAACGAGGGCGCGTTCCACGAGGCGGCCAACCTGGCGGCCGTGTGGGAGCTGCCGGTGGTGTTCGTCTGCGAGAACAACCACTACGGGATGTCGATGTCGGCTGACGAGGCGTTCGCGGTCGAGCACATCGCGAGCCGGGCCGCGGCGTACGGCTTCCCGGGGATCACGGTCGACGGGAACGACCTGCAGGCGGTCTACGAGGCGGTGGCCGCGGCCGCCGGCCGGGCCCGCGCGGGCGAGGGCCCCACGCTGGTCGAGAACGTGACCTACCGGTGGAAGGGCCACTCGAAGAGCGACAAGAACCTCTACCGCACGCGCGAGGAGATCGCCGAGTGGCAGGGGCGCGACCCGATCGCCCGTTTCGAGGCCGCGGTGCGGGACGCCGGCAGCCTCACCGACGCCGAGATCGACGCCGCCCGCGCGGAGGCGACCCACGACGTGCGCGAGGCCATCCGCACGGCGAACGCCGCGCCGCCCGCCCTCGCGGGACGGGACGTGCTCCTCGACGCCGTCTACGCCGGGGAGCAGGCATGACCACCGCCGCCGGTCTTCGTGAGATGACCTACGCCGAGGCCGTCCGGGAGACCCTCGCGGACCTCATGGAGACCGACGAGCGGGTCTTCCTCATGGGGGAGGACATCGGCGTCTACGGCGGCGCATTCGGCGTCACCACGGGGCTCCTCGAACGGTTCGGGCGCGAGCGCGTCCGCGACACACCGATCTCGGAGATCGCGATCGTCGGTGCCGGGGTGGGCGCGGCGTTGTGCGGCATGCGGCCCGTCGTCGAGCTGCAGTTCTCCGACTTCGTCACGTGCGCGATGGACCAGATCGTCAACCAGGCTGCGAAGATCCACTTCATGCTCGGCGGGGCGGCGCGGGTGCCGCTCGTCATCCGCGCCCCCGCGGGCTCCGGCACGGGGGCGGCCGCGCAGCACTCGCAGAGCCTGGAGGCGTGGTTCGCCCACGTCCCCGGCCTCAAGGTCGTCATGCCCGCCACCCCGGCCGATGCCATGGGCCTCCTGCGCGCGGCGGTGGCCGACCCGAACCCCGTGCTCGTCCTGGAGCACAAGCTGCTCTACAGGGAGCGGGGCCCGGTGCCGCTCGGGCACCACCTGCCGCTCGGGACGGCGACGATCCGGCGCCGCGGCACGGACCTGACGATCGTCGCGACCTCGGTGATGGTGGGCCGGTCGCTCGCCGCCGCCGAGGAGCTCGCCGCCGACGGGATCGAGACCACGGTCGTCGACCCGCGCACGATCACGCCGCTCGACGAGGCGACGATCCTCGGCGAGGTCGCGGCCACGGGGAAGGCGCTCCTCGTGCAGGAGGCTCCCCGCACCGGCGGCTTCGTCGCCGAGATCGTGGCCCGGATCGCCGAGTCGGACACCTTCCACGCGCTCAGGGCACCGGTCGTGCGGCTCTGCGGCCTGGACGTGCCGATGCCCTACGCGCCCGAGCTCGAGAAGGCGGCCGTGCCGCAGGTGCCGGACATCGTCACGGCCGCCCGCAGGCTCCACGAGGGAGGATGACCATGGCCGAGACGCCGATCCGGATGCCCAAGCTGTCCATGACCATGGAGGAGGGCGAGTTCGCCGACTGGCTCGTCGCGCCGGGCGATACCGTCACGAAGGGAACGCCGCTGGCCGTCGTCCTGACGGACAAGGTGGAGATGGAGATCGAGTCGGAGGTCACGGGCACGGTGACACGCCTGACCGCAGCCGAGGGCGACGTGGTCCCCGTCGGCGGCCCGCTCGGGTACGTCGACGCCACCGACGAGGACGGCCTCGGCGACCTGGACGACCTGCTCTCCTGACCAGCGGTTCTCAACACAGCCCGCCCTCACCGACGAGGAGCAACGCATGCACGAGGTCCTGCGTGGGATCGGAGTGAGCCCGGGCGCGGTCGCGGGCCCCGTCGTGCGGCTCGCACCCCCGCCTCCGGAACCACCCACCGACGGCGCCGTCGCGGACCCCGGTGCGGAGGCCGCCCGGGCCGGCGCCGCGCTCGCGGGCGTCGCCGAGTTCCTGCGGGCGCGCGGGGCGGCCGCCGGGGGAGCGGCCGAGGAGGTGCTCGAGGCGCAGGCGATGATGGCCGAGGATCCGGAGCTGCGCGAACGGGTCGCCGATCTCGTCGCCGGCGGTCGCACGGCCGCCCGCGCCGTCCACGAGGGGCTGACCTCCTACGCCGCGGCGCTCCGCGAGGTGGGCGGCTACCTCGGCGAGCGGGTGGCCGACCTCGAGGACATCCGCTGCCGGGCGATCGCGCTGCTCACCGGCGCCCGGATGCCCGGGATACCGCTACTGCGCAGGCCGTCCGTCCTCGTCGCGCGCGACCTCGCACCGGCGGACACGGCCCTGCTCGACCGCGAGCAGGTGCTCGGTGTCGTCACCGAGCTCGGCGGCCCGACCAGCCACACCGCGATCCTCGCCAAGCAGCTCGGCATCCCGGCGGTGGTCGCGTGCCCGGATGCCGCGGCCCTCGACGACGGCGCCCACGTGGCCGTTGACGGGTCCGGCGGGGAGATCACCGTCGACCCGCCGGACAGCGTCCTGGCCGGCATCGCCGCGCGCACCGCCGCCCGCGCGGAGCGGCCGGAGCCCCCGGGGCCGGGCCGCACCGCGGACGGGACTCCGGTCGCCCTGCTCGTCAACGTCGGCACGGTCGCCGACGCGCGAGCGGCCGCCGAAGCGCCGTCCGAGGGGGTCGGGCTGTTCCGCACCGAGGTCCTCTACCTCGGCCGCACCTCGGCGCCGTCCGTGGGGGAGCAGGTCGAGGCCTACCGCGCCGTGTTCGAGGCCTTCGCCGGGCGGAAGGTCGTGATCCGCACCCTCGACGCGGGCGCGGACAAGCCGCTGCCGTTCATCGACCACGCCCAGGAGGCGAACCCGGCCCTCGGGGTGCGCGGGCTGCGGGTGGCGCGCCGCAGGCCCGAGCTGCTGACCGACCAGCTCGCGGCCATCGCCGAGGCGGCATCGTCCTGCGCCGCGGAGGTGTGGGTGATGGCGCCGATGGTGTCCACGCCGGGGGAGGCCGCGGAGTTCGCCGGGAAGGCCCGCGCGTTCGGGCTGCCGACGGTCGGGGCGATGGTCGAGGTGCCTGCCGCCGCGCTCCGGGCCGCCCAGCTCCTGGAGCGCTGCGACTTCGTCAGCATCGGCACGAACGACCTCGCCCAGTACGCGTTCGCGGCCGACCGCACCACGTCCGCGCTCGCCGACCTCCTCGACGTCTGGCAGCCCGCGCTGCTCGACCTCGTCGCCACGGTTGCGGACGGGGGCCGCCGCACGGGCCGCCCCGTCGGCATCTGCGGCGAGGCGGCGGGCGACCCGCTGCTGGCGCCCGTGCTCGTCGGGCTGGGGCTCACGAGCCTGTCGATGGCCCCGGCCTGCCTGCCGGCCGTCCGCCACGCCCTGAGCGTGCACACCCTCGACGAGTGCCGCGACATGGCGAAGGCCGCGCGCGAGGCCGACGATGCCGCGTCCGCCCGCGAGAACGTGCGCAGGCTCGCTTCCCCCGAACTCCTGGCCGTGTTGTAGTGGGAGCCACCATGCAGCGCTACGTCGTCCCCCTGCAGTGCCGTCGCTGCGGGAGCGAGCGGGCCCACGCCGTCGTGTACCTCGGCACGATCATCGCCCGCGTCACGTGCTCGGAGTGCGGCGAGGTGGTGGCGCCCCGGCCCGACGTGCTCCTGGAGCGCTACCTGCGCGACTTCGAGCTGCGCCTCGCCGACAAGCCGGGCAAGATGCTGCGCCACGCCCGCACGCGACCGGTCGACTTCCTCTTCCACTACCTGCCGCTGGGCCTGATCCGCAAACCCGGCGAGATCCTGCGGGAGTGGACGGTGCTCGTGGGTGCCTCGTCGCCCGGCCCGGCCCGCACACCGGGCTGCGCCGAGCGGCGTCCGGCCGGCGTCCCGGGAACGGCGCCGCGGCGGTCCTGATCGGGGCCGCCCCGAACGGGTCGTCCTCAGCCGGCGAGCTGCCGGACGAACCACCGCGTCACGACCTCGTCGACCGCCCTGGCCGCGGGCAGCTGCGGCGCCGGTTCCATTCCCGGTTCGTCGGCCAGCGGGTGTGCCAGGTCCGGCACGGTGATCAGCTCGACGTCGCCGGGGTGTGCATACCGCTCGCGCAGCGCGTCGACGAGAGCGGCCGCGTCGGTGCGCAGGTCCGGGTGGTCCCGCTCCCCGCTGACGAGCAGCAGCGGCGGGTGCGCCGTGACATCCGAGGGGGCGAGGTCGGCGGCACGGGCGACGAAGTCCAGCTCGGCGGCGACCTCGTCGGCTTCCGCGGTCCACCGGTACGGGTGTCCGGCGAGGCCCTCGACGAGCGGGACGACCGACCGCACCCGCACGGCCGGGTTGACCAGCGCGACCGCCCTGATCGGAACCTTCCCCGCCGTCAGCACCCGCAGCGCCACGGCCCCGCCGAGCGACGCGCCGAGGACGCCGACCGGCTCGTCGTCGACCGGCAGCTGCTCGCGCAGCGCGGCGAGCGCGGCCGGGAACTCGCCGGCGGCCTGACGGGTGAACGGGGCCAGGAAGGCCAGCAACGCGTCCTCGCGGGCGAGCGCGATCGCGGCGTCGAGCCGGCCGTCGACCATTCGCGCCCCGCACATCGGCATGCCCAGGTGCACCCGCCAGGCGGGCACCCCGGCCATGGGCAGCGCGGCCGCGAACGCCGCGTCCGTGCGCGGCGCGTCCAGCATGTGCCACGTCACGACCAACGGCGCGGGGCCGTCGCTCGCTCCGGCGGGCGGCAGTGCCGTGTACGGCACCCCGGCCGCGGTCCCGGTGATCGTTCGCATGCCTCCCCCTCGGACCTGAGGTGTGCCACCGTAGACATCCCGGCGCGCGTCGCGACCCGCATTTCACCACCGGCGAAACCGTCCGCTCAGAACGGTGGTACCTCCTCGTCGTCGGGTGGCGGTGGTGGGGGTGCCTACGACGAGGTGGGGCGCTCGCCGCGACGGGCGGCCTCGACGAGCCGGGCGAGGTCGTCCTCGGTGACCGGTCGCGGGTTGGCGTACGGGGCGGCCGTGGCCTGCCGGACCACCTCTGCCGTGCCGGACTCCGGCATGCCCAGCTCGGCCAGTGAACGCGGGGCGCCGAGCTTCGCGGCCAAGTCCCACAGGACCCCGCCGGGATCCGACCCGAAGAGGGAGGCCAGGGCGGGCGACGCGCCGGCGTTGAATGCGACCACGTGCGGCAGGACGACCGTGTGGACCTCCGCGTGAGGAAGGTCGAAGGTGCCGCCCAGAACGTGGCAGAGCTTGTGGTGCAGCGACATCGTCGTCGCGCCGAGCACCGCGCCGCACAGCCACGCGCCGTACTGGGCGCGTGTGCGCCCGTCCAGGTCCGCGGGCCGGGTGGACACCTGCGGGAGCGCCTCGAGCAGGGCCTGTGCACCCTCGCGCGCCATGAGCGAGGTGATCGGCGAGGCGTCCGGGGCGTAGAGCCCTTCGACGGCATGTGCCAGCGCGTTGAACCCGCTGGTCACCGAGAGCGGGACGGGCAGCGTGAGCGTCAGCTCCGGGTCGTAGACGACGCTGCGGGGGAGCACGGCCGGGTCGCGGCCCGTGCGCTTGCGGCCGCCCTCGGTGAGGCCCCAGATGGGAGTCATCTCGGAGCCCGCGTACGTGGTGGGCACCGCGATGACGGGGAGCCCGTGCTCGAGGGCGATCGCCTTGCCGAGCCCGATCGTGGACCCGCCGCCGACGGCGACGCAGCCATCGGCACCCAGCTCGGCCGTCGCGTCGCGCGCTCGCGCCGCCACCTCGACCGGCACGTGCATCCGGGCGTGGGGGTACACGCCGGCGGATCGCGCGCCGAGCCCCTCGGCGACCCTCCGGCCGAGCGTCTCCTGCTCCGGCGTGGTCAGCACCAGGACGCGGTCGAGGCCGAGCCGCTCGACCTCCGCACCGAGACGGGTCGAGGTCCCGGCCCCGAAGACGACCCGCATCGGCAGGGACTGGTGGACGAACTCATCCCACACGATCGGCCTCCAGCACGATGTCGACCGAGGCCGCCCTGAACGGGCTGCTCACGCCGTATCGGCGCGCCTGCTCGGCGTCGTCGACCTCCGCGAACTCGGCGACCAGGCTCTGCTTCACGGCGAAGACGGCGTCGGAGTCCAGGTAGGGGCTGCCCGCGACGAAGATGTGGGTGGTCAGGCTCCGGTGGCCGGGGGCGTCGGCGATGAAGTGGATGTGGGCGGGGCGGAACGGGTGGCGCCCGGTGGCCAGGAGCAGCTGGCCCACCGGGCCGTCCGTGGGGATCGGGTAGTGGCTGGGCACGACCGTCCGGAAGTGGAACCGGCCCTCGGCGTCGGTGTGGAAGAGGCCGCGCCCGTTGCCGAGCGGCTGCACGTCGGGCTGCTGGACATCGTAGAACCCGTCGGCGCTGCACTGCCACACGTCGACGGTGCCGCCGGGGAGCGGCGCGCCGTCGATGCCGAGGACGCGCCCGGTGATCACGCACGGCTCGTTCCCGCCGAGGAGGTCGATCGTGTCGCCGTTCTCCCGCTGCGGGGACTCGACGACGTGGAACGGCCCCAGCACGGTGCTCTCGGTGCCGGCCTCCTGGCCGTTGATCGTCTCGACGAGCATCGAGATGCCGAGCACGTCGGAGAGCAGGATGAACTCCTGCCGGTTGGCGTCGCACCGCTGGCCGACGGCCGTGAGGAACTCGATCGCCGCCTCCCATTCGGGCAGCGTGAGACGTACCTTGCGGACGAAGTCGTGCAGGTGCGGCACGAGCTCCTGCAGGATCTCGCGCAGGCGCGGGTCCGCCGTCTCGGCGAAGCTCTCGATCACCGCTGCGGTGGTGCTCTCGGAGGTGAGGTCCATCGTTGGCTCCGGTGGGAAGGAAGCGCGACATGGGAACAGCCGGGTCGGGACCCACGCTAGGCGGCCCCGCCGCGGGCACGACAGCCGCTTCGCGCGATCGGTGGCCGGAATCCGCGACGGTGTTGGAGCGGCACGCGATCTGCGAGCACGCCCCTTTCGAGAGGTTCCGCAGCGAGCTCAACGCGCTCTTCTACCCGGCGCGGGTCGAGCCGCTCGGCCGGGCTCCCGCCGGCACCGGCCTGCTGCGCGGCGTGCGCACCGAGCACCTCACGGTCGGGCTGATGCGGTTCGGCCAGCCGACCCTCGTCGACCCCGGCCGGACCGGGGCGTACCACGTCAACGTCACGCTCGCCGGCCCGATCGCCTCCGCGTCGGACGACGAGGAGACGGTCTCGACCGCGGGCCACGCCACCGTGTTCGCCCCGCACCGCACGCACCGGCTGACGCACTGCGCGGAGGGCGCGGCGCAGCTCGGGATCCGGGTCGACCGCGCCCTGCTCGACGGTGAGCTGGAGGCGCTGCTCGGCCGCCCGGTGCGGGCGCCGGTGGAGTTCGCCCTCGAGTTCGACCTGGGCTCACCCGCGGGCCGGGCGTGGTCGGCGTCGCTGGAGCTGCTGCTGTCGGAGCTGGACGACCCCGACGGTCCGATCGGGCGCCCGGCGGTGCGCGCGTACCACGAGCGGCTGCTCGCCACCGGCCTGCTGCTCGCGCAGCGGCACAGCTACACCGAGGCCCTCCGAGATGGGGCGCTGCGGGGCGGGGCCGCCCCGGCGACCCCGCGTGCGGTACGCCGGGTGCTCGACGTCGTGCAGGGCCGGCCGCAGGAGCCCTACACGATCGCTGACCTGGCCCGCGTGGCCGGCGTGAGCGCCCGGCGGCTGCAGGAGGCCTTCCGCGAGCACGTCGGCAGCACGCCGATGGAGTACCTGCGGTCGGTCCGGCTCGACCGGGTCCACGAGGAGCTGCGCGCCGGCGCGGTGGGCGTGACCGAGACGGCGTACCGCTGGGGCTTCACCCACCCCGGCCGGTTCGCGCGCGCGTACCGGCAGCGGTTCGGCGTGCTGCCGTCGGAGACGGCGCGCACCTCGGCCCCGTGGTAGCGGGCCGGTCCTCAGGCGGAGGGCCCCGCGAGAACGGCCTCCAGGGACGCCTCGAGGATGTCGATGCCGGCGTGGAGCTCGTCCTCGCCGACCGTGAGGGGCGGGGCGATCCGGAAGATGTCGCCCATGCCGGGCAGCTGGACGATGTTGAGGTGCAGCCCGCGGTCGAGGGGCCGGCTCAGCATCCCGCTGAACAGGTGGTCCAGGAGGCGACCGACCGGGACACGGCGCGCACGATGTCCGGGTGCGCGTGCCCCAGTACCGCGCTCATCTGGCCGGAGGTGAAGTCGAGGATCGCCGCGCCGTCGCTGTCGTGGACGTAGGAGCCTGCCGCGCTCTCGATGATGCGCGGCGTGAAGCTCGCGCCGTACCGCACCACGTGCCGTTCGACGTCATGCCAGAAGACGTCGTCCCAGAAGGTGTCCACCAGGGCGCAGGGTAGCGGCGGCCGCCGCTCACCCGAGCCGCCGGTGGTGGGTGAACAGCCGACGCTCCCGGGCGCTGACGGTCCGGGCCACCGCCTCCCGCCACGGCGTCGCCACCGCCCGCGCGTACTGCGGGGTCTCGAAGACGGCAGGTCCGTCCAGCTCGTGCACGGCGAGCTGGTCGGGCCCGGCGCCCTCGACCCTGCGGTAGCGGACGGTGCGCAGCCATCCGGGCACCTGCCGCAGCATCGGCAGGTGCTCGCCCGCGTACCAGGCGTCGAGGCCCTCGGGGTCGGTGCTGGTCAGCGCCACGGTGAGCAGCAGCGGGCAGGCGTCGGGCGCGGGTTCGCCGGCACCGTCGATGCGCTCGTACACCCGCCGGTCGAGCACCGCCAGCCGCTCGACGACGGTCTGCTCGTAGGGGCTGCGTTCCCGGGCCGCGGTGTAGGCGGGGGAGCTCAGCGCCGCGAGCTCGAGGGGGTAGACCGCGAGCCACCCCGGCGAGCGGTGGTCCGCCGCGCGGAAGCGGTGCCCGCCGTGCACGCCGGGCACGCGGATCCGGGCGGGCGCGTGCTCCGTGTCGTACCAGCGGTGGAACTCGTCCAGCGGCACCGCGCCGGGCTCGGACAGGACGAGGAGCAGCCCGTCGGCGCGGGTGCTCACGGGAACCCGAAGCAGGTCGTGGGGTTGTCGACCAGGAGCCGCCTGCGGTCGGCCGGGTCGGGAGCCACCGCGGCGAGCAGGTCGACGAGATCGCCGTCGTCCGGGACGAAGCCGTCCGTGTTGGGGTGCGGGAAGTCCGTGCCCCAGACGACCCGGTCGGGGGCGCTGCGCACCAGCAGGGCCGCGAGCGCCGCCGAGTCGGCCATGGACGGCGGCGTGGCTGCGAGGCGGTCGGCCCCGGAGAGCTTCACCCAGACGTCGCCGGTGTCCAGCAGCGTGCGCAGCGCGGTGACGGCGGGGGAGCCGAGCCCCTGCCGCAGATCCACCCGGGCCATGTGGTCGACCACCACGCGCAGCGGCAGCGAGCGCACGAGGTCGGCGTGCTCGGCGATGCCCTCGCCCGCCACGTGCAGCGCGATGTGCCAGCCGTGCGGGGCGACCAGCCGCACCACGGCGTCGATCTCCTCGGCGGAGGGCGCCGTCCCCAGGTGCGGGGTGAAGTGCAGCCGGGCGCCCCGCACCCCGGCCTCGTGCAGCCGCGCCACCTCGGCCGGTGAGGTGTCCGGGCGGACCAGCGCTACGCCGCGGTACCGCCCGGCGCCCGCGGCCAGCGCGTCCTCCAGGGACGCGTGGTCGGTGCCGTGCGCCGCCGACTGCACGATCACGGCCCGGTCCAGGCCGAGCAGCCGGTGCAGCGCCTGCAGGTCGGCCAGGGGCGCCTCGGGCGGGGTGAACGTGCGGTCGGGGGCGTAGGGGAACCGCGCGGTCGGGCCGAAGATGTGGCAGTGCGCGTCGCAGGCCCCGGCCGGGAGCGCGAGGGCCGGGCGGTGCGGGTCCGGGTGCGGGCCGGGGTTCTGCGGGCCGGTCGTCGTGGTCACGTCTCCCCCTCAGTCGCAGCGCGCGGTCATGCCGCCGTCCACGACGATCTCAGTGCCGGTGACGAAGCGGGCCTCGTCCGAGGCCAGGAACAGCGCCGCGTACGCGGTGTCGCGGCCGTCGCCCGTGAAGCCCAGCGGGATCCGGGCCTGCCGCTGCGCGAGGAGGGCCGGCACGTCGCCGCCGGCGCGCTGGTGGGCCAACCGGGCCTCCACCATCGGCGTGTGCAGCTGCCCCGGCACGACGGTGTTCACCCGGATCCGCTCGGGCGCGTGCTGCACGGCCGTCACCCGCGACAGCTGGATCACCCCGGCCTTGGCCGCGGCGTAGCCGACCTGCGGAGAGCCGGTGAACCGCAGCCCCGACGTGGACGCGACGTTCACGATGGCGCCGCCGCCCCGCGCCCGCATCGCCGGAATGGCGTGGCGGGAGCCGAGGTAGACGCTGGTGAGGTTGAGGTCGAGCTGCGCCCGCCAGCCGGCCTCGTCGAGTTCGGTGGGCCCGCCGTTGCGGGAGCCGCCGACGTTGTTCACCAGCACGTCCAGGCCGCCGAAAGCGTCCACCGCGGCTCCGATCATCCCCGCGACGGCGGCCGATTCGGTGACGTCGCAGGTGTGGCCTGCGGCCGTGCCTCCCTCGTCGGCGATCAGGTCGAGGGTGGCCTGCAGCGGCGCCGGGTCGCGGTCGACGGCCAGCACCCGGGCGCCCTCCCGCGCGAACACCACCGCGGTGGCGCGGCCGTTGCCCCAGCCGTCGCCGACGCTCCCCGCGCCGGTGACGACGGCGACCTTGCCCGCCAGCCGGCCGCCCATCAGGCCGCCTCCCGTTCCCCGCCGCCGACCTGGAGAGCCACGAGGAACCGGGACACCAGGTTGTAGGCGCCGACGGTGACGGTCAGCTCGACGATCTCGCGGTCGGTGAAGTGCTCGCGGAGCCCGGCGAACACGTCGTCCGGAACGATGACCCGGGAGGTCATCGCGTCGGTGTAGGCGAGCACGGCGGCCAGGCGGGGAGCGAGGGCGTCCGGTGCCCGCTCGCCGCGCAGCACGGCGAGGTCGGCGTCGGTGAGGCCGCCCGCCAGCCCGAGCGGCTCGTGAGCGCGCCACTCGTAGTCCGCCCCGTTGAGGGCGGCGATCCGCAGGATCGCGAGCTCGCGGACGTCGGCGGTGAGCGTCGAGGCGGTGCGCACGGCGCCGAGGAGGCCGTTCCAGCCCTCGGCGAGCGGCGGGCTGTGCAGCAGCATCAGGTCGAGCGGGGTGAGCGTGCCGCCGCGGCGGGCGCGGATCCGCTCGGCGATGATGCCGTCCGGCCCCGGGAGGTCGGACGCGGCGTACTCGAGGCGGGCCAAGGGGGGCTCCTTCTACTCGTTCGAGGTCAGGCGGTCGGCACGGCCTCTGGCCGCGCCTCGGTCGGTTCGGTGGGTTCGGGCACGTCCACGCCGTCGAGCACGGCGCGGGCGCGGTCGACGTCGAGCCCGCGCTCCCACCGGGAGACGATCAGGCTTCCCATGATCTGGCCGGACAGGCTCACCAGGCCGCGCATGATGGACATGAACCGGTCGACGCCGATGATCAGCATGATCCCGACGACCGGCACCGCCGCCGTGGTGTTCAGCGTGGCGGCGAGGATCACGAAGCCCGCACCCGCGACGCCCGCGCTGCCCTTCGACGTGATCATGAAGACGGCGAGCAGGCCGATCTGCTGCCACAGCGACATGTCGATGTCGAAGGCCTGCGCGATGAACAGCGAGGCGAACCCCAGGTAGAGGCAGACGCCGTCGCCGTTGAACGCGTAGCCGGACGGGACGACGAGGCCGACGACCTGCTTCGGCGCGCCGAGGTGGATGAGCTTGCGCATCAGGGCCGGCATGACCACCTCGTAGTTCGAGGTGCCCAGGGTGATCAGCAGCTCGGGGGAGAAGTAGCGGTAGAGCTTGAGGATCCGCAGCCCGCAGATCCGGGCGACCACGCCGAAGACGAGCAGGCAGAAGACGATGCCGCTGACCCAGAACAGCAGCACGAAGCCGCCGAGGCTCATCAGCGTGGTCACGCCGAACCGGCCGGTGGTGTAGGCCATGGCTCCGAAGGCGCCCAGCGGTGCCAGGTACATGACGAGCCGGATCACGACGAAGGTGGCGTCCCCGATCCGCCCCACGGCACGCACGATCGGCTCGCCCGCCGGTCCCATGGCCTTGAACGCGATGGCGAACAGGATCGAGACCAGCAGCACCTGCAGCACGTTGCCCTCGGTGAACGCGCTGACCACGCCGTTCGGGATGATGTTCAGCAGGAAGTCGTACCAGTGCGTGCTTTCGGCCCGCTGCACGTACTGCTGGGCCGAGCCGGAGATCGAGAGCGACGCGGGGTCGGCGTGCAGCGCCGCGCCGGGCCGGAACACGTCCATCACCACGAGACCGACGACCAGCGCGATGGTCGTGACCACCTCGAAGTAGACGAGCGCCTTCACCCCGACCCGGCCCACCGACGTCAGCTCCCCGGCCGAGGCGATCCCCGTGACGATCGTGCAGAAGACGACGGGCGCGATCAGCATCTGGATCAGACCGATGAAGCCGGTGCCGATCGGTTCCAGGGATGCCCCGACGCCGGGTGCGGCGAGGCCGAGGGCCGCTCCCGCCGCGATCGCGACGAGCACGGTGACGTACAGCTTCGTGGTGAAGGCACTGCGCAGTATCGAACGGAGGGACATCGCTGTCTCCAGAGGTGTGCGACTGACGTACACTTGCTCGACGGACGCACAGACCCTCGGGCCTTCGGGCCCGGTTGTCAAGCGCGATGGGAGACTGCCCCGGTGTCCAGAGAGGATCCGGACTTCATCGACTCGGTCGACAAGGCGTTCCAGGTGCTGATGGTGTTCTCCGCGGAGAACCCGGAGCTCGGCGTCAGCCGGGTCGCGGAGCTGACGGGTCTGACCCGGGCCACGGTCCGGCGGCTCCTGCTGACGTTCGAGCGGCTCGGGTTCGCCGAGATGCGCGACCGCCGCTTCCGCCTCACCCCGAAGGTGCTGCGCCTCGGCTACGGCTACCTGTCGTCGGCGCCGTGGTGGGAGTCGGCCGAGCCGCACATGCGCAGCCTGTCGGCCGAGCTGCAGGAGTCCTCGTCGCTGGCCACGCTCGACGGCACGGAGATCGTGTACCTGGCCCGCGTGCCGAGCCCGCGCAGTGTGGCGATCACGCTGAACATCGGGTCCCGGCTGCCCGCCTACCCGACGTCGCTGGGGCGGGTCCTGCTGGCCGCGCTGCCCGACGGCGAGCTCGACGACTACCTCGCGACGGCGGACCTGCGGCCGCTCACCCCGCACACCGTCACCGAGCCGTCCCGGCTGCGGGAGATCCTCCACGACGTGCGCCGCGACGGCTACGCGCTGATCGACGAGGAGCGGGAGGTGGGCGTCCGCTCGGTGGCCGCCGGTGTCCGGCACCGCGGCCGGGTGATCGCCGCCCTGAACGTGTCGGTGAACGCGGCCCGGATGTCCGCTGAGGAGCTGCGCGAGCGGTGCGCGCCGATGGTCATCGAGCACGCCGAGGCGATCTCGGCCGAGATCGCCACGCGATGAGGGGACGGGTATGAAGATCGTGATCGCCGACACCAACCTGGTGCCGCTGCGGGCCGACCTGGAGGAGGGGCTGCCCGCAGGATCGGAGGTGCGCTGGCTCGACCCGCGCGACCTCCCGGCGGTCGAGGCCGCGGTCGCGGGGGCCGACGTGCTGGTCAGTGCGCGCTGCCGGGCCACGGTGGCGGCCGCGGGCACCTCGTTGCGGCTCGTGCACGCCGTGAGCGCCGGCGTCGACGGGATCGACGTCGGGGCGCTGCCCGCGGGCACGATCGTCGCCAACACGTTCCACCACGAGGACTCGATCGCCGAGTACGTCGTGGCCGCCGCGGTGCTGCTGCGCCGCGGGTTCCTCGCCCAGGACGCCGCGCTGCGGGCCGACCGCTGGGCCTCGCCCGCCTACGACCCGGGCCTGCCCTGGACCCACTCGCTCGCCGCCGCGACCGTGGGGTTCGTCGGCTTCGGCCACATCGGCTCCCGCGCGTGGGAGTGCCTGCGGCTCTTCGGGCCGCGCGGGGCCGCGGTCACCCGCCGCGGCGGCGTCGATGCCGCCGCCCGCGGGCTGGAGTGGGCGGGCACCACCGCCGACCTCGGCGCGCTGCTCGACGAGGCGGACGTCGTGCTCGTCAGCGCCCCGCTCACGCCGGAGACCCGGGGCATGATCGGGGCGGCGGAGCTCGCCCGCATGAAGCGCAGCGCCGTCCTGGTGAACGTCGGCCGCGGCCCGCTCGTCGAGGAGAAGGCGCTCTACGCGGCGTTGCGGGACGGTGACATCGCCGGCGCCGCGATCGACGTCTGGTACGGCTACCCCGGCGCCGGTGCGGTCGCGGCACCGTCGGAGCTGCCCTTCCGGGACCTGCCGAACGTCCTGATGACGCCGCACTCCTCCGGCGTGACGCGGCAGACCTTCGCGGGCCGCGCCCTGGACGTCGCCGCCAACATCCGGCGCCTCGCGGCGGGGGAGCGGCTGGTGAACGTCGTGGCGGTGGCCTGAGCCGGTCAGGCGAGCCCCGTCAGGTCCGTGCGGAACTGCATCGCCCGGTACGGCCAGCCCGTCGCGGTGTTCCAGTGGCTCACCACGAGGTGCAGCTCGCGCAGCGTCGAACCGGGCAGCACGTACCCGCCGTAGAGCTGCGCGACGTTCCCGCAGGCGTGGTCCTCGCCGCCCCAGTCGCAGCCGCGCAGCACGGTGGCCGGCGGGGCGCGGTGCAGGTCGGCGGTCGGCCCGTCCAGCACCCGGACGTCGATGCAGTAGCGGCCGGCGTCGAAGGCGGAGAGCAGCCAGCGGTCGGGCCCGTCGCCGGGTACGCGGCGCAGCGACAGCTCCCCGAACCGGCCGGGCAGCACGATCGTGGGCGGGTTCCCCCATCCCCAGCGGTCGTCGGCGATGCCCCAGGTCTGCCACGCGCCGGGGTCGGTCAGCGCGGTCTCGGGCACCCGGTGCAGCAGCAGGCCGTGTTCGCGCTGGAAGCCGGTGGTGAGGGCGTACACCCAGCCGTCGGTGCCGCGCTCCCAGGTGAGCATCTGGAACAGGCCGTCGTGGAGGTCCGCGGGCCAACGGGTGCCGGTGGGCCGCCAGGTGCGCCCGCCGTCGCGGGAGCGGTGCAGCTCCGTCCAGCGCACGTTGCCCAGCTCGCGGCACACCATGACGTGCAGGTACATGTCGTCCCCGACGGTGATCACGTCGGTGGGCAGGACGGTGGTGAGGCGCCGCAGTCGCATCCCGTTGCGCCGCCAGCCGTGGTGGACGTACCGCACCACCTGGCGCGCGCCACCGCGGCGGCCTGCCGCGCCGGTCCAGCGCAGGCCGGTCGGGACGCTCGCCGGGTCGGCGAACAGCACGACGGGCGAGCGCCATCCGGGTCCGCCGACGCCCGCCTGCCGGAACGTGTCCCCGAACACCGAGACCAGGTGCCCTTGCGGGGCGGTCGTGGTGGTGCCCAGGTCGGTGCCGCCGATGCCGAACCGGTCGGTGATCCCGGGCCCGGTGAGATCGGCGATCTTGGTGGCGAGGCGTTCCGGCACACCACCATCCTGCCTGGTCGGCGTCCGTGTGCGTGCTGCATAGAGTTGGCGGCATGGCAGACCTCGCCCCGCGCCGCCTGATCCTGACGCTGTACGGGCTGTACGCGCGCGAGGAGCACAACTGGATGTCGGTCGGCTCGGTGGTGCGGTTGATGGGGGACCTCGGGGTCGACTCCGCGGGCGTCCGCTCGTCGATCTCGCGGCTCAAGCGGCGGGGTGTGCTCGAGCCGATGAAGTCGGGCCGGGTCGCCGGCTACTCGCTCTCGACGAGCGCGCTCGACGTGCTCCGCGAGGGCGACACGCGGATCTTCGACCGGCGGCGGTCCGGCACCGCGGAGGGGTTCGTGCTCGTGGTGTTCTCGATCCCGGAGTCGGAGCGGGAGAAGCGGCACACGCTGCGCACCACCCTCTCGGGGCTGGGTTTCGGCACGGCCGCGCCAGGCGTCTGGGTCGCGCCCGACCACCTGCGTGACGAGGTGGGCCGCACGCTGGAGCGGCGCGGGCTCTCCGCCTACGTCGACCTGTTCACGGCCCACCACGAGGGCTTCAGCGAGCTCCGGCAGCAGGTGGCGCGCTGGTGGGACCTCGACGGCATCAACGCCCGGTACGCCGAGTTCCTCGACCGGTTCTCCGACGCGCAGGCGCGCTGGAAGCGCTCCGCGGACAGCGCCCGCACGGCGTTCGAGATCTACGTGCCGATGCTGACGGTGTGGCGGCGCCTGCCGTACCTCGACCCCGGCCTGCCGCCCGACCTCCTGCCCGACGGGTGGAACGGCGGGCGGGCCGCGGACCTCTTCGGCGACCTCGACGCGCTGCTGCGCGCCCCGGCCCGCGAGCACGCGCTCGCCGCGATCCACGCTTGATCGTCACCGCCTAGTCGAGGACGGCGACCCCCTGGATCTCGACCAGCGCGGCGGGGTCCCAGAGCCGGGCGACGCCGATGCCCGCCATGGCGGGGTAGCCGGTGCCGACGAGGCGCCGCCAGATCCGCCCGATCTCCCGGGTGCTGGCGAGGTAGGCGTCCATGTCGACGATGTAGATCGTGACGCTGGCCAGGTCGTCGCCGGAGCCGCCCGCCGCCGCGAGTGCCTGCAGGAGGTTGAGGAGGGCCTGCTCGAACTGCGTGACGATGTCGTCGCCGACGATCGTCCCGGACCGGTCGAGCGCCGTCTGCCCGGCGAGGTGGACGGTGCGCGGGCGGTCGGTGACCACGGCGTGGCTGAACCCGCGCGGCGTGGCGAGCTGGGGCGGGTTGATGCGCTCGAACGTCATGACTGGACCGCCCCTCCGTCCACGTTGATGCCCTGTCCGTTGATGGCGCCGTTCTGCACGCAGGAGAGTACGGCCGCCGCGACCTCGTCGGGCCGCACGAGCCGGTGGATCGGCTGCCGCCGCTCGAGCACGGCCCGGGCCTCGTCCGGAGACGTTCCCGTCCGGGCGGCGATGGCGGCGACCGTCGCATCCGTCATCGGCGTGTCGACGTAGCCCGGGCACACGGCGTTGGCGGTGACCCCGTGGCGGGCCACCTCGTCGGCCACGGCGCGTACCAGCCCGAGGACGCCGTGCTTGCTGGCCGTGTACGCGCTCACCTGGCGCTCGCCGCGCTTCGCGACCACCGAGGCGATCACGACGATGCGCCCGCGGCGGGCCTCGAGCATCGGCGGGAGCGCGCGGCGGATGCAGCGGAACGGCGCGGTCAGGTTCGTGTCGAGCATCTGCTGCCACTGCTCGTCCGTGGTCCGCGTGATCGGTGCGGCGAGGGACGTGCCGGCGCCCGCGACGAGCACCTCGGCGGGCTCCCAGGTCTCCTCGACGGTGGCGAACAGCCGCTCGACCTGGTCGGGCACGGTGAGGTCGGCCTCGACGCACAGCGTCGGGCCGGTGATCTCCGTGGCCGCCTCGTCGAGCTTCGCGCGGTCGCGGCCGACCAGCACGGTGCGGTAGCCGGCCTCGGAGAGCAGCCGCGCGGTCGCCAGGCCGATCCCCTGCCCGGCACCCGTGACGACAGCGACGTTCACCGATGGGACCGCCACTACCGCCCCTTCCAGTCGGGCTTGCGCTTGGCGTTGAACGCCGCGTGGAACTCGGCGTGGTCGTCGGTGGTCATCAGCAGCGCCTGGGTCATGGCGTCGAGCTCCATCGCCGCCGAGAGCGGCATGTCGAGCTCGCGGGTGAGCAGCGACTTCGTCTGCGCGTAGGCCAGCGTCGGGCCGCCGGCCAGCCGGGCGGCGAGCGCGGCCACGGCGTCGTCGAGCTCGTCGTCGGCCACGAGCTGCGACACCAGCCCGTACCGGTCGGCGGTGGTGGCGTCGATCGTGTCGCCGAGCATGAGCAGCTGCGTGGCCCGGCCGAGCCCCACGACGCGCGGGAGCAGGTACGCCGCGCCCATGTCGCCGCCGGACAGCCCGACCTTGGTGAACAGGAAGGCGAACCGCCCGGACGCACCCACGACCCGGAAGTCGGCGGCGAGGGCGATCACCGCTCCCGCGCCCGCGGCGATGCCCTGGATCTTCACGATGATCGGGACCGGGCACTCGCGCATCGCCCGGATCACGTCGCCGGTCATCTTCGTGAACCGCATCAGGTCGGCCGCCCGCATCTTCAGCAGCTCGCCGATGATCTCGTTGACGTCGCCCCCGCCGCAGAAGCCGCGGCCCTCACCCCGGATCACCAGCGCCTTGACGCCCTCGTGGTGCGGCAGCTCGGTGAGCAGGTCGCGCAGGTCGGAGTAGGACTCGAACGTGAGCGGGTTGAGCTTCTCCGGCCGGTTGAGGGTGACCGTGGCGACCGGCCCGTCGACGGCGAAGTCGAAGTGCTCCCAGTCGGTGGTCAGGGGCGCCGAGGCCCGGAAGCGGCTCACCTGTTCGTCCTTTCCCTGAAGATCTCTCGCGCGATGATCGTCCGCTGCACCTCGGAGGCACCCTCGTAGATGCGGGGCGCCCGGACGTCACGGTAGAGGTGTTCGAGCAGGTGCCCGCGCTGCAACGCCCTGGCGCCGTGCAGCTGCACGCACCGGTCGACGAT
Organism: Pseudonocardia adelaidensis; assembly: GCF_039543345.1. Taxonomy (NCBI): domain Bacteria; kingdom Bacillati; phylum Actinomycetota; class Actinomycetes; order Pseudonocardiales; family Pseudonocardiaceae; genus Pseudonocardia; species Pseudonocardia adelaidensis. The sequence goes on along the minus strand of NZ_BAABJO010000018.1, from coordinate 56,837 downwards.
GCGCCCCGCCGCCTCGGTGGCGAACAGCTTCGCCATCGCCGCGGACCGGGTGACGGCGGAGCGGTCGGCGCCGGCGTCGTAGGCCCGGGCCGCGGCGTGGACCATCAGCCGTGCGGCCTCCAGGTCGGTGGCCATGTCCGCGATCGCGTGCGCCACCGCCTGCTGGGCCGACAGCGGCCCGCCGTACGCCTCGCGGCTCGTGACGTGCGCGACGGTGGCGTCGAGCGCGGCCTGCGCCATACCGACCGCGAATGCGCCGACGCTGGGCCGGAACAGGTCGAGCGTGCGCATGGCGACCCGGAACCCGGCGTCGACCTCGCCGAGCACGTCGGCCCGCTCGACGCGCACGCCGTCGAAGGTGAGGCTGCCGATCGGGTGCGGCGAGAGCATGTCGAGGTGCTCGCCGGACAGGCCCGGCGAGTCGCCGGCCACGGCGAACGCGGTGACGCCGCGCGACCCGCTGCCGGAGGTGCGCGCGAAGACGGTGTAGACGTCCGCGTCGGGTGCGTTGGAGATCCAGAGCTTCTCACCGGACAGGCGCCAGCCGTCGCCGTCGGGCTCGGCGCGCAGCGACAGCGCGGCGGCATCGGACCCCGCGTCGGGCTCGGTGAGGGCGAACGCGGCGACGACGTCGCCCTTCACCACGCCGGGGATCCAGCGGTCGACGGTGTCGGGTGATCCCGACTGCAGGATCGGGTAGCTGCCCAGCCCCTGCAGGGCGAGCGCGGTCTCGGCCTCGGGGGAGACCGTGGCGATCGTCTCGCGCAGCAGGCACAGCTGCATCGCCGCGGCGTCGCGGGGCCGTTCGTCGGCGCGGCCACCGAACAGGTCGCGGAGCAGCCCCAGCTCGCCCATCGCGGACACGAGCGGGCGGTTGACCCGGCCGTCCTCGCCGGTGAGCGGGACGAGGTGCTCGGTGGCGAGCGCCCGGACGCGCGCGGTGTAGGCGACCTGCTCCATGCCGACATCGTATGTCGCATTGACAACGGGCGTCAAACAAACAATATACTAAGGGCTGTGCGCATCGCAGTCATCGGTGGCGGCCCCGGCGGCCTGTACTTCGCGGCGCTGGCGAAGCAGCTCGGCTCCCTCGAGGGGGTCGACCACGAGATCACGGTCTGGGAGCGCAACGCCGCCGACGACACGTTCGGCTTCGGGGTCGTGTTCTCCGACGAGACGCTCGGCGGCATCGAGCACGCCGACCCGGTGGTGCACGCGGCCATGCAGGAGGAGTTCGCCCGCTGGGACGACATCGACGTCCACTTCCGCGGGAAGACGATCACCAGCGGCGGCCACGGCTTCGCCGCGATGGGCCGCAAGCGCCTGCTCCAGATCCTGCAGGAACGCTGCCGCGATCTCGGCGTCGACGTGCGCTTCTCCACCGAGGCGCCCGACGTGGAGCAGCTGCGGCAGGGCCACGACCTCGTCGTCGCGAGCGACGGGCTGAACTCGGCCGTGCGCACCAAGTACGCCGACCGGTTCGGCCCGAGCCTCGACGTCCGCCGGTGCCGCTACATGTGGCTGGGCACCGACACGGTCTTCGAGGCGTTCACCTTCGACGTCCGCGAGACCGAGCACGGCGTCATGCAGATGCACGGCTACCCGTTCGACGAGCACGGCAGCACGTTCATCGTCGAGATGCACGACGACGTGTGGCGCCGCGCGGGCTTCCAGGCGAGCGAGGCGCTCGACCTGGCGCCGGGCGAGTCGGACGTGCGATCGGTCGAGGCCGTGCGCGAGATCTTCGCCGACGTCCTCGCCGGTGGGCGGGTGCTCGCGAACAACTCGCGGTGGATCAGCTTCACCACGGTGCGCAACGCGCGCTGGTGCCACGACAACGTGGTGCTGCTCGGCGACGCCGCCCACACCGCCCACTTCTCGATCGGCTCCGGCACGAAGCTGGCGATGGAGGACGCGCTGGCACTGGCCGCGTGCCTGCACGAGAACCCCGACGTCCCGGCCGCCCTCGCCGCCTACGAGGCCGAGCGCAGGCCCGTGGTGGAGTCGACCCAGCGGGCCGCGCAGGCGAGCCTGGAGTGGTTCGAGAACCTCGGGCAGTACGTCCACCAGCCGCCGCTGCAGTTCGCGTTCAACATCCTCACGCGCAGCCGCCGCGTCACCTACGACAACCTCCGGCTGCGCGACCCCCAGTTCGTCGCGGACGTCGACGCCTGGTTCGCCGATGGGGGCGAACCACGGCCGCCGATGTTCCACCCGTTCCGGCTCGGCGGGCTGGAGCTGGTCAACCGCGTCGTCGTGTCGCCGATGGACATGTACGTGGCCGTCGACGGCGTGCCCACCGACTTCCACCTCGTCCACCTCGGCGGCAAGGCGCTCGGCGGCGCAGGCCTGGTGATGACGGAGATGGTCTGCGTCTCGCCGGAGGGACGGATCACCCCCGGCTGCACCGGCCTGTGGACCGACGAGCAGGGCGACGCCTGGCGGCGCGTCACCGACTTCGTCCACTCCTCGTCCCAGGCCAAGATCGGCCTGCAGCTCGGGCACTCCGGCCCCAAGGGCTCCACGAAGCTGATGTGGGAGGGCATCGACCAGCCACTGGACTCCGGGAACTGGCCGGTCGTCGGCCCGTCGGAGCGGCCCTACCGCGCGGGCGTCAACCAGGTGCCGAAGGCGCTCGACCGGGCCGGCATGGGCGCGATCGTCGCCGACTTCGTCGCGGCCACCGAGCGGGGCGCGCGCGCCGGCTTCGACCTCGTCGAGCTGCACTGCGCCCACGGCTACCTGCTGTCGTCGTTCCTCTCACCGGTGACGAACCGGCGCACCGACGAGTACGGCGGCCCGATCGAGAATCGCCTGCGGTTCCCCCTCGAGGTCTTCACCGCGATGCGCGAGGTCTGGCCCGCTGACCGGCCCATGACCGTCCGGATCTCCGCCACCGACTGGGTCGAGGACGGCATCACCCTCGACGATACGCTGGAGGTCGTCCGCGCCTTCGAACAGGCCGGGGCGTCCGCGATCGACGTGTCCACCGGGCAGGTCACGCCGGACGAGCGCCCGGCCTTCGGCCGCTCCTACCAGACCCCCTTCGCCGACGCGATCCGCAACGTGCTGAAGGTCCCCACGATCGCGGTGGGCGTCATCTCCTCGCCCGACGACGTGAACACGATCATCCTGTCCGGCCGCGCCGACCTGTGCGCCGTGGGCCGCGCCCACCTGTACGACCCGAACTGGACGCTGCACGCCGCCGTCGAGCAGGACTACGACGGGCCGGGCGCCGTGTGGCCGGACCCGTGGCGGGCAGGCCGGCGCAAGCCCCAGACCGGCCGCACCGACGGGCCGAAGCCGCGGCTGGAGCTCATCCGGCGGCAGGCCGCCGACGGGCACCAGCGCTGGCGCCCGGGCTCCTGACGCACCTCTACCCTGCGGGGCGGTGCAGGCCCGCGGCGAACGTGGCCACGAGGCCCGTGTCGACGTGGATGGCCTCGCCGCTGATGCCGGCCGCGAGGTCGTCGGCGAGGAACAACGCGGTGTGGGCGATCTCCCGCGGGTCGAGGAAGCGGTGCTGCGGCACGCGGGCGAGCAGCCGTTCGCGCGCCTCGTCGGGGGAGGTGCCGTGGATCCGCGCCAGGTGGGCGACGAACGCGTCGGCGGCCATGGGCGTGTCGACCCACCCCGGGCAGATCGCGTTCGCGGTGATCCCCGCCGTGGCCAGCTCGGCCGCCCACACCTTGGTGAGGTTCACCAGGGCGGCCTTGCTGGCGGAGTAGGCGCTGTAGGTCTCCATCCCGATGGCCGCGGTCATCGAGGCGATGGAGATGATGCGGCCGCGGCCGTGCCGCTTCATGACCGGCACGACGTGCTTGGTGCACAGCTGCGCCCCGGTCAGGTTGACGTCGAGGACCCGGCGCCAGCTCTCCAGGTCCGTCTCCTCGACCGGCGCCTTGTACATGATCCCGGCGTTGTTCACCAGCACGTCGATCCCCATGCCCGACGCGACGACGAGCTGAACCGCCGCGCGCACCGAGGCCTCGTCGGTGACGTCGAGGGGGATCGCCTCGACCCGCGGGCCGATCGGGTCGAGGCGGTCCGGGAGCGCCACCGGTGGGCTGACGTCGCCGGCGAGCACGAGCGCTCCGCGCTCGGCGAACGCCTCGGCGATGGCGTGGCCGAGGCCCCGTCCGGCGCCCGTGACGAGGGCGAGCCGCCCCTTGAGTCCCTGTTCGAGCACGTGATGCCCTCCTGTCGGATGCCCGCGGTTCAGCGGAGCCGGGTGCGCGCCGTCTCGGGCGCGGTGAAGATCGCCACGATCGCCAGGACCGTCGCCGCCATGAGGTAGAAGGCGGGCGACCGGTCGTCGCCGGTCCAGTCGACGATCAGCGCGCAGACGAGGGGAGCGGTGCCGCCGAAGGCAGCGGCCGCGAGGTTGTAGCCGATCGCGACCGCGCTGTAGCGGGTCCGCGTCGGGAACAACTCCACCATCATCGAGAACGGGGCGCTGCCGTAGACCCCGAAGAGCAGCCCGAGGATCACCTGCCCGACGAGCACGCCGAGCAGGTTGCCGCCGCTCATCAGCATGAAGATCGGGTAGGCGAGCAGCAGGTAGCCGATCGCCGCCCCGGCGGCCACCGGGCGCCTCCCGATCCGGTCGGAGAGCGCCCCGGCCGCGGGGAGCACGAGGACCGCGGTCACCAGGGCCACGCTCGCCGCGAGGTACGGGCCGCCGCCGGGCAGGTCGTCGCGCCCGACGAGGTACGTCGGCAGGTAGGTCAGGATGATGTAGAAGGGCATGTTGTGCATCACGGCGAGCGCGAACGTCCGCGCGATGTTCGGGACGTTGCCGCGCACGCTCTCCCGCAGCGGTGCCGACGAGACCTCCCCCGTCTCCTGCAGGTCGCGGAACGCCGGCGTGTCCTCCAGCTTGAGCCGCAGGTAGAGCGCGGCGAGTCCGAGCGGGCCGGCGACGAGGAACGGGATGCGCCACGCCCAGCTGTTGAGGACCTCGGTGCCGAGGCCCGCGACGAGCGCGGTGACGAGCGAGGAGCCGGCGAGGGCGCCGAGGAACGCCGAGATGTTCTGGAAGCTGACGACGAACCCGCGGCGCGCCACGGGCGCGTACTCGGCGAGGAACGCCGTCGACCCCGCGACCTCGCCACCGGCCGAGAAGCCCTGCAACAGCCGCAGTGTGATCAGCAGGATCGGCGCGGCGACGCCGATCACGGCGTAGCCGGGCAGCAACCCGACAGCGAACGTCGACCCGCTGATCAGTAGCACGACGATGGCCAGCGTGTTCCGCCTGCCGATGCGGTCACCCATCGACCCGAAGAACAGCCCGCCGACCGGCCGGATGACGAACGACACGGCGAAGGCCGCGAACGTGGCGAGCATCGCCGTCGTCGGGTTCTCGGAGGGGAAGAAGACGACGGCGATCGAGGCCGAGAGGTAGCCGTACATCGAGTAGTCGAACCACTCGACGGCGTTGCCGACCGAGGCTCCGGCGACGGCGCGCAGCACGTCGCGGACGCTGCGAGGACGTTCGATCGTGGCGCGTGTCGACTCCGTTGAGGACATGCGTCTGCTCCGTTCGGTGGGCGGCGGGGATCGATCAGGGGTCGGTCAGGGGTTGATGCGCAGCAGGATCTTCATCGCGGAGCGGTCCTGGTCGAGCATCCGGTACGCGCCGAGCTCCGCGTCGGCGATGGCGACTTCGTGGGTGATGAGGGAGGCCGCGGGGACGGCGCCCTCGGCGAGCAGCGCGATGGCCTCGTCCACGTGCGCCGAGGTGTAGACGCGCGCCCCGACGAGGATCTGCTCCCGCAGGGTGACCACCTGCAACGGCACCGCGGGCGGCTCGTGGAACAAGCCGCCGACGAGGATCGTGCCGCGCACCCGGGTGATCTCGGGCGCCACCGCGATCGCGGACGGGTGCCCGGTGACGTCGAACGTCAGGTCGGCGCCCTCACCGCCGGTCCGCGCGGCCACCACTTCGGCGAGCTCGTCGGGGCGGACGGTGTGGACGCCCAGCCCGGTGAGCAGCGCCCGGCGGGCGTCGTTCGGCTCGGACACGGTCAGGCTGCCCGCGCCGCGATGGGTGGCGACGAGCGCGACGAGCGCGCCGATCGGGCCGCCGCCGAGGACGACGACGTGCTGGCCGGGTTCGAGCGCGGCCCGGTGGACCATGTGCACCGCCACCGCGGTCGGCTCGGTCAGGGCGAACGTCCGCAGGTCCGCGTCGCGGGGTAGCGGGTGCAGCGCACCGGCCGGAACCCGGACCCGGGCCGCGGCCCCGCCGTCGACGTCGACACCGATCAGCCGCAGCCGCCGGCAGACGTGCCGGGCGTCGTGCCGGCAGGCCCAGCACTCGCCGCAGGACAGGAGGGGCTCCACCGCGACCGGGGTGCCCACGGGGAGCCCGCTGCCGCCCGGGTCGGCGATGCGGCCGACGAACTCGTGCCCCAGCACGACCGGGGGGACCACGCGGGTCAGCCCGCCGTGCCAGACCAGGAGGTCGGTCCCGCAGATGCCGGTGTACGCGACGTCGATCACGACGTCGCCCACGCCGGTGCCGCGGCGTTCGGCCCGGAGCAGGTCGGCGTCGTCCGGGAGCGTCGCGATCCGGTCGGGTTCGAGGTAGACGATCGCGTCCAACTCAGACACCCTCCGCCAGGTCGGGCGCGGGGAACCCGAGCTTCCCCGGGTTCATCAGCCCGCGCGGGTCGATGCTGCGGCGGATTCCGGCGAGTACCTCGAAACCCTCGCCGTACTGGTCCCGCATGAACCGGCCGAGCTTGAGGCCGACGCCGTGGTGGTCGTTGAGGACGGCACCGGCGTCGAGGTTGATCGCGGTCAGCGTGTCCCAGATCCGGTCGTGCAGCGCGAGGGCCTCGGCCGGGTCCGCGGGCGGCTCGTCCACGTAGAACCGGTCGTAGATCATCGCCCCCCACGGGTACCAGTGGGAGAAGTGCGCCGTGTAGCGCGCACCGAGGTCGCGCTCGACCGCCTCCTTCTTGCGGCGGTACAGCTCCGGCAGTCGATCGAACGTGCAGCACGCATCGGTGGTGCCGTAGATCATCGGGGGCCTCGGGGCGTTCCCGACGGTGTGCGGGGCCTCGCGGTCCTCCCACCAGGTGCGGGCGGGGTCGGGCCCGAGGTCGGTGCCGCCCGCCGCGCGGACGACCTCCCCGATCGCCTCGCTCTCCAGCTCCACCAGGCGGCGGTCCCCGTCGCAGACCACCATCAGGACGACGCCGTCGACCCCGAGGTCCACGACGCCGCCGAGGTGCGCGGCGCCCGCGGGGTCGTACAGGCGCATCACCGCGGGCCGCCAGCGCGCCACCATCACCTCGCGGGCCGCGCGCAGGCCGTGGTCGACCGTCGGGAACGCGAACGTCAGGAACCGCCGCTCCTCGGGCAGCGGATCCAGGCGCATCGTGGCCTCGGTGATCACCCCGAGCGTGCCCTCGGAACCGATGAGCAACGGGAGCAGCCCGGGCCCCGCCGCGTGATTCGGGGTGGCCGGGGTGCGCACCAGACGTCCGGGCGGGAGCGCGGCCTCCACCGACAGCGCCATGTCCTCGGCCTTGCCGTACTTCGTGGACGCCACCCCGGAACCCCGGGCGGCGAGGTAGCCGCCGAGCGTCGCGCCGCGGTGGGCGCTGCCGGGGTAGTGGGCCAGCGTGAGGCCCTTCTCGTTCACCGCCTCCTCGAGGACGGCGCCGTCGATCCCGGCACCAGCGGTGACGGTGAGGCTGTCGGTGTCGATCGACTCGATCGTGGCGAGCCTGCGCAGGTCGAGGGCGATACCGCCGTAGGGGGCGAACGTCCCGCCCTGGGTCCCCGAACCCCCACCACGGGGAACCACGGGTGCGCCGTGGTCGTAGGCGATCTGCAGCACCCGGGCGACCTGCGCGGCGTTCGCCGGGGCCGCCAGTACGTCGGCCGTGGGCAGCGGGAGGTCGTGGTGCAGGAGGGCCCGCGCGGTCCACGACCAGTCCGCGGCCTGCTCCTGGAGCGCCGTCCGTTCGGTGCTCACGTGGTCGTGCCCGACGACGCGGCCCAACTCGTGGACGAGGGCCCGCTGCCGAAAGGCGCGGCGGCTCTGCTCCGGTGTCACGCGGTTCCCTTCGTAGCCATGTCCGTACTGGTGACGGTTCCGTAGTCGATGCCCGCGAGCTTCGGCACGAGATCGGCGGTGCGTTCGCGGGTCTCGACGTAGAGGGCGAGCAGCTCCTGGTAGCCCTCGTGCCGGCGCAGGTCTGGGTGGTGTTCCGCCGTCGGCGCCAACGATTCGGGCACCGAGGTCAGGTCGGGTAGCAGGCCCGCTCCGGCGCCGGCGAGCAGGGCGGCTCCGGCCGAGGCGTCGGTGAGCGACGGCTGCACGAGCGGGATCCCGAGGACGTCCGCGGCGATCCGGCGCCACACGGCGGTGCGGGCGCCGCCGCCGAGCACGCGGGCCGTGGCGATGGAAATGCCGGCTGCGGCGTAGCGCTGCACGCACTCGGCGAGGGAGAGCGCGACGCCCTCGAGGACGGCGCGGGTGAGGTCGCCGCGGGTCGTCGTCGCGGACGCGCCGGTGAAGCAGGCGCGCACGTTCGGGTCCCACACCGGGCTGCGCTCGCCCAGCAGGTAGGGGTGGAACAGCACGCCGCCGCTACCGGGCCGTGCGAGGTCCGCCTCGGCGAGCAGCTCGTCGAACCCGACCCCGCACACCCGCTGCCACCAGCCCAGCGACGTCGCCGCGGAGTTGGTGGCCTGGCAGTGGTACGCGAGACCCGGCACCGGGTGGCTGTAGGTGAGCCACTGGCGCCCGACCTGCGGCCGGTCGACCATCACGTTCACGTTGCCCGCGGTCGCGATCTTCACCACGGCCGCGCCGGGGTGCACGGCCCCGGCCGCGTAGCCCTCCGCGGCGGTGTCGGACGCCCCGGCCACGACGGGCACGCCGGACGGGATCCCGGTGAGGGCGGATCCGCGCGCGTCGACCACGCCGGTGACGTCGGTCGGCTCGCAGATCTCGGGGAGCTGGTCGGGTCGCAGCCCGGCCAGCGAGAGGAGATCCGGGTCCCACCGCCCTGCGTTCGCGTCGAGCAACAGGCTGCCCTCGGCGTCGATGCGGTCGGTCGCCAGCGATCCGGTGAGCGCGAGCCGCACGACGTCCTTGGCGAACACGAGCGTGCGCAGCGCCGCCCATGTCGCGGGCTCGGTCTCGGCGATCCAGCGCAGCTGCGGCAACGTCCAGGTCGGCGACACCGGGTTCCGGCCGCGCTGCAGGATGAGCTCGCCCGCCTCGCGTTCCAGTGCCGCGGCCTGCGGGGCCGAGCGGCCGTCGGTCAGCAGGATGCACGGCCGCAACGGGCGCAGGTCGTCGCCGAGCAGCACCCCGTGGTGCGTCGCCGAGCTGAGGCCTACCGCGGCGACCTCGCTCGGAGCGACGCCGCCGGACCACAGCCCGTGGCACGCCGTCCCGACCGCCGCCACCCAGTCGTCCGGGTCCTGCTCGGCCGCTCCCGGCGCGGGGTGGGACACCGGATAGTCCGCTGCTGCCGAGCCCGCGACCGCTCCGTCGAGCGTCAGAGCGGTGACCTTGGCCGAGGTCTGGCCGAGGTCGATGCCGAGGAGCACCGTCATCGGCCGGCACCACCGAGGAACGGGGAAGCCGCGTCGAGCAGGCCGTGCAGGCTCTCGCGCATGTGTCCCACGTGCCCACGCACCAGACGCGTGGCGCGGTCCGCGTCGCCTTCCGCGAGGGCGCTCGCGAGCTCGACGTGCTCGTCGCTGCAGTCGCGCAGCCGCTGCCTCCGGGCCTCGTGGTTCAGCCAGAAGCGGTGCAGCCGGGACCGCGTCGTCCTGGCCACCTGGGTGGCCCACTCGTTCCCGGCCAGCTCGTTGACGAGCTCGTGGAACCGGCCGTCGGCCGTCGACCACGCGTCCAGATCGGGCCCGTCGGCGGCCGCGCGCAGCCGCTGTGCGATCGCGGTGAGCTCGGCGGCCGCCGGACCGGCGACCGCGGCCGCCCGGCCGAACAGGTAGGAGTCCACCAGCTCGAGCAGGTCGCACAACCCGTCGACGTCGCCGTGAGTCACGCCGGCGACGACGAAGCTGCCTCGTTCGTCACGGACGACGAAGCGCTCCTCGTTGAGCCGCTGCAGCGCCTCCCGCACCGGTGTCCGGCTCACCCCCAGGTCGGCGGCCACCCGGTTCTCGCTCAGCCGGGCCCCGGGCGGTCGTTCGAGGTCGACGATGCTCGTGCGCAGCACCTCGTAGACCTGGTGCGCGCGCGTGGTGCCCCCGGTCCCGGTCATCGCCGTCCCCTCGATGGGGACGGGGCCGGGGTGGGGACGGTCCTTCCGGCGGAAGCCGGTACTCGCTGCAGCACACCGAGCTGTATACAGGTCTGTGTTCAGCAGAGTCAAGGGCGGCGATCGGGCAGGTGGCTATCCGGTGACGAACACCGTCGCCAGCGAGCCGAGATCGCCGAAGTCGGCTTCGACGGCATCGCCGGGTCGCACCGGCGTGGGGCCGCACAGCGCCCCGCTCAGGACGAGGTCGCCCGCCCGCAGGCCGTCACCGCGCCGGTGCAGGTCGGCGCACAGCCAGGCCACGGCGCGGGCCGGGTCGCCCATGACGTTGCCCGCGTCCCCGTCGACGCGCACGTCCCCGACGTGTCCCGTGACGCGCAGACCGGTCAGGTCGGCGGCGGGGTCGGCCTCGGCGCCGACGATCACCGCCGCGGCGCTCACGTCGTCCGCGAGCAGGGCGCCGACACCGGGCGGGCCGCCCGCCCACCGGCTGTCGACGACCTCGAAGGCGAGCGCCAGGTGCGCGGACGCCGCCCTGACCTGCGCGGCCGTCACATCCGGCCCGTCGAGGTCGCGGACCAGCAGGAACGCGATCTCGACCTCGACCCGCGGCGCCACCAGCCCTGCGCAGTCGAACTCCGGTGCCGCCGCGCCGATCGTCGACGCCGGCAGGTACCCACTGACCGGTTCGTGCGCGGACATCGCCTGCTGAGCCGCGCGCGAGGTGAGCCCCACCTTCCGCCCGCCGACGCGCTCGCCTGCCGCCGTGCGCAGCGCCAGGCCCGCGGCCTGCACCGCGTGACCGGCGGCGATGTCGAGGCCGGGCGCCGAGGGGTGGGAGAGCGGGGTCGCCGTCCGTTGCGCCGCCCACAGGAGCCGTGCGATGTCCTCGTCGCCCGCCGTGCTGTCGATCCGCGCGCTGTTGATCCCCTCGGCCATGGGGCGACCCTAGACGCGACCGGTGGGCCGCGCGGACGGCCACACAGCCGAGCCCACCAGCTCGCGGACCAGCCGGGTGAGCGCCGACGAGACGGCGTCGACCGGTGCGAGCAGCCTGCTGCGGCGCTGCAGCCCGAGCACCACCGAGCGCTCCACGTCCGGCGCGGTCAGCGGGGCGCCGGACAGGCGGCCTGCGGCGACGTCCGCCGCGACGCCTGCGGCCGGGAGCACCGTCCAGCCGTGCCCGGCGAGGACGAGGTTCTTCTGCAGGAGCATCGAGTTGGTCTGGACGACGACCCGCGGCTCCACCGGGACGGCGGAGCGGGCCCGGTCGATGAGCGCGCGCAGCCCGTGCCCGCTCACCGGCAGGACGAGCGGGTGGGCGAGCACGGTGGCCCACGGGACGGGGGAGCCCGCGACGAGCCCGGCGTCGGGTGGCGCCACCGCCCAGAGCTGCTCCCGCAGCAGCGGCACCACCGACAGCGACGGCGTGTCGCTCAGGTTGTAGAGCAGCGAGAGGTCGACCTCGCCGGTGTCGAGCCAGTGTTGGAGGTGGCCGGAGTAGCCGGTGAACAGCCGCAGCTCGATGCCGGGGTGGCGCTCCGCCACGGCGTCGGTGAGCGGCTGGGCGAGGATGTCGAGGACGCTCTCCAGCAGGCCCACGCTCACGATGCCGGTGACCTCGCCGGGTTCGGGCCGCAGCTCCGCCCGTGCCCGCTCCAGCTCGTCGAGGGCGCGGCGTGCGCGCATGATCAGCACCTCGGCGGCGGGCGTCGGGACCATCCCCTGCCGGGTCCGCTCGAACAGCGGGAGCCCGAACTCCTGCTCGAGGAGGCGGATCTGGCGCGTGACCGCGGGCTGCACCACGTGCAACAGTTTCGCCGCCCCGGTGACGCTGCCGACCTCGGCGACCGTGACCAGGGCCGTGAGCTGTCTGAGTTCCACGGTGGTGCGCCTCCTCATGCCGGGGCCGCATCCCCCCATCACGAACCAGTATTTCACCCATGCCGGGATCACCGCGCATGATGGAGCAATGAACCGCGATGTCGCGCAGGTGTCACTGGCCGACGCGCTGGAGGGCTGGCGGCCCGCCCCGGTCGAGATGGCGAGGCGGGCCGACCCGTGGTTCGCGGAGGCCTTCGCGGACCTGCTCGACGCACCGCGGCCCGCGCTGCTGCCCCCGCTCTGGCACTGGTTCGTGCTCCTGGACCATTTCGCGGGCTCGAACACCGGCGCCGACGGCCATCCGGCCGATGCACCGTTCCTGCCGCCGATCCCGGGGCGGCGCCGGATGTTCGCGGGCGGCCGGCTGCGCCAGGACGCGCCGATCCCGCTCGGAGCGGAGCTGTCGAGCCGCGCCACCGTCTCCGACGTCACCGTGAAGACCGGCCGCAGCGGCGAGATGGCATTCGTGACCGTCCGGACCGAGCTGTTCGCCGACGGTGCGCCGGTCGGGGTCGAGGAGCAGGACATCGTCTACCGCTCCGAGCCGGCGGGCACACCCCCGCGCGCGTTGCCACCGCCCGAGACCGATCGCCCCGAGCCCGAGGGGGCGTGGCGGCTGGAGCTCACCACCGATCCGGTGCTGCTCTTCCGGTTCAGCGCCTTGACCTACAACGGGCACCGGATCCACTACGACGAGCCGTACGCCACGGGAGCCGAGGGGTACCCGGGGCTCGTGGTGCACGGCCCGCTGCTCGCACTCCTCGCGCTGGAGCTCCCGCGCCGGCACGCCCCCGAGCGCGCCGTCCGCTCCGTCGAGTACCGGCTGGTCCGGCCCGCGTTCGCCCCGGCGCGGATCGTGGGCGCGGGCAGCGTGCAGGGCTCGGAGGCCGAGGTGGTCGTCGCCGCGCAGGGTGCCGCCCCGTCCCTCACGGCGAGGGTCGGCCTCGCATGACGCCGCCGCTGCAGGGGATCACCGTCGTCAGCCTCGAGCAGGCGGTGGCCGCCCCGTTCGCCACCCGCCAGCTCGCCGACCTCGGCGCGCGGGTCATCAAGATCGAGCGTCCCGACGGCGGCGACTTCGCCCGTGGCTACGACGAGTCGGTGCACGGCAACTCGAGCTACTTCGTGTGGCTCAACCGCTCCAAGGAGTCCCTCACCCTGGACGTGAAGGCCCCCGAGGGCCGGGCCGTCCTCGACGAGCTGCTCGGCCGCGCCGACGTGCTGGTGCAGAACCTCGGCCCGGGCGCAGCGGGGCGGCTCGGCGTCGACGCGGCGAACCTCGCCCGGACGCACCCGCGGGTGATCCCGTGCACGGTGTCCGGGTGGGGCACCGACGGTCCGTGGGCCGGGCGGAAGGCCTACGACCTGCTGGTGCAGGCCGAGACCGGGGTGCTGGCGCTCACCGGAACACCCGAGCACACGGCCAGGGTCGGCATCTCCATCGCCGACATCGCGGCGGGCATGTACGCCTACTCCGGGATCCTCACTGCGCTGCTGCGGCGCGCCACCACCGGCGAGGTCTCCGCGGTGGAGGTGTCGCTGTTCGAGGCGCTCGCCGAGTGGATGGGGTCCCCGGCCAACTACACCGCCTACGGCGGCCGCCAGCCCGCCCGCAGCGGTGCCGATCACGCCACCATCGCGCCGTACGGCCCGGTCGCCACCGCCGACGGCGCCGTCGTGCTCGGGCTGCAGAACGACCGGGAGTGGCGCTCCCTGTGCACCGTCGTGCTCGACGACCCCGACCTCGCCGACGACCCGCGGTTCGTCACCAACTCGGCCCGCGTCGAGCACCGCGGCGAGCTGAACGCGCTGATCGAAGCCAGGCTGGCCGACCTGGACATGGATGCGGCCTCGGCCCTTCTCGACGAGGCGGGCATCGCCAACGCCCGCCTGAACCAGGTGCGCGACTTCCTCGACCACCCGGTGCTCGAGAAGCGCGAGCGCTGGCGGCCGGTCGACGTGCCGGGCGGGACGATCGCCGCGCTGCGCCCGCCGGTCGACATCGCGGGCGTCGACCCGGTGATGGGGCCGGTCCCCGCGCTCGGCGCGCACACCGACGCGATCCTGCGCGAGCTCGGGCGCACCGACGGCGAGATCGCCGCGCTGCGCGACCGGCACGTCGTCTGAGAAGCCCACGAACACGAGGAACCCATGAACACCGAGGAACAGGCCATCGTCGAGGTGGTGCGGGACTTCGTCGACCATGACGTCCGGCCGGTGGTCCGCGAGCTGGAGCACGCCAACACCTACCCCGAGAAGCTCATCGAGCAGATGAAGGGGCTCGGGATCTACGGCCTCGCGGTGCCCGAGCCGTGGGGCGAGGTGGCGGTGTCGATGCCCTGCTACGCGCTGGTCACCGCGGAGCTCGCGCGGGGCTGGATGAGCCTCGCGGGGGCGATGGGCGGGCACACCGTCGTCGCGAAGCTGCTGGTCGCGTTCGGGACGAAGGAGCAGCAGGACCGCTACCTGCCGCGGATGGCCACCGGCGAGATCCGGGCCACGATGGCGCTCACCGAGCCCGGCGGCGGCTCGGACCTGCAGGCGATGACCACGCAGGCCCGTCGCGATGGCGACTCCTACGTCGTCTCCGGCTCGAAGACGTGGATCAGCAACGCGCGCCGCTCACAGCTGATCGCGCTGTTGTGCAAGACCGACCCGGCCGCGGAGCCGAAGCACCGGGGCGTGTCGATCCTGCTGGTGGAGCACGGTCCCGGCCTGACGGTCTCGCAGGATCTGCCCAAGCTCGGCTACAAGGGCGTCGAGGCCTGCGAGCTGGTGTTCGACGACATGCGAGCCCCAACCGACGCGGTGCTGGGCGGGACCGAGGGCCGCGGGTTCGCCCAGATGATGAAGGGGCTCGAGACCGGCCGGATCCAGGTGGCCTCCCGGGCGCTCGGGGTCGCACAGGCGGCGTTCGACGACGCCCTGCGTTACGCGCAGGAGCGGGAGAGCTTCGGCGAGCCGATCTGGCAGCACCAGTCGATCGGCAACTACCTCGCCGACATGGCCACCAAGATCACCGCGGCCCGGCAGCTGATCCTGCACGCCGCCGAGCGGTTCGACGCGGGCGAGCGCAGCGACATGGAGGCCGGCATGGCGAAGCTGTTCGCCTCCGAGATCGCGATGGAGGTCGCGCTGAACGCCGTGCGCATCCACGGCGGGTACGGCTACTCCACCGAGTACGACGTCGAGCGTTACTTCCGCGACGCCCCGTTGATGATCGTCGGAGAGGGCACCAACGAGATCCAGCGCAACGTCATCGCTGCCCAGCTGGTCAAGCGCGGGGGCCTGGGGAAGGCGTGACGGGCACGGCCGGCAGGCGCGCTTCTGGTCGGACGAGCGGCACCGTCGTCCGAACCTGTGGGACGAGGGTGCCGCTCGTGCAATGCGCGGTTACGTGAACTGTCCGGCCAGCGGCCCGAGCGGCGGGGCCCACTCCCGGATCTGCGCGTCGGCGACCACGCCCGCCTTCGTGTACGGGTCCTCGTCCACGATCGCCTGCACGGCGGCCTTGTCCTCGGCGCGGAAGATCAGCAGGCCGCCGGGTGCCTCGCCGGGGACCCAGGCACCCGCGACGAGCAGGGTGTCGAGTCCTCGCAGGTAGTCGCGGTGTGTGGGGCGGGTGGCCTCCCGGAGGTCGGTGTCGTCGGTGTAGGTGTAGATCACGGCGAAGGTCGAGGACATGGCGTCGATACTTCCATCCGCGGGTTCCCCCGAACCAGAATGAGGCCCATGACGATCTACGCGGTGACGTACCGGTACTCCGACGACGTGGCCACCCGCGACCGCGTGCGCCCCGAGCACCGCGAGTACCTGCGCGGGCTCGCCGACCAGGGCCTCCTGCTGCTGTCGGGCCCGTTCGGCCCCGAGGAGCCGGCCGGTGGCCTGCTCATCCTGCGGGCCGAGGACAAGGCCGCGGTCGGCGCGTTGATCGAGAAGGACCCGTTCACGGTCAGCGGCGTGATCGTCTCCAGCGAGATCGCGGAGTGGGAACCGGTGATCGGCCCGCTGCGGTCCGGCATCTCGTGAAGCCGTACGAGTTCGCGGGACGCACGGCCGTCGTCACGGGGGCCGGCAGCGGGATCGGCGAGCAGCTCGCCCGCGCACTCGCCGGTCGGGGCAGCCACCTCGTGCTCCTCGAGCGCGACGGGGAACGCCTGGAGCGGGTGTCGGCGGCCGTCCGTTCCGCACGCCCGGAGATCGCGGTGGCGCAGGTCCAGGTCGACCTTGCCGACCGCGCCGCCACCACCGCGGCGGCGCAGCGGATCGCCCGGGACCACCCTCGGATCGACCTGCTGATCAACAACGCCGGGGTGGCGCTCGGCGGCCGGTTCGACGAGGTCACCCTCGAGGAGTTCGAGTGGGTGCTGGAGGTCAACTTCCACGCGCCCGTGGTGCTCACCCACCACCTGCTGCCCACGATGCAGGCGGGCGCGCACCTCGTGAACGTCTCCAGCCTCTACGGGCTGATCTCCCCGCCCGGCCAGTCGGCGTACTCCGCCTCGAAGTTCGCGCTGCGCGGCTTCAGCCAGGTCCTGCGCGCGGAGCTGGCCGACCGGGGGATCGGCGTGACCACTGTCCACCCCGGCGGGATCGCCACCAGGATCGCGGCGGACGCGCGCGTCGGATCCGGGGTCGACCGGGAGGCGCACGCGGTGGGACTGGAGGAGTTCTCCCGCCTGCTGACCTACCCGCCGGACCGGGCCGCCGCCGACATCCTCCGCGCCGTCGAACGGCGGAGGGCCCGCCTGCTCATCGCCACGAGCGCGAAGGTGCCCGACGTGCTCGCCCGGCTGTTCCCGGTCGGCCACATGACCGCGATCTCCCGGGTGCTGTCCCGCTGACGGGCCTCGCCGAGGCGTCCGGACCGGTGCCGTCCGGTATCACCGGCCGGCACCCACCTCCTCACGTCGGACCGCCGGTCCGCAGAGGAGGAACCATGACCGCCCTTCGTCGCAACGTCTGGGTCCTGGGCACGGAAGCCGATCCGTGGCACCCGGTGCTGCGCGGTTGCGCGCACGCGATCCGGGCGATGCAACGGCGCCCGCTGACCGACCCGCGCAGCTGGCGGTACCAGGCGGCGATCCACGGCATCGCGAACGCGGCGACGCCCGGCGGCGCGCCGTGGAACCAGTGCCAACACGCGTCCTGCGGCGGCGTGCCGGCGGCCTGCCCGGATCCGCCTGCGCGCCGCGCTGCCGGACCCGGTTCGCGCGGGGCCGGCCCACCGAACCGGCCGAGGGCTCGGCCCGGATCCACGCGGCGCCGGAGCGCACCTGGGCCGCTACCGGTGAGCAGCGCGGCGACGTGCACGTGCTGGGCCGGATGGCGGTGGCCCACGTGAGCGGGTCCGAGGCGTTCGTCCGGGAGCTCATCGAGCAACCCGAGGTCACGCGGCCGTCGCCGACGAGAGATCGAGCGGATCCGAGGCCGACTGACGGCGGCGTGGGCCGGCGCCTCGCCCTGCGCGCGGTCACCGACCGGCCACCCACCGGTCACCCGGCGCGCGGGCCCAACCGCGCGGCCGCCCCGACGACCACGGCACCCAGCTCGGCGAACCGCTCGGGTGGGACCCGGTCCCGCGGGCCCCAGACGGAGAGCACCGCCAGCGGCCGGTGGTTGCGGTCGAGCACCGGCGCCGAGACGCCGTACAGCGACGACTCCAGCTCGCCCGCGCACACGCCGTACCCGCGGTCCCGGGTAGCGGCGAGCTCGGCACCCAGCGCGTCGGGATCGGTGACCGTGGTGTCGGTGAACCGGGTCAGGGTGCCTGCGAGCACCCGGCGCACCTGCGGTGCGGGCATGAAGGCGAGCAACGCCTTGCCGGTGGAGGTGGCGTGCAGCGGCACGGTGCGGCCGAGCCAGCTCGCGGTCAGCACGGCCGAGGGCGTGACCTCGTCGACGTAGGTCAGCCCGCCCATCCCGGGCACGGCGAGGGACGCGGTCTCGCCGGTCTGCTCGCACACGTGCTCGAGCACCGGGTGCGCGGCGGCGAGCAGCGCGTCGGGCCCGGCCGCGTTGCCGAGCTCCATCGTGGTGAGCCCGATGGAGTACCGGCCGGTCGACTCGTCGACACTCACCAGGCCCCGCACCTGCAGCGTCTTGAGCAACCGCCACGCCGTCGCGCGGTTGAGCCCGCACGTGCGCGCCAGCGCGGGTGCGGTGGCCGCTTCGGGCTGCGCGGCGGCCACGGCCAGTAGAAGATCCACCGCACGGTCCACCGACTGGATCCGGACGGACGCCGCAGGCTCGCGTGTCGCCACGACGCACCATCCCCATCAGCTGCGTTGACGCTCGACCTCGGTGTGGCTAGGTTCACATTACTCCGAGGGGGTTCGCATCATGCGACAGACAGCGCCGTCCCGTCGAGATGTGCTGAAGTTCGGCCTGGTCGCGGGCGCTGCCCTGGCGGGCCTGCCGGGATGCAGCGCGGTGCCCGGCCGCCCGGATCCGGGCACCCCGCCCGTCCGCGGCGGGATCTACAGCCACGGCGCCACCGGTGGTGGGCTCAAGGACACCCTCGAGCCGTACTTCCCGGTCACCAACCCGGACATCAGCCGCTGCATGCAGCTCTACGAGCCCCTCCTGCGGTGGGACCCGAACTACGAGATCGAGCCCTCGGTCGCGGAGTCGGTCACCCCGAACACCGACAACACGCAGTGGACGGTCCGGCTCCGCGACGGCGTGGAGTTCCACCACGGCAAGACCGTCACGGCCGAGGACGTCATGTTCAGCCTGGCCACGGTCACCGACCCGGACAACACCGGATCCGGCGGCACGGAGCTTGCCACCGTCCTCGAGCTGAACAACTCGAAGATCGTCGACCCGCGCACGATCGTGCTGCAGCTCAACTCCCCGTACGCGGTGCTCGACCAGCTGCTCGCCGAGTACACCGTCGGGATCATCCCCACCGACTTCGACATCTCCCACCCGGTCGGCACGGGGCCGTTCGCCTACGAGCACTTCGTCCCCGGCCAGCTCTCCCGGTTCGTCCGGCACGAGAACTACTGGGACGGCCCGGCGTGGGTCGACGAGCTGTTCATCTACGACTTCGCCGACGACGCGGCCAAGGTCAACGCCCTGCTCGCGGGCCAGGTGCAGAGCATCGACAACCTGCCGAACTACCTGGCGGGCACCATCGAGCAGCAGGGCGCGTCCCCGCTGGTCTCCGAGACCGGCGCGTGGGTGCCGTTTACGATGCGCGTCGACGTCGCTCCGTTCTCCGACGTGCGGGTGCGGCAGGCGCTGCGGCTGATCGTCGACCGCCAGCAGATGATCGACCAGGCGCTCAACGGGTTCGGCATCCTCGGCAACGACCTGTACGCCCCGTTCGACCCGGCGTACGCGAGCGACCTGCCGCAGCGCGTGCAGGACATCGACCAGGCGAGGTCGCTGCTGCGCCAGGCCGGGCAGGAGAACCTCGAGGTCGAGCTGGTCACGTCGAGCGCGGTGGGGGCGGGCGCGGTCGAGTCGGCCAACCTGTTCGTCGAGCAGGCCCGGCAGGCAGGCGTCACGGTCCGGCTGAACAAGGCCGACGCCAACGTCTTCTACGGCGACCGGTACCTGTCCTGGAACTTCGCCCAGGACTTCTGGAACACCCGCAACTACATCCCGCAGGTGGCCACGTCCTCGGTGAAGGGCGCCACCTACAACGAGACCCACTTCGAGGACCCGACCTTCACCGCGCTGATCGAGCAGGCCAAACGGGAACCGGATCCGGCGCGGCGCAGGCAGCTCATGCACGACGCGCAGGAGATCGAGTACAACACCGGTGGCTACATCATCTGGGGCTTCAAACGCCAGCTCGACGCCTACTCCAACCTGGTGCAGGGCCTCGAGCCGCACCGGTACCTGCCCTGTTCGAACTTCCGGTTCTCCCGCGCGTCCTTCGTGAGGCAGCCATGACCGACCTCGTGACGCCGAGCCCGGCAGCAGACACCGCGCCGAGCGCGCCTGCGCGCTCGGCGCCGGGTGGTTGGCCCTGGCTGAAGTGGTTCGCCCGCCGCATCGGCCTGGCCGTGCTGACGCTCTGGCTGTGCTCGGTGCTGGTCTTCTTCGCCACCGCCGCGCTCGGCGATCCGGTGCGCGCGATCCTCGGCAAGGACTACGGCTCCAGCCCGGAGCGGGTGGCCGCGCTGCAGGCCGAGCTCCACCTCGACCGGCCGGTGATCGCCCGCTACGTCGAGTGGCTCGGCGGGCTGCTGACGGGCAACCTCGGCAACTCGGTCGCCAACGGGCTGCCGGTCGGCGAGCTCGTCGGCGACCGGATCGTCAACTCCGCGGTACTGGTGATCGTGGCGGCGATCGTCATGATCCCGGTCGCGTTCGGGATCGCCATGGTGTCGGCGAACAACCGGGGGAAACGCGCCGACGGCGTGATCCAGATCGTCATGATCACCCTGGCCGGGCTGCCCGAGTTCGTGGTGGGCATCCTGCTCGTGGCGCTCTTCTCCACCACGGTGCTGCACGTGCTCCCCGCCGTCACCATCGCGGGCGGCGGCGCCCCACCGTGGTCCGCCCCGGGGTCGATGATCCTCCCGGTGCTCACGCTGGTGATCGCGGTGGCGCCGTACGTGGCGCGGATCGTCCGCTCCAGCCTCCTGGAGGTGCTCGACTCCGACTACGTCGAGCTCGCCCGGCTCAAGGGTGTGCCCGAGCGCGTCGTCATGCGCAAGCACGCCCTGCTCAACGCGATCGTCCCGGGAATCCAGGTGATCGCGCTGCAGCTGGCGTGGCTCGCCGGCGGCATCGTGATCGTCGAGTACCTGTTCTCCTACCCGGGCGTCGGGGCGAGCCTCGTCGACTCCGTGCGCAACTCCGACTTCCCGATGGTGCAGGTGCTGGCCATGGTGATCGCCGCGGTGTACGTCGGCGTCAACCTGGTGGCCGACGTCCTGTCCATCCTGTTCACCCCGCGAGCGAGGACGGCGATCACGTCATGAGCGTCATGACCACGACGCGCCGGATCGGCCGGCAGCGCAGGCTGGTCACCGGCCTGGTGATCACGGTGGTGATCGCGGTGGTCGCGATCATCGGGCCGTGGCTCGCCCCGTACGGCGACAACGAGATCGTCGGCAGGCCCTTCACGATGGAGGGCTCCTGGCTGGGCACCGACTACCTCGGCCAGGACGTCTGGAGCCGGGTGCTGGCCGGTGGCGGCTCGATCCTGCTGACCTCCGCGTTCGCCACCCTGCTCGGCATGGTGGCCGGGATCGTCATCGGGGTCGTGGCCGCCTATGCGGGCGGCTGGCTCGACGAGGCGATCATGCGGCTGAACGACGTCGCGCTCGCCTTCCCGCAGATCCTGCTGGCGCTGCTCGTGCTTACCGCGGTGGACCAGCCCGCCGCGTGGATGATCGTGCTGCTGGTCGGCTTCTCGCACGCCCCACGCGTGGCGCGGGTGGCCCGGGGCGTGGCGCTCGGCATCGTGTCCCGCGACTTCGTCCGCTCGGCGGAGGCGCTCGGGGAGTCGCGGCTGCGGGTCATCCTGGCCGAGGTGTTGCCGAACATGAACGCCCCGCTGCTGGCCGAGGCCGGGCTGCGGCTCACGTACTCGATCGGGATGGTCGCCGGCATCGGGTTCCTCGGCTTCGCGGCCAACCCCGGTGCCGCCGACTGGGGGCAGATGATCAACGAGAACAGGCTGGCGCTGTTGGTGCAGCCGTGGGGCGTGCTGGCGCCCGTGATCGTGATCGGCATCTTCACCGTCGGCACCAACCTGATGGCCGACGGGATCGCACAGCTCGCGGGGCGGGGGACCAGATGACCATCCTCGAGGAGGACACCGGCGCCGGCTGCACGCTCTCCGACCTGCGCGTCGCACTCACCGGCCGCGGTCTCGACGTCGTCGACGAGATCAGCATCGAGCTGCGGCCCGGCGAGGTCGTCGGGCTGGTCGGCGAGTCCGGGTCCGGCAAGACCACGGCGGGCACGGCACTGCTCGGCTACGCCCGGCAGGGCGCGTTCATCGAGCGCGGCAGCCTGCTGTTCGAGGGCCAGGACGTGCTGGCGATGCCGTGGGAGCAGGTCCGCGCGATCCGGGGGCTGAAGATCGCGTACGTGCCGCAGGACCCGGGCGCTGCACTCAACCCGGCGATCCGGATCGGCAGGCAGATCGTGGAGCTCCTGGAGCTGCACGGAATCGGCACCGCCGAGGAACGGCTCGCGGGGGCGCGGGCCGGCCTGCGCGAGGTCGGCCTGCCCGACGACGACGAGTTCCTCGCCCGCTACCCCCACCAGCTCTCGGGCGGGCAGGTGCAGCGCGTCGCGCTGGCGATGGCGTTCCTGCCCCGGCCGAAGGTGCTGGTCCTGGACGAGCCGACCACCGGACTCGACGTGACCACCCAGGGCATGGTGCTGCGCACCATGGCCGAGCTGTGCCGCAGCTACCGGGTGGCCGCGCTCTACGTCACCCACGACCTCGCGGTGGTGGCCAACATCGCCGACCGGGTGGCCGTCATGTACGCGGGACGGATCATCGAGCTCGGCCCGCGCGAGGCGATGTTCACCCGGCCCGCGCACCCGTACACCCGGGCGCTGCTGGACGCGATCCCACACCTGTCCCAGGCTCGCGCGCTCACCGGCATCCCGGGCAGCACGCCGGGCCCGGGCCGCCGCCCGTCGGGCTGCCGCTTCCACGACCGCTGCGAGTACGTCCAGGACCGCTGCGCGCAGATCGATCCGCCGGATGTCGAGGTCGGCCCGGACCACACCGCGAAATGCCTGCGCGTCGGCGAGATCGGTACCTGGGACATCAACCGGGGACGGGTGGCCGACACCGACCCGAACAAGGAGCGGGACATCATCCTCCGCGTCGAGGACCTCCGGGTGTTCTACGGCCACAAGGAAGTGGTGCACGGTGTCGGCTTCGACGTCGGCAAGGCCGAGGTCGTGGCGCTCGTGGGGGAGTCGGGCAGCGGCAAGACCACGATCTCGCGCTGCATCGGCGGCCTGCACCGGGAGTGGACCGGCGCGGTGACGTTCGACGGGCGCGCCCTCGGCAAGGGCGCGCGGGCGCGCAGCGTGGAGGACCGCAAGCGGATCCAGTACATCTTCCAGAACCCGTACCTCTCGCTGAACCCGCGCCTGACGATCGCCCAGATCGTGGCCCGGCCGATGGAGCTGTTCGGCATCGCCAAGGGCAAGGCGGCCCGGGACCGGGTGGTGGAGCTGCTCGACGCGGTGGCGCTCGGACCGACCGTGCTCGACCTGCGCACCGACCGGCTCTCCGGTGGCGAACGGCAGCGGGTGGCGATCGCGCGGGCCCTCGCCGCCGAACCGGACCTGCTGGTCTGCGACGAGATCACCTCGGCGCTCGACGTGTCGGTGCAGGGCTCGATCGTGGCGCTGCTGGAGGACCTCCGGAAGACCCGGGGGATCAGCATGCTGTTCGTCACCCACAACCTGGCCCTCGTCCGCTCGATCGCGGCCAGGGTGCAGGTGCTCAGCGCGGGCGAGCTGGTCGAGTCGGGGTTCGTGGTCGAGGTGCTCGACTCGCCGCGGCAGGAGTACACGAAACAGCTGATCGGCAACTCGCCCGCGGTCGGCTGAAGGGAGTCAGGGGGTGAATCGGTCGTGAACAGAAAGGTCATCATCACCTGTGCGCTGACCGGTGCGGGGGACACGGTCGGCAAGTCCGAGCACGTGCCGGTCACGCCGGAGCAGATCGCCGGGTCCGGCATCGAGGCCGCCCGCGCGGGGGCGGCGATCGTGCACGTCCACGTGCGGAACCCGGGCACCGGCGCCGGATCGCGCGACGTGGCGCTCTACCGGGAGGTGGTGCGGCGGCTGCGGGAGAGCGACGTCGACGTGGTGATCAACACGACGGCGGGCATGGGGGGCGACCTGTACCTGAACGCGGAGGACCCGTCCGGGTTCGCCGAGGGCACCGACCTCGTGAGCGGGATCGAGCGGCTGGCCCACGTCGAGGAGCTGCTGCCCGACATCTGCACGCTCGACTGCGGCAGCCTGAACTTCGGCGAGGGCAGCCTCGTCTACGTCAGCACGCCGGACATGCTGCGGGCCGGGGCCAAGCGGATCCAGGAGCTCGGCGTCCGGCCCGAGCTGGAGATCTTCGACACCGGGAACCTCTGGTTCGCCAACAAGCTCGTGGACGAGGGCCTGATCGACCCGCCCGGCATGTACCAGCTGTGCATGGGCATCCCGTACGGCGCCCCGCCCGAGCCCGCCCTGCTCGCGGCGATGGTGGCGCAGATCCCGCCCGGCGTGGTCTGGGCCTCGTTCGCACTGGGCCGGATGCAGATGCCGTGGGTGGCGCAGTCGGTGCTGCTCGGCGGGCACGTGCGGGTGGGACTGGAGGACAACCTCTACCTGGGCCGGGGCAACACGGTCAGCAACGCCGCGCTCGTCGCCAACGCGGTCACGATCATCGAGGCGATGGGCGCCGAGGTGGCCACCCCGGACGAGGCGCGGGAGATCCTCTCCCTGCGGCCGCGCGCATGACCGACCGCACCGCACCCGACCGGGTACGCACCATCGCCTGCGTCGGGGCAGGCGTGATCGGCGGCGGCTGGGTCGCCTACTTCCTGGCCCACGGCTTCCGGGTGCGGGCATGGGACCCGGCGCCGGACGCCGAGCCGCGGCTGCGCACGCTCGTGGAGGCGGCATGGCCCGCCCTCGCGGAGCTGGGCCTCGCCACCGGGGCCGGCCCGGAGAACCTGACCGTCACCCGCGAGCTGGCCGAGGCCGTCGCCGGCGCCGACTACGTCCAGGAGAGCGCCCCGGAACAGCTCGACCTCAAGCGCAGGCTGCTCGCCGACATCGACGCGGTCACGCCCGAGCACGTCGTCATCGGATCCTCCACCTCGGGCTACGGCATGACGGAGATGGCCGCCGACGCGGCGTCCGGGCACCGCCTCGTCGTCGCCCACCCGTTCAACCCGCCGTACCTGATCCCGCTGGTCGAGGTCGTCGGGGGCGAGCGGACCGCGGAGGCGGTCGTCATGTGGACGGCCGAGTTCCTGCGGCACGTCGGCAAGTCGGTGATCGTGATGGACCAGGAGGTGCCGGGCTTCATCGCGAACCGGCTGCAGGAGGCGCTGTGGCGGGAGGCGCTGCACATGGTCGCCAACGGCGAGGCCACCCCCGCCCAGATCGACGCGTCGATCATCGACGGGCCGGGCCTGCGCTGGGCCTTCCACGGTCCGATGCTCACGTTCCACCTGGCGGGCGGCCCGGGCGGCATGGCGCAGATGCTCGACCACTTCGGGCCGTCGCTGCTGTCGCCGTGGACCCGGCTCGACGCGCCCGAGCTCACCCAGGAGCTGCGCGACAGCGTGGTGACCGGCACCGAGGACGCGGCCGCCGGGCGGAGCATCGCCGACCTCGTGCGCGAGCGCGACCGGCGGCTCGTCGACGTGCTGCGGGTGCTCGGCAAGGTGCCCGGTGGCTCCTGAGCCCGCCGTATGGACCGAGGACGTCCGGCCGGAGTGGATCGACTACAACGGCCACCTGTCCGAGGCCTACTACGTGCTGGTGTTCGGGCACGCCACCGACGCCGTGATCTTCGGGCTCGGCATCGACCCGGCCGTCACCGGCACCTCGCTGTACACGGTGGAGGCGCATGTCCGCTACCTCGACCAGGTGCCGCCCGGGTCCCGGCTGGAGGTGCGGACCTCCGTGATCGGGGTGACGCCCAAGCTGCTCCGGCTCTGGCACGAGATGTGGTCCGACGGCCGCCTGCGTGCCACCGAGGAGGTCCTCGCCGTGCACGTCGACGCCGGGGCGGGGCGGTCGAGCCCGTTCCCGGACGAGCTGCGGCGGCGCGTCGAGGCGATGCGGGTGGCGGTGCCGGAGCACGCGTCACGGAGGATCACGCTGGGATGACGGCACTCGGAAAGGGGCGATGAGCACGTGGGGCACGGGCACGGGCACGGGCACGGCTGCGCGGCGGACCACCACCGCGGGGAGTACACCGATCGGCAACGGGCCGATCTGGATCTCGTGCTGGCGTTCAACCACCGCCTCGCGCACGCCGTCGAGAGCTGCGTCGACATCACCGACACGGTCGCCGCGCTCGACCCGGATCCGCTGCGCTACATGTGGGTGGACGAGGGCGCCGGGCAGATCCCGGCGCAGCTGGAGCGGGCCGCGGCCGTGCTGGACGGCGCGCCGCCGCTGGCCGGCCAGACCCGCGGTGCCGCCCGGCCGCTGGCGGCCAGCCGCAACGCCGCCCGGCCGACCGTCGCGACGGGCGGCGGCCGCACGCTGGTGGGCTGGCTGGAGTGGGTCCCCGACCGCGGCGACCGGCTCGTCGCCGAGCTCGACGGGGAGACCGCGGTGGTGGTCGACGGGCCGGAGGACCTGTTCCGGCCCACCGCGGCGATGACCGCCGACGGCACGCCGTGGCTGCTGTTCGGCCGGTCCGTCGACGGCGGGGTCGCGGTGTGGGCGAGCCGGTTCGACGGCACGGCGTGGACCGAGCCGGAGCTCGTGAGCACCACCGATGGACCGTCGTTCAACCAGGAGGTGCTCGCCCACCCCGACGGCAGCCTGCACGTCTGCTGGCAGGGCCGCGTCGGCGGCGGCTTCGGGATCTTCGCCCGCCGGTTCGCCGGCGCGTGGGAGCGGCCCCGGTGGGTGAGCGAGGGTGCCACCGGCAACGCGTGGGACCCGACCCTGGCCGCCGTGCCGGAGGGGATGGCCTACGCGTGGTCGGAGTACGACGGCGGGAGCTACGCGATCGTGCTGCGGCGCGGTGACGCGGTCCGCCGGCTCACCGGCGGCACCGACTACGCCCTGCACCCGAGCCTGGCCACCACCACCGACGGCCGCCTGTGGTGCGCCTTCGACGTGATCACGGTGCACGGCCACGGCGGCAGCGGGCCGACGAAGCTGCGCCCCCGGCAGCGCACCGCCGACGCGGTCCACGGCATGCGCGCCCCGGGGGACAGCGTGCCGCCGGAGCTCCTGCCGGAGGTGAGCGCCGGGATCCGGGTGGTGTGGGTCGACGGCGACGAGCTCGTCACGCCGCCCGGCGAGCTCGCGCCGGGGCTGAACGTCGTCCCGTCGGCACTGCCCCGGCTGCAGGCCACCCCCGACGGCGGCCTCGTCGTCGGCTTCCGGGTGCACCGCCAGCTCCCGCTCATGACCTACTACTGGGAGGCGGCCGCGCAGGTGCTCGGCCCGGACGGCTGGCTGCCCCCGACGACGTACACCGGCACCGACGCCACCCTGGAAGAGGTGGCGCTGGCGGACGGGGTGCTCGTCACCCAGTCCGACGGACGGCTGGACCGGGCCCTCGGCTGGACCGAGGGGTTCGGCGGGCGTGAGTGCCCCTACCTCGCCGACCACCACGGCGCGGTGATCTGGCACGGCGTGCACGGCGCGGGCCAGGTCGTGCTGGCGGAGGTCGGGTCGGCGGGGCCCGCCGCGGTGGGCGGCACGCGGGCCGCCGTGATCAGCTCGGACGGACGCCGTGAGGACCGCCGGTGGGTCGCCGCCGCGGCGGAGGAGCGCTACCGGGTCGGGGACCACACCCTGTACTGGGGGGACCTGCACCGGCACTCGCTGGTGAGCCGGTGCACCTCCGGCGACGAGCCCTCGCTGGAGGACTTCTACCGCTACGCCTGGGACGTCAACTCCTACGACTTCTGGGCGGTCACCGACCACGCCGAGAACTCCACCGCCTTCCAGTGGTGGAGCCTGCAGAAGATCGCGGACCTGCTGCACGTGCCCGGGCGGTTCGTGCCGCTCTACGGCTTCGAGTGGACCTCGGCCGACACCGGCCACCAGAACGTGATCTACGGCGACGTGCCGCGGGGCGCCCCGATCTTCTCCGCCTTCGCCGCCGGCAGCACCACCCCGGACGGGCTGTGGCGCGGCCTGGCGGAGCACCCCGACCACCCGGCGATCACGATCCCGCACCACCCCGGCTCGGCGATGGTGCACAACGACTGGGGCTACCACGACCCCCGCTACAGCAGGCTGGTCGAGGTGTTCCAGGCCTGCCGTGGCAACTACGAGTCGGAGAGCTGCTTCCGGCAGTACTCCGACGGCACCGCGGCCGGCACGTTCATGCTCGACGGGCTGCGGCGCGGGCACCGCTTCGGGCTCATCGCGTCCTCGGACCACGGCCACGGCGCGAGCTACGTCGGCGTGCTGGCCCGCTCGCTCTCCCGGGCGGACGTCTTCGACGGGCTGTGGTCGCGGCGCACCTGCGCCGCCACCACGCGGGGGGTGATCGCCGACCTGCGCCTGGGCCCGCACCTGATGGGTTCCGAGGTCGCGTGGAACGGGCCGCGCCCGCTCAGCGTGCACGCCCGCGGGTACGCCGAGCTGGCCCGGGTCGACATCCTGCGGGACGGAGAGGTGGTGCACAGCGTGCGCGGCGAGCCCGCGCTGCGCGACGGCCACCTGCGGGTCGACCTCCGGGTGGAGTGGGGCAGGGCCGACGTCACGATGTGCTGGGACGGCCGGCTGCGGGCGACGGGCGGTGGCCGCCTGCTGCTGCCCGAGTTCGTCGGCCCGGAGGTGGTGGCGATGGACGAGGGCTCGGTCGCGTGGGAGCACGTGACGCACAGCTTCGGCGAGCCGTACGGCGCGCAGCGCGGCGGGGTGGAGGTGAGCGTCTGCGGGCCGCCCGACGCAGTGGTGCACGTCGAGTGCGGAGGCCGGACGGCGGCGTTCGAGCTGACGAAGCTGGCCGCGGGTGCCGTGGTGCTCGACGACGAGCTCCCCGGGGAGCTGGCGCTGCAGCCGGCCGTCGGCGCGCTGCTGGGGCTCGGTGTCCACGAGCTGGACGTGCCGCTCGTGGACGACTCCACAGCGCCCGCGTTCTACTACGCCCGCGTCTTCCAGGTCGACGGGGAGATGGCCTGGACCTCGCCCATCTGGGTCGAGTAGCGGCGTCCCGGCGTGCCGCTTGTCCCGCCCGCGGAGAATCACGAGACTCGGGGTGTGAGCGAGTACCCGGTGGACCTGCAACTCGACGACGCCGGGTTGGCGGCCGAGTTGCCTCGACCCGACAACCCGCAGGACCGGATCCACGACGTGCCCTTCCGGCCGGTCGAGTTCCGCGACGACGACCTGCCGGCGGCGCTGGAACGCGCGGCCGCGTGGTTGCGGCGCACCCAGGAGTGGCTGGGCGAGCCGGTCGATGTGATCGCCGTTCACCTCGATTACGACGACGAGGCCGGTTCGCCGTACTACGAGGTCAAGCTGCTGTGCAATGACGAGGACCTCGCGGGCGCGCCGGTCGCGCAGCGGGCGGCCCGCCGATCCGGCGGTTGAGCGAGACGAGCACCAGCCCACCCAGGAGGAGGACCGCGCCCGCGGTGACCGGTGCGGACGGACGTTCGCCGAGCACCACCACCGCGAGCGCGGCGGCGACCAGCGGCTCGACCAGGGAGAGCGTGCCCGCGGTCGCGGCACTGACCCGGTGCAGTCCGGTCACGAAGCACCAGTAGGCGGCCGCGGCGGTGACCGGGCCGAGCCACAGCACGAGCGCGAGGATGCGGGGCTCGGTGAGCGCGGGCAGGGCCGCTATGGTCCACGGCAGCAGGACGCTCCCCCCGACCAGGAGCGTCACCGCGACCGCCGCCGGCATGGCCGCCCCGTGCCCGATGAGCCGCTTCGCGGCGACGGTGTAGACGCCGAAGCACCCGCCGGCGAGCACCCCGAGCGCGAGACCGGCCACGTCGACCGGCACCCCGCCGGCCGGGGTGACGAGCACCGCGCACCCGAGGACCGCGCAGACCGTGCCCGCCACCCAGCGCCGCGACAGCGCGGTGCCGAGCGCGACCCGCTGCGCCACGCCGGTGGCGACGGGCGCGACGCCGAAGGTCACCGCCGTGGCCGCTGCGGCGCCCGTCGTCGCCACCGACATCAGGAACGCGGCCTGGAAGGTGGCCGTCGCGGCCGACGCCGCGAGCAGCGCGGGCCATCGGCGGGTGACGAGGCCGCGCAGGGAACCGGGGTCGGTGGCCAGTACGGCGGCGGCCAGCACCAGCCCGCCGAGGAGGATCCGGGCGCCGCCCAGTGCCACCGGTTCCACGGCGGGACCCGCCAGTACCTGCGCGGGCCCGACCGTTCCCCAGAGCGCACCGGCCGCCAGGACGAGCAGGACGCCGGATCGCTGGTCTCGTTGCTCCACACCCGGCAGGATGCGCGCATCGACGGCGCGCTCGAGGATCGACCGAACGTCGTTCGGTCACGGCGAGCGTCGCGGTCCTTCGTTCGATCCGGAGGCGCGCGGACGCTCCTCAGCCGGACGACGTTCGGTGATCGCGCCCTGTGGTGTCCGGAAGTTCGGACTGCTCGCGCGGCTGCACGTAGTCGAAGACGACCGTGGTGCGGACGTCGACGAACTCCTTGCGCCGCGCCAGCCGGTCGAGGACGAAGTCCCGCAGGTACCGCGTGCTGGGCACCGCGACGTGCACGAGGACGTCCTCGTTGCCGGTCACGACGAACACGCCCAGGGTCTCGGGGAGGGCGGCCATGCTGTCGCGCACGTTCTCGATCGCCTCCCGGGACTGCGGCCGGATCCGGATCGAGATCAGGGCCTGGACCTCGCGCCCCAGCGCCGACGGGTCCACGGTGGCGTGGAAACCCGTGATCACCCCGCGGGCCCGCAGCGCCCGCGTCCGCTCCAGGGCGGTGGACGGGGCGACGCCCACCGCGTCGGCCAGCTCCCGGTTCGTCTGACGCCCGTCGCGCTGCAAGCGCCGCAGGATCGCCTCGTCGAGCGCGTCCACGACAGCCCCTCCCACGCCCTCCCACGAGCCGAACGTCCTTCGCCCGGCACTCGGCCGATCGGCAGATCCGCCGAAGGTCGTTCGGCGATCATCTCAGCCCGTGGAGGCAGCGGCCGCCGAACCGGCCCGGACGGGGGTCACTCGTCGGCGTCGGCTCGTTCCGCGTCGTCCTTCTCGACGGCCCGGCGGAACAGGCCGGTCATGGTCAGGACGAAGAACACGACCGCCGCGCCCGCCTCCAGGGCCCGCCACTGCCTGTCGAGCGCGAACAGACCGACCACGATGGCCAGCGAACCACCGGCGAGCAGGAGGTGCGAGGACGGCCACCCGTGGACGAGCTTCCCCATCCCTGCCCCCCGTTGCAGCGGATAGCGGCGTTCACGATGCACCATTCGGCCGGTACCCGCGCCGTCGCGGTGCTCAAACCCCTGGGGGTCGGTCCGTTCAGCCGCCGAAGTCCTGCACCCAGTAATGGCCGTTCGCCGCGTAACCGACGCCGATGTGCGTGAACGCGCAGTCCTCGATGTTCGCGCGGTGCCCGGCCGAACGCATCCACACGTCCATGACCTCGGCCGCGCCGGGGTAGCCGTTCGCCAGGTTCTCGCCGGTGACGTTGCCGTAGCCCGCCGAGCCGATCCGCTCATCCGACGACGTTCCGTCACGGTCCTCGTGCTCGAGATAGCGGTGGCGCGCCATGTCCGACGCGTGTTCCTGCGCGATGGAACGCAGCCGCTCATCGGCCCTGACGGGAGAGCAGCCCGCCTCCTTCCGGATGGCGTTGGTCCGTGCGATCACGTCCGCGGCGAGGCTCTTGGCCGCGCTCGCGGCCGACGCGGCGGGTGCCGCCGCCGCGGCTGCGCCGCCGAACAGCAGCAGCACGACGAGTGGAACACCGAGGACGAGTGGAAAACCGAGAACGATGCCGGAACGAGGCCCGCGCCTGACCATGGCGGAAAGCTAGCAACGGGGTCCCGACACGGAAGAGGACTCCGCGCGTCGCCCGGACAGGACCACAGCCGGTCACGCGGAGTGACGAGGGGCGTTCCGATGACGCCTACCGGGCAACGGCCGTGGCCGCCGTGAGGCGGCCGGCGAAGTCGGTGAGCGAGTCCCGGTCGGCGTTGCTGAGGCTCACCCGGAACGTGCCGCGGTCGTCCGGGAGGAACGCGGTGCCCGGGATGACCAGCGTGTCGTGGTCGACGACGAGCTCGCGCACGACGTCCTCGGTGGGACGCCCGGCGAACGGGTGGCGCACCCAGCCGAACAGCCCGCCTGCCGACAGCAGCTCGAAGCCCCCCGGCCGGTCGGCCATGATGGCCCGGAACCACTGCCGCCGGTCGGCGATCTCGCGGGCCCGCTCCCGCCGCCACTCCCGGGCCATCGTGAGCCCGGCCCACGCCGCCTCCTGGCCGACCCGCGGCGCGCAGATCGCGACGCAGTCGAGCAGCTTCGTCACCTCGCGGCCCAGCTCCGGGGACGCGACCAGGGCGCCCACCCGGTAACCGGGGATGGCGAAGTCCTTCGAGAAGCTGTGCAGGCTGACCACGGTGCGCGTCCACTCCGGGTCGGTGAAGAGGGCGTGCGGCGGCGCTTCGGTGTCGCGGAACGAGCGGTAGGTCTCGTCGAGGATCAGCGCGACGTCGTGCCGCGCCGACACCTCGGCCAGTGCCGCGATGCGCTCGGGCGGCGCGGTGGCGCCGCTCGGGTTGCCGGGGGTCACCAGCACGATGGCCCGGGTCCGCGGGGTGATCAGGGCCTCCGCGGCCTCCGGGGTGGGCAGCAGGTCGGGGCCCGGCTCGAGGTACACCGGCACGATGCCGGCCATCCGCAGCCACATGTCGTGGTTGAAGTAGTACGGCAGCGTCAGCACCACCTCGTCACCGGGCGCGGCGAGGGCCGACGCCACGAGGCAGAACGCCTGGTTGCAGCCGGCGGTGACGATCACGTGCTCGGGGCGCACGCGCCCGCGGTAGGCGGCGGAGAGATCGGCGGCGAACGCCTCGCGCAGGTGCGGGAGCCCCTCGGTCTCCACGTAGTCCCCGCCGCGCGGGTCACGGGCGGCCGCGACGACGTGGTCGAGCACCTCCGGCGCGGCGGGGTACTGGGGCGCCGCCTGCGACAGGTCGAGCAGCTCGCGCTCCTTGGCGCGCCGGTCGAGGAGCGCGTACGCCGTGCCGATCGGCGAGTCGGTCGCCCGGACCGTCCAGTGGTTCAGTCGCACGCGGTCCTTCCTACCCGGTCGAGGCCGCCGACGACGGCGGGCCCGGCGGCGTCCGACCGGCCGGCAACCCGATCGGGCGCGGTGGTGGACCCGCGGCCCGGGTACTCGACCATGCAAGTCCTCGGCGACGGAAGAGCGCGACGATCGGTGCCGGTGCACTAACACCGCCGACGCGGGCGCCGAGAGACCAGGAGCGGTGGGAGTCGCACAGGGGGAGGCGGCGTGTCGGACTTCGGGATCGACCTCGGTACTGCCAACACCGTCGTGTACGACATTGCCCAGGGGGTGGTGTTCGACGAGCCGTCGGTGCTGTTGCGGCGGCGCAAGGGCGGTCGGCGCGGCGGGATCGTCGCGGTCGGGCGCGAGGCCGCAGAGCTCCTCGGGCGGGTGCCCGCGGGCATGGTGGCGACGCGGCCGCTGCAGGACGGCGTGATCACCGACCTCGAAACGGCGCGGGCGTACCTGCGGACCGTGGTCCGGCGGGCGGTGTCGAGCCCGTGGAGCCGCTGGCACGGGCGAGCGGTCATCGGCGTGCCCGCCGGCGCGACGGAGCTGGAACGCCGCGCCCTGCTCGCGGCGGCCGACGAGGCCGGGATGCACCGGGCCATCGCCCTCGACGAACCGATCGCCGGTGCGGTCGGCTGCGGCATCGACCCGATGGACCGGCGCGCCTACATGGTCGTGGACATCGGTGGCGGCACGGCGGAGGCCACCGCGTTCTGCTACGGCGGCGTGCTCACCTCGCGCTCCTGCCGCGTCGCCGGCGACGAGATGACCGTGGCGCTCTTCCGGCACCTGCGCGAGCACCACCAGCTCGTCGTGGGTGAGCGGACCACCGAGGACGTCAAGATCCGGATCGCCACCGAGACCGAGCCGAGCATGGCGGTGCCCGGGCTCGACGCGGGGACGGGGCACGCCCGGCTCGTCACCATCCCGGTCGCGGAGATCGCCGAGGTGATCCGCCCGATCACGGAGGAGATCATCCAGACCCTCGCCGCGGCCCTGCACGACCTGCCGCCGGAGGCCGCGAGCGACATCCTGGCCGACGGCGTCGTCGCCTTCGGCGGGGCCTCCATGACGCGGGACTTCGACCAGGGGCTCGAGAAGGCGCTCGGGTTCCCGGTGAAGATGGCGGAGAACCCCCTCACCTGCGTCGCCGAGGGTGCCGCCCTCAGCCTGCACAGTCCGGGCGTGCTCGACGCCTTCGGCTGGCGGTAGCGCCCCTCACCCGGCCGGCTGCTGCACCGGGCCGGTCGCGAGCACGTCCGCCTGCCGGCCCATGTAGTACTGCATCGCGTCGGACACGACGCCCTTGACGTTGTTGCCGCCGGTCCCCGGGCCCTGGACGACTGCCGACACGACCAGGGACGGGTCGGGCGCGGGCGTCACCGCCGAGAGCCAGTTGTCGTAGGAGCTGCCGGGAAGGCTGCCGTCCTGCGCCGTACCCGTCTTGCCCGCCACGGGGAAGGGCAGCCCCGAGAGCGCGGCCGCGGTCCCGCCGGTCACCGCGCCACGCATGCCGTCCCGGATCGGGCCGAGCTTGTCGGCGAACGGCAGCGGAGCCGGCGCCGGGGCGGGCAGCGCCGTGTAGACGCTCTGGTCGGTGCCGGTGGCCAGCCCCAGCCGCGGGGTGACCATCTGCCCGGTGGCGACACCGGCGGTCCACCGGGCGTTCTGCAGCGGTGTGGTCTGGAGGTAGCCCTGCCCGATGCCGAGGATCACCGTCGAGCCCCCGTACCAGTGCCCACCGGCCGCGTCCACCGAGTCGGGGGTGCCGAGGTAGCCGGGCGACTCCGCGGGGAGGTCGATGCCGGTCGGGGCCCCGACCCCGAGTGCGCGTGCGGCGTCGATCACCGGCCCGGGGCCGAGGGCCTGTGCGAGCTTGTAGAAGTAGACGTCGTTGGACCACGTGATCGCCTGCCGGAGGTTCATCGGGCCCATCGGCTTCCAGTTGTCGAACGTGTGGCCGCCCACGGTGAAGCTCGCGCCCGTCGGGATCGCGCGCTCCGGCGGGAACACCGGGTTGAGCACCCCTGCCGTGGCCACGACCAGCTTGAACGTGGACCCGGGCGGCATCGCCGCCTGCGTCACCTTCTCCAGCATGGGGTGGCCCGGCGCACCGGCGAGGGACTGCAGCGCACCGGCGTCGACCGGCGGGCCGTACACGCTGTTGTCGTAGGACGGCAGGCTCGCCATGGCCAGGACCTGCCCGTTGCGGGGATCCATCGCCACGGCGGCGGCGACCGCGGTCCGGGCCTGGCCGCGCAGCGAGTTCGCGAGGCTCGCGGTGAGCCGTCGCTGCAGGCCGAGGTCGAGCGACGTCCGCAGGTCGGCGCCGGGGGTCGGCTCCACCCGCTCGGCCATCGCCACGGGCACGCCGGTCGGGCTGACGTACACGCACTGGCGGCCGTTCACCCCGCGCAGGAGCGCGTCGTACTGCCGTTCCAGTCCGGCCCGGCCGACGATCTCGCCGGACGGCAGGTCCGGCCACCGGTCGGTCTCCGTCGGGGTCGCGATGCCGACGAACCCCAGCACGGGACCGAGCAGCGTCCCCGTGGGGTAGCCGCGGCGCAGTGCGGGCACGACCAGCACGCCGGTGAGCCCGGCGGCGGTGACGGCGTCCGAGACCGATCCGTTCACCTCGGCCACGGGCGCCGAGAGGGTGGTCGGCGGGACCCCGGCGAGGGCGGCGCGCACGTCCTCGGCCGGCCGGCCGACGAGCTGCGCGAGCCGGGTGAGGTCGTCCGGCCGGGAGAGCACGATGTTCGGCACGGCGCGGACCTCGTGGGTCGGCGCGTCCGACGCCGTGCTGCTCACCGCGAGGGGGGCGCCGTGCCGGTCGGTGATCGCCCCACGCTCGGCGGGGATGCGGATGCAGCGCGTCATCTGGGCCTCGCCCGCCGCGGCGAGCTCCGCACCGCGGTCGGCGAGCATGGTCCACGCGTACTGGCCGAACACGACGAGCAGCGCGGTGAGCCCCAACGCGATCGCCCGCACGAGCCGGGGGCGCCTGTTCCGCCAGCGCGACATGATCCACAGCCGCCGCCGCGCGCCGTCGCGCCGGACGCCGAGGGCCACACCGAGCGCCGCGAGGTGCACGACGAGCGCCGTGCCGCCGTAGCTGACCAGCGGGAACGGCACGCCGGCCAGCGGGAGCAGGCCGAGGTTGCCCCCGACCGACACGATGACCTCGATGCCGAACAGGACCGCGAGGCCGGCGGCGACGAGCGCTCCGCCGGCCGGTCGCGGGGCGCGGCTGGCCATGACGAGGCGCCAGATCAGCACGATGGCCGCGACGACGGCGATCGCGGCGGCCACCAGCCCGTACTGCTCGACCAGGCTCGCCAGGGCGAGGTCGGTCTCCTTCTCGGGCAGGTACTGGGACAGCAGGTCCGTCAGCGGGTGGTCGGCCGAGCCGAGGAGCGAACCCCAGCCCATCGCGATGTGCGACTGGAGGACCGCCCACCCCGCGCTCGTCGGTGACTCCTCGGCACCGACGAGGAAGCTGCCGAGGCGCTGCAGCTGGTAGGGGTGCAGCAGGTCGACCGCCAGCGGCGCGGCGATGGCCGCCGTTCCGAACAGCGGGACGAGGAAGCGCGCCGGTACCCGCCCGATGATCAGCATGACGATCGTCAGCGCGAGCAGGAGCAGCGTGGTCGACAGGTCCGGCTGCAGCACGGTCAGGACGATCGGGACGGCCGCGAGCGCGACCGCGGACGCGAACCGCTGCCACGGCGGCCGCGACGAGCCGAGCGCGGCGGCGAGCGCCAGGAGCAGCCCCAGCTTGGCCAGCTCCGACGGCTGGAACGTGAACGCGCCGATGGCGATCCACCGGGTCGCCCCGTTGTAGGTCACCCCGACGACGTGCACCGTGGCCAGCAGCACGACGGCGGCGACGTAGGTGATCCAGCACAGCACCATGAGGACGCGCATCCGGAACTGCCACAGCGCTGCCAGCAGCGCCACGCCCACCCCGGCGATCGTCGCCTGCCGGACCGCCATCTCGACCCCGTCGACGGCGTAGAGGTTGGCGAGCCCGAGACCGACGAGCACGAGGGCCGCCAGCACGGCGACGACGTCGAACGCGACACCGCGCGTGTCCCGGCGGCGCATCCGCCTGCGCTCCGGCTCCTCCGGCACGGGGTGATCACCGTGCTCCACGATGAGCATGCCGCCGTCCCCCTCTCACGTCAGTTCGCGCAGGCGCCGTCCCCCGCGCCTTTCACCGTGACGGCCACCGGGCCGCTCGCCGCGACGAAGGGCTGGTTCGTGACGGCCACGACGGCGAGCGCGCGTCCCTCGGGCAGCGCGACGGTGCTCACCGCGTCGGCCCGGTCGGCGTCGGGTGGCACGGTGACGGTGCCGCCCGGCGCGGTGCTGGCCGCACCGGTGCACCGGTCGACGATCCGCAGGTCCCACGTGATCGTCTGCGGCTGTGGCTGCGCGGCGACCGCCAGCTGCGTGCGCAGCGCGCACCCACCCCCTGGGGTGCACGGCTGGACCGGCCGCAGGTCGACCCTGGTGATCGTGCCCGCTGCCGGCGGCGCCGCCGGAGCCACCGGGGGCAGGGGCGGTGCGTCGGTCGAGGCTCCCGACCGGCCCGCGTCGAGCACGGTCTGCACGTCCTGGTTGATCTGGTCGTGGAGGAAGGCGATCTCGGTGACCACGATCGCGCCCAGGAGCACCACGGACAGCACCCACTTCCAGCTGCGGGCGACCGCGGCTCTGGCCACCGAGCGCGGCCGCCGGCGCGGGGGGCGGCGGGGCCCTCGCGGCCGCGGCTCCGGGGCCGCGGTGAGCTCCGGCGCGGCGTCGCCTGCCACGAGGGCGACCATCCTCGACAGCTCCGCCCGCGCCCGCGGGCCCGATGCCGCGTCGGACTCGCGCAGGATCGCCGCGACGAAGGCGAGGCGCCCCTCGGGGGACCGCGCCTCCGCGCCGGCCCGCTCGAGCGCGGCGAGCAGCCCCTGATCGGCCGGCGCGCCGGCTCGGGTCGCCGCCGCGAGCCGGTCGAGCAGGCCTGCTGCCGCGGCGAGGCCCGCGCCGTTCGCGGAGGGCGGAGCGCCGTTCCCGGGGTCCCCGGCCACGCGGGCCCGTCCGTCGCGCCCGACGCGGGCCTCTCCTGGCCGGAGCGGGACCCGTGCCGGGCCCGCGCGATCCTCGAGACCGGCGACGAGATCGGTGCCGAGCGCGACGGCCTGGCCGGGGGTGAGCCGGACGACGGAGAGCAGCCGGATGAGGGCGACGTCCTGCGTCGTGGCGGTGTGCGGCGCGGCGGGTACGGGCCCGCGCGGAACCGCAGTCGCTCTCGTGCGGGTGCGTGCACCCCTCGGCGCGAGCACCCGCCGCCGCGAACCGGAGCGGGTCATGACCGTCCCATCGTCGGAACCGTGTCGATGTTGCGGCGCCACCCGGGTCCCGCCGCGCGTGTGCGAGCGGGTGCAACGGGGACGACGCCGGGCCGGTGGGTCTCAGGCCGGCGCGAGCGCGCTACTTCGTGACGTGGACGGGCGAACCCGCTGGAAGCGATGCAATCTGCTGCGACCCCGTGTCGGGCCCATGGCGCCCCCTGACCCCTCGCCCTCCGACAATTCCACCATGGAAATACCCTGCTTGGGCAGGAGGAATCGTCTGCGGCCGTTCGGCGGGCCGCCCTTTCACCCGTTGGGGGCGCGGATTCCGCTCGGCGCGGCGGCCGGTCGCGGGGAATGGGCGCGGAGTGGTGCCGGTTGGTCTTGCGGGGTGTCGGTTCGTGGTGGTGGGGGGTGGAAGGTGGTCGCTGTCACCGGACGGACGGGTGCCGGCCTGGGGCTCGCGGTGGTCTCGGCCGTCACGTTCGGGCTGTCGGGGCCCCTGGCGAAGGCGTTGACGGACGCCGGGTGGTCGGCGGGCGGCGCCGTGCTCGTCCGGCTCGGAGGCGCTGCGGCCATCCTGCTCGTGCTCCTCGCGCTGACCCGCCCCGGCGTGCTGGCCGCGCTCCGGGCAGACGGCCCCGCGCTGGTGCTGTACGGGGCACTCGCGGTGGCCGGCGTGCAGGTGGCGTTCTTCCACGCGCTGCTGTACGTGCCGGTCGCGATCGCGCTCCTGCTGGAGTTCCTGGGCCCGATCCTGGTGCTGGGGTGGGTGGGGCTGGTGCGCCGGCAGCGCCTGGGCCGCCGCACACTGGCCGGCGCGGTGGTGGCGCTCTTCGGGCTGTCGCTGGTGGTGCAGGTCTGGACCGGGGTGGAGCTGCGCTGGGAGGGACTGGCCTGGGGCCTGGGCGCCGCCGTGTGCCAGGCGTCGTACTTCCTGGTCGCCGACCGCGCCGGCAGCGCCACTCCGCCCGTTGTGCTCGCCGGCGTCGGGATGACACTGGGCACGGCCCTCGTGGCGGTGCTCGGGTTCGCCGGCGTGCTGCCGATCGTGATCGACACGACCGCCACCGGCGTCCTGCTCGCCGGCGTCGACGTCGGCTGGTTCGCGGCCGCCGCGATGCTGGTGGTCGTCTCGTCGGTGATCGCCTACCTCGCCGGGGTGGGGGCGATCGCGCGCATCGGTGCGTCCCGCGGCTCGCTCGTGGCGCTGCTCGAGGTGGTCGCCTCCGCGCTGGCCTCGTGGCTGCTGCTCGGCCAGGTGCCCACGGCCGTGCAGGCGGTGGGCGGGGCGCTGATCCTCGGGGGCGTCGCACTGACCATCGCGGCGCGGCGCCCCGCCGCGGTCGCACCCGAGGTCCTCCCTGCACCGGCGGGCCGCACGGAGGGCTGACGCCGTCTCGCCGGAGCGGGCCGGCAGGCGGGCGACGCCGGTCAGCCGGCGCCGGTCCCGATGTGCCCGAGCAGGCCGGCGAGGGCGGCGGAGTCGTGGTCCCGGCGCCAGACCGCGGCGAGGTCCAGCCGGTGCGCCGTGCCGTGGACGGGGCGCAGGGCGACGCCCGACCGCCGCAGCGTGGCGGCCGAGGACGGCACGACGGCGAGGCCGATGCCGGCGGCCACGAGCCCGAGCAGGGTCTGGATGAGCCAGACCCCGCGCTGCGCCACGCGCGGGGTGATCCCGGCGTCGGCGAACAGCGCGGTGATCGCGGCGTGCAGGCTGGGCACGTCGTGCCGCGCGGGGAGCACGAAGGCATCTTCGGCGACGTCGGCGAGTGCGACCGCGGCCGCCGCGGCCGCCGGGTGGGTCTCGGGGAGGGCGAGCAGGAGGTCCTCGGAGGCGAGGTGGCGCTGCTCGAGGTCGGGCTCGCTGATCGGCAGGTACAGCACGGCGACGTCGAGCCTGCGCTCGTGCACCGCACGCAGCAGCGCGTCGGGGGCCATCTCCCGCAGGGTCAGGTCGACCGCGGGGTGCGTGGTGCGGAACGCGCGCAGCAGGTCGGGGAGGACGCCGTTGATCGCCGACGGGACGAACCCGACGGCGAGCCTGCCGGCCGTCGCCTCGCCGACGGTGCGCACCATGCGTACGGTCTCGTCGAGGTCGGTGAGCAACCGGCGGGCCTCGGGCAGGAGCGCGGCACCGGCCGCGGTGAGCCGGATGGTGCGGCGCGAACGGTCGAAGAGCGGGGTGCCGATCTCCTTCTCCAGCAGGGCGATCTGCTGGCTGAGCGGAGGCTGCGCCATGTGCAGGCGCTGTGCGGCCCGGGTGAAGCTGAGCTCCTCCGCCACCGCCACGAAGTAGCCGAGCCGTCGGTACCGCACCGGCCGATCCTATATGTAGATCGTTTTGATCAAGATGAATCAGATGTTGGACGTATGGGCATGGCTCGTGGTCAGCTCGTCACATGTCCACTCTCGTCGAGCGAGTCACCGTTGATGTCGCCGAGGCGGTCTCGCGCGTCCCGGACGGGGCCACGGTGATGGTCGGGGGCTTCGGCCTGGTCGGTGCGCCGCTCACGCTGATCGACGGCCTGCTCGCGCACAGCACCGCCGCGAACCTGACGGTCGTCAGCAACAACCTCGGCGAGCCGGGGCGCGGGCTCGGCAGGCTGCTCCTCGAAGGCCGGGTCCGCAAGGCGATCGGGTCGTTCTTCACCAGCAACCCCGACGTCGTGGCGGCGTACCAGGCCGGGCGGCTGGAGATCGACCTGATGCCGCAGGGCACGCTCGCCGAGGCGATCCGGGCCGGTGGCGCGGGGATCGGCGGCTTCTACACGCGCACCGGCTGGGGCACCGCGCTCGGCGAGGGCCGCGAGGAGCGCACGATCCGGGGCGAGCCGCACGTCTACCAGGAGAGCCTGCGGGCCGACGTCGCGCTGGTGCGGGCGCGGGCCGCCGACGAGCTGGGCAACCTCGTGTACTCCAAGACCGCGCGCAACTTCAACCCCGACATGGCCACCGCGGCCGACCTGGTGATCGCCGAGGTCGACGAGGTCGTGCCGGTCGGCGCCCTCGACCCGGAGGCCATCGTGACCCCGCACCTGTTCGTCGACGCGGTGGTGCTCAGCGAGACGGGGGTGCGCGCCCGATGAGCGACGTCCAGAACCGGATCGCCTCCCGCGTCGTCCCGCACATCCGGCCCGGTGCGGTCGTCAACCTGGGCATCGGCATCCCCACGCTCGTCGCCGACCACCTGCCGCCCGGGCACGTCGCGCACCTGCAGACCGAGAACGGCCTGCTCGGGGTGGGTCCCACCCCTCCGCCGGACCAGGTCGACCCCGACCTCGTCCACGCCGGGAAGCAGCCCGTCACGGCGCAGCCGGGGGCGTCGTACTTCGCCAGCTCGGCGTCGTTCGGGATGATCCGCGGCGGGCACGTCGAGGTCGCCGTGCTCGGTGCCCTGCAGATCGACGCGGCCGGCCGGATCGCGAACTGGGCGATCCCCGGCAAGCCCGTGCTCGGCGTCGGCGGCGCGATGGACCTGCTCGTCGGGGCCCGCACCGTGGTGGTTGCCACCACCCACACCGCGAAGGACGGCTCGCCCAAGATCGTGCGCGAGTGCACCTTCCCGCTCACCGCCCAGCGCCCGGTGGACGTCGTCGTCACCGAGGCGGCGACGTTCCGCATCGACGCCGCGGGCCTGGTGCTCGTCGACGTGGCGGCCGGGACGACCGTCGACTGGGTCCGCGAGCACACGGATGCGCTCTTCCGGGTCGATCTGGCGGACGGCCTGCTGCCGCAGGCAGGCCACTGAAACGCCCTAATTCGGTCGCATTTCGCCATCGCCTTCGCCAGCATGAATCCCCTCGTGTGAGGGGAAATCGAATGGCTGCGCCGCGGCGCAAAACGGCGGTGCTGCTTGCGCTGCGCCACTACGGGCGTGAGCTCGCCCGCAACCGGCTGATCACCGTTCCCGCGCTGCTGCTGCCGGCGTTGGGGAACACCTGCCAGGCCTACATCGGCCCGCTGATCGTCGCCGCGCTCGCCGGCCGCATCGCAGGCGGGCAGGACGTCGGCACGGGCACCGTGCTGCTCTACGTGCTCGGGTTCGCCGCCGTGCTGCTGCTGGCCGAGGCGCTGTGGCGGGTCGGGGTGCACTGCCTGAACCGGGTCGACGGACGCGGGATCGAGAACCTCTACGTGACCGGCATGAACGAGCTGCTCGCGAAGGACGCGGCCTTCTTCCACGACAACTTCGCCGGGTCGTTGACGAAACGGGTGCTCAGCTTCGCCACCCGGTTCGAGGAGTTCGTCGACACGCTCGCGTTCTCCGTCATCGCCAGTTTCGTGCCGCTCGTGTTCGCGTCGGTGGTCCTCTGGCAGTACGACCCGATGCTGGTCGTCGTCCTGGTGAGCCTCATCGTGGTGACCGCGCTGGTCATCGCCCCGCTCGTGCGCCGTCGCCAGGCACTCGTGGACCGGCGGGAGGCCGCCATCGCCCGGGTGTCCGGGCACGTCGCCGACAGCTTGGTGAACATGGAGACGGTGCGCGCCTTCGCCGCGGAGGAGCGCGAGGCGGCCGAGCACAGGACCCGCGTCGCCGAGCAGCGCAGGCTTTCCATCCGGTCGTGGGACTACGCCAACCTGCGGATCGACACGGTCGTCGCGCCGATGTACGTGCTCACCAACGCGCTCGGCCTGTTCGTCGCCATCCGTCTCGGCGGCGGGCAGTCCGGTGTGGAGGCCATCGTGGTGACGTCCACCTACTACTGGAGCGCCACCCGCGTCATGTTCGAGTTCAACCAGATCTACCGGCGGCTGGAGAGCTCGATGACCGAGGCCGCCCAGTTCACCGAGCTGCTGCTCACCCAGCCGACGGTGCGCGACCCGGTGTCCCCCGAGCCGCTGCGCGCCGGAGCGGCCGACGTGCGGTTCGAGAACGTGACCTTCGCCCACGACGGCGCGCCGCCGCTCTTCACCGGCCTCGACCTGGCCGTCGGGAACGGGGAGAAGATCGGGCTGGTCGGGCGTTCGGGTGGTGGCAAGAGCACCCTCACCAAGCTGCTGCTGCGGCTGATGGACGTCCACGGCGGGCGCATCCTGATCGGCGGCCAGGACATCTCCCGGATCAGCCAGGCCGACCTGCGGAGCCTGATCTCCTACGTACCGCAGGACCCGGCCATGTTCCACCGCACCCTGCGCGAGAACATCGCGTTCGGCCGTCCCGGTGCGAGCGAGGCGGAGATCCGCCGCGCCGCCGAGGCCGCGCACGTCACCGAGTTCGTCGACGCGCTGCCCGACGGCCTCGACACCGTGGTCGGGGAGCGCGGGATCAAGCTGTCGGGTGGCCAGCGCCAGCGGGTCGCCCTCGCGCGCGCCATCCTGCGGGACGCGCCGATCCTGCTGCTCGACGAGGCCACCAGCGCGCTCGACTCGGAGAGCGAGATCCTCGTGCAGGACGCGCTGTGGCAGCTGATGGAGGGCCGCACCGCGCTCGTGGTGGCCCACCGGCTCTCC
The DNA here is from genome assembly GCF_039543345.1 of Pseudonocardia adelaidensis. Lineage (NCBI taxonomy): Bacteria > Bacillati > Actinomycetota > Actinomycetes > Pseudonocardiales > Pseudonocardiaceae > Pseudonocardia > Pseudonocardia adelaidensis. The sequence continues at coordinate 12,958 of NZ_BAABJO010000018.1, read as the reverse complement.
ACCGTGGCCCGGATGGACCGGCTCGTGGTGCTCGACGGCGGCCGGATCGTCGAGCAGGGCAGCCACGCGGAGCTGCTCGTGGCGCGGGGCGCGTACGCGGCGCTGTGGGAGCACCAGTCCGGCGGTTTCATCGACGGGCTCGACGACCGCGATACGGTCGGGGCCACGACCTGACAGGAGCTCGACCGTGTCGATCGACCACGCCCTCCTCGAGGAGGAGACGATCGACCTGGTGCGGGACCTGATCCGCATCGAGACCGTCAACACCGGTGACGCCGAGATCGGTGACGGCGAGGCCCGGGCGGCGCGCTACGTCGCCACACGGCTGGCCGAGGCCGGGATCGGGAGCGAGTACGTGGAGCCCGCGCCCGGGCGCGGCAACCTCGTCGCCCGGATCCCCGGCAGCGACCCGTCGGCCGGTGCGCTGGTCGTGCACGCCCACCTGGACGTCGTGCCCGTCGACGGCGCGTGGACCGTGCCGCCGTTCGCCGCGGAGGTGCTCGACGACCGGCGCCACGGCGAGGTCCTGTACGGGCGCGGTGCCGTCGACATGAAGGGGTTCGCGGGCACGGTCGTCGCGGCGGCCAGGGCGCTGCGGCGGGCCCGGGTCGTGCCGCGCCGCGACCTCGTGCTCGCGTTCTTCGCCGACGAGGAGGCGGGCGGCACGTGGGGCGCGCAGTGGCTGGTCGAGCACCGGCGCGACCTGTTCGACGGCGCGACGGAGGCGATCGGCGAGGTCGGCGGGTTCTCCGTGCCCGTGGCCGGGGTGGCGCGGCGGGCCTACCTCCTCGCGACGGCCGAGAAGGGGGTCGGCTGGGGGATCCTGCGCGCCCGCGGGACGGCGGGCCACGCCTCGCGGCCGACGCGGGACAGCGCGGTGGCGCGGATCGCGCGGGCGGTGGCGGCGGTGCACGACCACGAGTTCCCGGTGCGGCGCACCGAGGCGACGGCCGCGTTCCTCGCCGCGTTCGGCGAGCTCACCGGGCGTGACCTCACCGGTGACGGCGCCGGCCTGGATCGCGAGCTCGACCGGCTCGGGTTCGTGGGAGAGATCGCCAGGGCGGGGCTGCGCAACACGGCCACCCCGACGGTGCTGTCCGCCGGTCGGAAGGCGAACGTGATCCCCGGGGAGGCCCTCGCCGAGATCGACACGCGGATCCTGCCCGGCTGCGAGGGTGAGGTCGAACGCGAGGTGGAGCGTCTCGTCGGGGACGGCGTCGAGGTCGAGTGGCGGTCGATGCCGCCCATCGCCGCGCCCGCCGGAGCGCCGCTGGTCGAGGCGCTGCGCGCCGCGGTGGCCGCCGACGACCCCGACGGGGTCGTGGTGCCCTACCTGCTGCCCGCCTCGACCGACAACAAGAACCTCGCGCGGCTCGGGATCGCCGGGTACGGCTTCGCGCCGCTGCGGGTGCCCGACGACTTCGACGCCTTCGGCATGTTCCACGCGGTCGACGAGCGCGTGCCGCTGTCGGCGCTGCGGTTCGGCGCCCGGGTGACCGCGCGGATCTTCAGGACGGCCTGACAGGTGAGCAGGAATCGACCTTCCCGCCCGCCGAGGTGTCGATATCGTCCGACGCCATGGGACAGAGCAGGGTCTGGTTGATCACGGGGGCCTCCTCGGGCTTCGGGTACGCGCTCGCCACCGCCGCGGTCGAGGCCGGCGACACCGTGGTCGGCGCCGCACGCCGGACGAGCGGGCTTCCGGACGGGGTCGACCCGGTCGAGCTGGACGTCACCGACACGGCGGCCGGCAAGGCGGTCGTCGACGGCGTGGTGGAGCGGCACGGCCGGCTCGACGTGCTGGTCAACGCCGCGGGCCGGGCGCTGATCGGCGCCGCCGAGGAGACCACCGACGCCGAGCTGCGCGACCTCATGGAGGTGCATTTCTTCGGGCCCGTCGCGCTCACCCGCGCCGCGCTGCCGCACCTGCGTGCGCAGGGCAGCGGCGCGATCGTGCAGTTCAGCAGCCTCGGCGGGCGGTTGTCGTTTCCCGGGGTCGGCGGCTACAGCGCCACGAAGTTCGCGCTCGAGGGTTGGTCCGAGGGGCTCGCGGCCGAGGTCGGACCGCTCGGCGTCCGGGTGCTGATCGTCGAGCCCGGCGCGTTCCGCACCGGCCTGCACGGCGGCGGTATGCGCATGACGGAGCCGATCCCGGCGTATGACGACATCGTCGGGCCGGTGCGGAAGATGCAGCAGGACTTCGACGGCACGCAGCCCGGCGACCCCGCCAAGGCCGCGGCCGCGATCCTCGACGCGCTCGCCGCCGAGGAGCCCCCGCTGCGCCTGGCCCTCGGGGGCGATGCCGCCGACGCGATCGCGGCCTCCCTCGAGGCGAACACCACCGAGCTGCGCGCATGGGAGCAGGTTGCGCGCAGCACCGACCTGTGACGGGTCCTATCGGCGGAGGGCCTTGCGGGCCAGCCGGTTCCCGACCAGCTGCGCCAGCTGCACGATCAGCACGATGATCACGACCGTGACCAGCGTGACCGTCCAGTTGAACTGCTGGTAGCCGTAGCTGATGGCGAAGTCGCCGAGCCCGCCGCCGCCGACGTAGCCCGCCATCGCCGACATGTCCACGACGGCGATGAAGATGAACGTGTAGCCCAGGATCAGCGGTCCGAGCGCCTCCGGGATCAGCACGCTCCAGATGATCCGGAACCGGCTCGCGCCCATCGCGCGGGCCGCCTCGATCACACCCGGGTCCACGGACACGAGGTTCTGCTCGACGATCCGGCCGATCACGAACGTCGCCATCGCCGACATCGGGAACAGCACGGACCGGGTGCCGATGGTCGTGCCCATCACGAGCAGCGTGAGCGGGCCGATCGCGGTGATGAAGATGATGAACGGGATCGGGCGCACGATGTTCACCAGCACGTTGAGCAGCCCGAACAGGGGGCCGTTCTGCAGCAGGCCGCCGCGGCGCGTCGCGTAGAGCGCCACGCCGAGCACCAGCCCGAGCGCCCCGGCGATGAGCATCGTCCAGAAGACCATGTACACGGTCTGCTGGAACGACAGCCACAGGACGGGGGAGAGCGTCGCCCAGTCGGTCACGACGCCTCCTGCGTGAGCTCCTCGACGTACGTGTGCGCCCGCAGGTCGGCGATCAACGCCTCGACCGCGGGGTCGTCGCCCGCGAGCTCGAAGGTGATGGAGCCGAACGGCTTCTCGGCCAGCTCGCGGATCCCGCCGTAGATGATCGTGCTGCGCACGTCGTGGCCGGCGATCACCTGCGACACGGCGGTGCGGACGGCAGGGTCGTCACGGACCGCCACGGTGACGATGCGCCCCGGGAAGTGCTCACGCAGCCGCGCCAGGGTCTCCTCGGACGGCCGGTCGTGCAGCACGCTGTGCACGAAGCGGCGGGTCGCCGGTTCGCGCGGGGCGCTGAACACGTCGTAGACCGGGCCGCGCTCGATCACCCGGCCCCGGTCCATCACCACGACGGTGTCGCAGATCGAGCTCACGACGTCCATCTCGTGGGTGATCACGACGATCGTGGTTCCGAGCTCGCGGTTGATCCGCTTGAGCAGGGCGAGCACGTCCTTGGTGGTCTCCGGGTCCAGCGCGCTGGTGGCCTCGTCGGCGAGCAGGATCCGGGGCGAGGTGGCCAGCGCGCGCGCGATGCCCACCCGCTGCTTCTGCCCGCCGGACAGCTGCGCGGGGTACTGGCGCGCCTTCTCGGCGATCCCGACGAACTCCAGCAGCTCGGCCACCCGCTCCCGGCGGCGCTCGCGCGACCAGCCCGCGATCCGCAGCGGGTAGCCGACGTTGCCCGCGACGCTGCGCGAGGCGAACAGGTTGAACTGCTGGAAGATCATCCCGACCTCCCCGCGCAGCTCGCGCAGCCCGCGCTCGCCGAGCTCACCGGTCACCCGGCTGCCGACGGTCACCGTGCCCTCCGTCGGCAGCTCGAGCGCGTTGATCATGCGGACGAGCGTGCTCTTCCCGGCCCCGGAGTGGCCGATGACTCCGGTGATCTCCCCGTCCTCGACGTCGAGGTCGACGCCGTCGACGGCGCGCACCACCCGGCCGCGGCCTGCCGGGAAGGCCTTGCTCACTCCGCGGAGGGAGATCAGCGGGGCCACGGCTCAGGAACCCGCCGCGCGGAGGTCGTTCTCGATCTTCGTGGTCGTGGCCTGCAGGTCGGCGACGTCGTTCGACTTGAACACGCCGGTGTCGCCGAGGTCGGCGCGGATGGCCGCCTCGACCTCCGGGTCGTGGTACAGCGCCGCGAGCTGCAGGTAGACCGGGTTGTCCTTGTCCTCGGCCCGCGAGACGAAGGCGTTGATGTAGGGCTTGGACGACTCGCTGTTCGGGTCGTCGGCGAAGATCCGCTGCTGGTCGGTCAGCTTCGCCGCGGTGGCGTAGTTGTTGTTGACGATCGCGGCGTCGACGCTCTGGATGTTCGCCGCCGTCTGGGCGGCATCGACCGGGACGACCTCGACCTTCGCGGACTCGATCTCGCCCGGGGTCGAGAGCGAGTTGCCGCCGCCCCGCAGCGTGACCAGCCCGGCGGCCTGCAGGACCAGCAGGGCGCGCGCCTGGTTCGTCGGGTCGTTCGGGATCACGACCTGCCCGCCCTGCGGGATCTGGTCGACCGAGGTGTGCTTCGCCGAGTACAGCGGCAGCGGGTAGACGGCCGTGGCGCCGATCGGCACGAGGTCGTCGTCGCTGTTGGCGGCGGGGTTCTTGACGTTGTAGTTCGCGAGGTACTGCAGGTGCTGGAACTCGTTGAGCTGCAGCTGGCCCTGCGACAGCGCCGGGTTGGGCTGGTTGTAGTCGGTGAAGTTGACGAAGTTCACCGTGATGCCCTGGGCGGCGGCCTTCTGCTTGTAGACGTTCCAGTAGTTCTCGCTGGCGTCGGTGACGCCGATCGAGACGACCTGGCCGGAGCCGTCGTCGGAGGACGGCGCCGAGCCCGGCGCCGCGCAGGCCGCGGCGAGCACGGCGAGGGGCAGGAGCAGCAGGGCAGAGCGGGTCCGGCGCGAGAGGCGCGACATGGGGAGGTTGGTCCTTTCGGGGGTGCCCTCGGGATTCCGATCGGGCACGTCGGTTCTGCGCTGGGTCGCGGGCGGGCTCACGCCCCGGGGCCTGGCGACGCGATCAGGCGCACAGGCTCAGCGGAGGCGAAAGCCCCGTATACAGCAACCACGACAGCAGCCGCCCGCGGGCGGCCGCGGCATCGGCGCGCGGCACCCGATCGGGTACTCCAGGAGGCGAAGGGTGGCGCCCGCTCCACCTCCGACGGGCGCGGCCGCCGGACCGCCCTTGCCCGTCACGGTCAGCAACGATACACGCCCGTTCGGGGTAGCGGCGCGACCGGCAGCTGGTACCGACTGCTGTTCGTCAGAGCCACTCCGCGACGCCGCCGTGGCGCGAACAGGTCCCACTGCGGTGCTCGCTGAAGCTGTAGGTCCTGTCCTTGCACCTCGCGGTCGCGCCGTCCGGCGCCGACGGCGCGGCCTCGGGCCGGTGGACGCACGCATCGGCACCGGGGGCTCATCGCGGCCCCGACCACGACCATCAACCCGCAGATCACGACATTCGCCGACGGGAGACCTCGGCTGCCATCGGTGAGCCTGCGCGCGCGAACCCGGCCACGCCCGGTTCACGCGGAATCCAGAACACGGTCTATCGAAGATCCGGATGTCATGTCATGATCCCGAGGCTCCCCGACATTCGCAGAAGGCAACCGATGACCCGACGCCGCATTCTCTCCACGGCGGCCGTTCTCGCCGTGGCCGGTCTCCTCACCGCATGCGCCGGCAACGGCCCCGGCGCCACGGCCCAGGGGGCCGGCAACGGCCAGAACGTCCGGGTGTACCTCGCGGACGACACGAACATCCAGGAGCTCTGGCAGAACACCCTGATCCCGGCGTTCACCGCAGCGAACCCGGGCATCGGCGTCGATGTGCAGTTCGACCTGCACGGGGCGAACAAGACCCAGACCATCGCGAAGCTCGCGGCGGCGGAGCAGCAGGGCAAGGACCCGGGCATCGACCTCGTCGAGGGTGGCGCCACCGAGGACGCGGGGCCGGCCGGCCTGCTGCTGGATCCGGCGGGGCTCGTCTCCGGTCTCGCCGGCATCGACCCGAAGATCGTCGCAGCGGCCGGGCCCGGGTCCGTGCCCTATCGGGCCTCGTCGGTGCTGCTCGCCTACGACTCGACGAAGGTGCAGGACCCGCCGCGCACCCTCGACGACCTGCTCGCGTGGATCAAGGCGCACCCCGGCCAGTTCACCTACAACTCGCCGAAGACGGGCGGGTCGGGCCAGGCGTTCGTGACCACCGTGCTGGACAAGTTCGTGCCGCCCGACGTGCGTGAGCAGATGACCACGGGCTACCACAAGGAGCTCGAGGACAACTGGCAGGAAGGCTGGCGGACGCTCGCGGCGCTCAACCAGTACGTGTTCCAGCACGGCGTCTACCCGAACGGCAACAACGGAACGCTCGACCTGCTCGCCAGCGGCCAGGTGTCGATCATCCCGGTGTGGTCGGACCAGTTCCTCAGCGGCCAGCAGCACGGCACCATCCCGCCGACGGTCAAGGCGCTGCAGATCAGCGACCCGCCTCTCACCGGCGGCGCCACCGCGGTCGGCATCGTCAAGGGAACCGACAGGCAGGACAACACGGTGAAGCTGGTCGACTTCCTGCTCGAACCGGCCCAGCAGCAGGCGATCGCCCAGAAGATCGGCGGCTACCCGGTCATCTCGCTCGACAAGCTCTCGGCCGACGTGCAGACGGCCTTCGGCGACGCGCACCCCGACCAGCTGCGCCCCACCTACTTCACCGACCACAAGAACGACCTGAACAACCTGTGGGACCAGCTCGTCCCCGGCCACTAGGCACCTGACATGCGCAGAAGACCGATCGCCGGGTTGCTGATGGCGGCCCCGCCGGTGTTGGTCGTCGCCGTGTTCGTCGGCTTCCCGATCGGCACGGCGATCGCCTACAGCCTCGGCCACGTGGGCGGGCTTAACACCACGATCGCGCGCATCGCGCGGGACCAGCACACCGTGGACGCCTGGTGGCAGCAGACCCTCGGCGCCTACGCCGACGTCCTGGCGGACGGACGGGTCCTCCGCGACCTGCTGACCACTGTCGCGGTCACGCTCGTGACCACGGTCGTCGTCGTCGGGCTGGCCTGGGCGATCGCGCTCTACCTGCGGCTGTCCGGCTCCCGGGCAGCGCAGGTCCTCGCCGCGATCGCCGTGATCCCGATGTTCATCCCGGTCGTGATCGCGTCCTGGGCGATCCTCACCTTCTACGCGGGCGACGGATTCGTCCGGTCGCTCGCCGCGATCCTCGGCGGGGACGCGCCGACCTTGGGCTACACGGTCGTCTGCATCACGATCGCCATGATCTGGACCCAGCTCCCGTTCGCCACGTTGATGGTCACCTCCGGCGTGCAGGCCGTGCCGACCGCGCTGATCGAGGCCGCCGCCGACGCGGGTGCGTCCTTCCCGCGGATCGTCCGGTCGGTGCTCCTGCCGCTGGCGGTGGTGCCGACCGTGATCGCGGCGACGTTCACGGCCATCGCCACCCTGGGCGCCTTCACGGTGCCGTACTTCACCGGGCCGAACGCGCCGACCATGCTCGGCGTCGACATGGCCGCCTACTTCCAGTCCTACAACCTCCCCCAGCAGGCCGTGGTGATCGCCGTGGTCGTGTTCGTGATCGCGGCCGGGATCGGTGCGCTCTACGTGTGGGCGAACCTCCGGGCGGCGCGCGCCGCGGGACGGGCGTGATGACCGCGACGGGGCGCGTGCTCGGCGGCATCGCGATGGTGCTGCTCGCCGTCTTCATCGTCGGGCCGCTCGGCTGGCTCGCAGTCCGCGCGTTCGCCACCGGGTGGACCTACCCGCACCTCCTCCCCGACGGGTGGACGCTGCACTGGTTCGGTGAGGTGTTCGCCGACCCGTTGCTGTTCTCCTCGATCCAGCTCTCACTCGCGTTCGCGTTCACCACGATCGCCGTCGCCGCCGTGATCTGCCTGCCCGCGGCGTACGCGTTCGCGCGGTTCGACTTCCCCGGACGCCGCCTGTTCCTGATCGGCCTCTTCGCGACGAACGCGTTCCCGAAGACGGGGCTCTTCGTGTCGATCGCCGCGCTGTTCTACGCGTTCGACCTGATGGCGACGTTCACCGGGATCGTGATCGTGCACCTGCTCGGCACGGTGGTGTTCATGACGTGGATCCCGGCGGCGGCGTTCGCGGCCGTGCCGCGCAGCCTCGAGGAAGCCGCCCGGGACGCGGGGGCGCGGCCGCTGCGCGTGTTCGCGTCGGTGACGCTGCCGCTGGCGCTCCCCGGGATCCTGGTGGCGCTGACGATGTCGTTCCTCGCGTCGTTCGACGAGGCCCAGGGCACCTACCTGGTCGGCGCTCCCGTCTACTACACGATGCCGACGGAGATGTACTCATTGGTGCTCAACTACCCGCGCCAGGTGGCCGCGGTGTTCTCGATCCTGCTGTCGATCCCGTCCGTCGCGCTGCTGCTGCTCGTGCGCCGGCACGTCATGGGTGGCCAGCTCGCGGAGGGGTTCCAACTCAGGTGAGCTTGCATCTGTCCGGCGTCGCCAAGGATCTGGGCGGGCGCCGCATCGTCGACGACCTCGATCTCGACGTCGCCAGCGGGGAGCTGGTGTGCCTGCTCGGACCGTCGGGTTGCGGGAAGACCACCACCCTGCGCATGGTCGCCGGCTTCCTCTCGCCCGACCTCGGGAACGTCGTCATCGACGGCCGGGACGTCACCACGCTCCCCCCGGAGCGCAGGCCCACCGCGATGGTGTTCCAGAACTACGCCCTGTGGCCGCACATGAGCGTGTTCGACAACGTGGCGTTCGCTCTCAAACTGCGGCGACTGCCCAGGGCGGAGATCACCCGACGGGTGGGGGAGATGCTGGAGCTCGTCGGGCTCACCCACCACCTGCGCAGCCGCCCCGCCTACATCTCCGGGGGTGAACAGCAGCGCGTCGCGCTCGCCAGGGCCCTCGTGCAGGAGCCGGCCGTGCTGCTGCTGGACGAGCCGCTGTCCAACCTCGACGCGAAGTTGCGGGTACGCGTGCGGGAGGACATCCGCGACATCCAGCAGCGGCTCCGGATCACCACGCTGGTCGTCACCCACGACCAGGACGAGGCGCTGTCGATCGCGGACCGGGTGGCCGTGATGAACGGCGGACGGATCGAGCAGGTCGCGCCGCCGGACACCCTGTACCGGCGCCCGGCCACCCGGTTCGTCGGCGGCTTCGTCGGAGCGATGAACAGCCTCCCCGGCAAGATCGAGAACGAGGTGGCGCTCCTCGCCGACGGTACGAGCATCGCCGTGCTGACGCCCTGCGCACCGGGCGGCACGGAGATCGCGGTACGTCCGGAGGACGTCGTGCTGGCGGCCGGGGGTACCGCCGCGCGGGTGCAGCGCGTCGTTCCCCGCGGGCACTTCACCGAGGTCGTGCTCGAGGTCGGGGAGACGCGGCTGCGCGCCTACCTCGGCCCGGACGATCCGCGCCCCGCACCGGACGACACCGCCGCGATCCAGTTCCGCCGAGCGCTGAGCTACGCGGACGGGCAGCTCATCGGATGATTCCGATGACTCCGGGCTGCGCCGCAGGCACGGCACTGGCGATCGCACATCGCGGAGACCCCCGTCCGGAACCCGGAGAACACGCTGCCGGCCATCGCCGTGGCCGTGGTGCTCGATGAGCTCGACCGTGCAGCCTGACGAGCTGGCCGAGGCGGCGCGGGTGGCCATGGATGCCGCCCGCACGGCGATGCGGATCGTCCGGTCCGATCCGCTCGGCGTGGTCCGGGAGAAGGCGCACGCCGCCGATCTGGTCACGGACGTCGACCAGGCCGTCGAACGCGAGGTGCGGGCGTTGGTCGCGAGCCGGCTGCCCGGGCACACCCTCGTGGGCGAGGAGTTCGGTGGCGTCGCGGCCGACGGCCCGACCTGGTACTGCGACCCCGTCGACGGCACGACGAACCTCGTGGCCGGCCTGCCGTGGACGGCGTTCTCGCTCGCGCTCGCCGTGGGCACGACCCCGCTGGTCGGCGTCGTCGCCGACGCCTGGCGCGACGAGGTCGTCCTGGCCGTCACGGGGCAGGGCGTCACGCTGAACGGCCGGCCGGTCCCCGAGGTGCGCCCGACCCACCGTGCGCGGCTGACCGGCGGGGTCCTCCTCACGGAGTGGGCGGCGCACCGGCCCTGGCCGGGGATGGCGCAGCTGCTCACCGCGCTGGCCGACCGCGCGTGCACCGCGCGGGTGATGGGCAGCGGCACCCTGGCCCTGAGCCATGTCGCCGCCGGCAGGGGCACCGGGGCGATCATCAGCGAGTTCCACCCCGAGGACCACCTCGCTGCCGCGTTCGCCTGCGCGGAGGCCGGGCTGGCGGTGCGCGACGAGTCCGGGGCGCAGCAACCGTTCCCGGACGGCGGCGGCATCCTCGTCTGTGCGCCGGAGGCGGCGGACGAGCTGTTCGCGGTGTGGCAGGAGGTGTTGGGCAGCGGGCGCTGAGGCCCGGGGGAGCGAACGGCGCCCGAGCCGCCGGCGCACGGTTCACGCCGGCGCGAACGCCCGCACGAAGGTGTCGACGGTCGCCCGGGCGACCTCCCGCAACTCCTGCTCGGGCACCCGGCGGGTGCCGAACCGGGTCACGACGGGTCGCCGTCACCGGTGGCGTCGTCGCGCTGGCGGGGGCGGTGCTGCTCGCGACCCAGCCGGCTGGCGCCCGTCGTCGGGGCGCTGGTGCTCGGGCTCGGCCTCGGAACGGTCGGCGTGCCCGCCATCGGCTCCGTGTTCCGCACCGTGCCACCCGGCTCCGCCGCGCAGGGCAGCGCCCTGCTCTACGCGTTCAACCAGCTCGGTGCCGCGCTCGGCATCGCCGTCGGGGCGCTGCTCGTGGGTGTGCCGGACGTGGCGTCGATCGGGAGCTTCCGCCCGGGGTTCTGGCTGCTGGTGGCCGCCGTCCTCGTCGGGCTGGTGGCGAGCACGCGCCTCCCGGGCCGGGCGTACGACGGGTCGCCGGAGCCGGTGGAGGCCCCGGCCCGAAGGCCCTACGGTCGGATCATGCCCGGATCGCCCGCCCCGTCCTTCGGAACCGTGGCAGCGACGTACGCCCGCCACCGGCCCGGTTATCCGGCCGAGGCAGTCGCCTGGGCCCTGGCACCGCTGGGCGAGCCGCCCGAGCGACTCCGCCTGCACCTGCTCGACCTGGGTGCCGGTACGGGCAAGCTGACCGAGGCCCTCGTCGGCCGCGTGAGTTCCGGCGGTCGGGTCACGGCCGTGGATCCGGACCCGGCGATGCTCGCGCAGCTGCGGTCCCGCCACCCGTCGGTGGACGTCCGGGAGGGCACCGCCGAGCGCATCCCGCTCCCCAACGCCTCGGCGGACGCGGTGCTCGTCGGCCAGGCCTTCCACTGGTTCGACCGGGACCGGGCGATGCCCGAGATCGCGCGCGTGCTGCGACCCGGCGGGGTGCTGGCCGCATTGTGGATCGGTTCCGACGTGCGCGTCGGTTGGGTGCGCGGCTTCCACGAGGCCGGCTCGTGGGACCCGGACGCGCAGTTCCACGACGACGCGAAGCGCTTCCCCGAGGGCTACGGTGTCGCGCCCGGCGAGTTCGCGAGGTTCCCCTTCACAACCCCCACCACGCTGGACGACCTGATGGCGGAGATCAGCACGCACTCGTGGGTGCTCACCACCCCGCTCGCCGAGCGCGAGGCCGGCCTCGCGCGGGCGCGCGCCTACCTCGCCCGGCGGCCGGAGATCTCGGGAGGGGAGTTCGAGCTCCCCCGGATCGCCGACGTGCTGCGCGCCCGGCGGGCGGCTGGCCCGCCGCGGCCGTAACACCCTCGACCGGGGCCACCGGCGCGTTCCGCGGAACGCCGCCGTCAGGCTGCGGTGGTGATCCGGCGGGGCAGCAGCACGTCGAGGATGGGTTGGGGGTCGAGGCGGTCGCCGTCCCAGTCCGGGGTCAGGGTGGTGTGGTCGATCCGCAGCCGGGCCCGGGTGTGCATCTCGATCAGGCTTTCGGTGTTCCCGGTCAGCGGCTCCGCAGTGGTGGGGATGGGGGTGCCGTCGGGGCGGAGGAACTCCCAGCGTCCGGACAGCCGGCGGATCCGGTAGCCGTGGTCGTGGATCACCTGGTGGTGGAAGGAGCACAGCAGGATCAGGTTGTCGATGTCGGTGGGCCCGCCGAACAGCCAGGACAGCACGTGGTGGGCGTGCAGGAACCGGGTGTGGGTGCAGCCGGGGAACTGACACCGGCCGCCGTCGCGCCTGGTCAGGGCGGCGATCTGGGCGGGGCTGGCGAGGCGGCGGGTGCGCCCGAAGTACATCCGGTTACCTCGCCGGTCATCGAGGAGTGCCTGTACCCGGGCGTCGCAGGCCAGCCGTTCGGCGGTGGTGGCGGGGATCTCGGGGCCGTCTTCGATGCGGGCGGTGCCGGTGGGGACCTCGACGTGCACCACCACCCGGGCGTCGCCGCGTTCCACGACCGGGCCGTCCTCGTCGGTGCGGCCGGTGACCAGGGCCAGCAGCGCGTCCGCGCGGCGGGCCTCGGTCCGGTCGGCGGCCGGGCCGGGTGGCTGTTCACAGGCGCGTTCATCCAGGTCCGGCGGCGCCGGTGGGGTCGGGTGGGTGGTCGGCGCCCGGGCCGGAACCAACGATTCGATGGCGGCGATGAACGCGGCCCCGGCATCCGGGGTGAGCCGGGCCCGCACCACCAGTGCGCCGTCGTCGTCCCACCGCCAGGACAACGACCGGCGGGCGGCGCTGTCGGGTGGTGGGGTGTGGCGGCGGCGCACCGCGCGGACCAGGGTTTCGACGTGGCCGGCGGTGCCGCACAACGCGAGGGTGAGCAGCACCTGCTCGGCGGTGGCCGGGTCGGCCACGGTGGTGGTGCGCCACCGCGGTTCGCCGGCGGCGATCTCGGCACCGATCCGGGTCAACGTCGCACTGT